>CALURX010000009.1 GCA_944323265.1 Candidatus Gastranaerophilales bacterium
ATTTACTATCTCCTTTCGTTTACTATTTTAGTACGTTGCACGAGATAGTGTTGCGATTACTCCTTGAAGCCATGCAATTTTCATTCCATTTTTTGGAGATACAACTTTAAATCAGCAATTCTTGAATCTATAGAATAAATCACATCCCTCATCTGAGCTTCAAGCCTTTTTGCACCTTTAAAACACGTATGGAAAAATAAAATGGTTGTTGAACCTTTAACTAACTCATTTTTCATATCCAAAATTTTATTATATATACAAGAATCAATGATTTCCTTATTCTCACATAGAACTGTAAATATATCCCCAAACCACCACTGAACTTCTTCAACATTATTAGCCCTCAGCCCCTTTTGAGCCTTCTTCAAATAAGTAGAGATAAGCGAATATACTTCCGTCAGTTTTTCCTTTTTAGCAGGAAGAACTCTTTTAAAATAATCCATTGTAATATTGTATCCGATATTAATCAAGTTTCTTCTTGCATCCTTATTTAAATTAAAATCCGCAAAGAAAATATCACCAGTGTTAATACTTATACAATCATATCTGTCATTTTGCCCATATAATTCTGTAACAAAATCGGTCGCAATATCTGTCACACAGCTGTAAATTGTATTAATAAAGGATATCGGATTTTTTTCATCCTTACTGCAGTCGCCTTCCAGACGAAATTCCAGAATTCTGCTCTCAGAATTTTTCAAAGTATCAGATAGTCTCCACATCGGCGAAGCCTTCTGTAAATCACCATCAACAAGATAACTGTCGCCATACTCATACGGAGCCATTAGGCCCGGCATGCTTGACGAAATCTTAATTGCTTGTGCTACTTCAAAATCAGGTGTTTCAATATCAGAAAATTCTTGAGGACAAAATTTTGTTAAATTAGTCGTCATTACAACTAATGTTCTTTCTATATCTTTAAAAGTTACGTTACAGCCTTTTGCATGCTTAACTTTATTTGATAAAAGCTCGTTAATCCAATCCTGAAAAATCTCACCTTTACTTAATGCAAAACCTTTCCCAAAGCCAAGATGAATATCTTTAAATAAGTCAAAATTTACTTTCATAAACAGATTTTCAAGTTCATAAGATTTATACCCGCACGCAACAAGTGCAGCAAAAATCGAACCCACAGATGACCCACCTATTATATCGTACTCAATTCCAAGCTCCTCTAAGGCTCGAATAGTTCCGATATAAGCCATCCCCCTGACAGCACCGCCACCAAATAAACAAGTATATTTTAAAGGATTAGTCATCAATCGCCTCCAAGGTCATCTCTTCCAAATTATTTTCAAAGATTTTTCTTCTATAATAATTTATATCTTCATTCGGTGCAAGTTCTGTGTGTATTATATTTTTATCTGTTCTGAGAAAAATTCCGCATAAAGAGCCTGTATATAAATGTTTCCAACTTTCTTCTTCAAACATAGCTCCATAAGCAGGATCTGTTTTCTCTACCATAACAATATCCGTATCATATTTATTAAGCACCTTACGCCAGCCGCCCCGTTTATTACAAAAATCCATTAAATCTTCCAGAGTATCGGGATAGTATACCTCTTCATACCTTCCATCCATATATATCAGGTTATTAGGATAAAGTTTATAGCTGACGTAACTCCCCATTTCAAATGGAACTAAAATATTACCTTTGATATTGTTAATTTTTAAAAATTCTACCTCCTTCAAAGGGAATATCCCGAAAGTAGCTCTTGGAATCATTGGAGAATATAACGGAATTAAACATGCCATCACCAAAATTACAGCGCTTGTTATTTTTTCTGCTTTTTTCCAAATAGGAATTGAGCAGTACATAAATATTGCAATAAGTGAAAGCCCTAAAAGCTTTATATGTGCTAACCCCATATAAAGAGTTACAGCGAGAACCGCATACTCGATATAATCAAGATGACGCTTCTTTATATCTGTATACAAACGCCATGCCAGCATTCCAAACATTACAACTAATACCGGAAGATAATACAAAAAATGATATGCCTGAAAAACATCATACCATTCCAGAATATAATATCGCTTTAATGTAGCGGCATAAAACAAAAATGCAATATATTTCAAACCATAAGGATTTATTATCAAACCTGATATAGATGCAATCCAAGAAGCCAAAAGCTTTTTGTAAGGTTTCTTTTCTATTATTAAGCCGACAAGATAAATAAAGGCTATTCCAAGTCCTGAAACGACACCGCCATGAAGATTATTCCAGACAACACTCATCGGAAACAACAGCCATATAAGATTTGTGTTTTCTCTTCTATATTTATCCAGTAAAAATATAAAGACCGCAAAAAAGAAAAAGGTAAACGTATGGCATCGTATTAAATCATCATGTGTATAATGCAATGTTACAAGAAATAATGCAGAGGAGAAAACCGACATTGTACCCCATTTTTTCTGAATAAAATAGGCAATTCCGGACAGGAGCAATGCATTTAAAAGGATTAATCCAAAAGCACCGAAAAATTTAAGAAAGGTGTAGAAAATAACACCTGCACCCCACTCATGGTCATACCATACATGGGTCCTTGTATATGAAAAAGGACAATGTTTCAGAATTTGCCCTGTTTTATAAAAAATTTCTCCAACTTCCAGGCGTGCAAACAAATCATAGTCATAATTTGTTGTAAGACAGCTTAAAAATAAAGATAATAAAAATATTAAAATCAAAAGTTTAACATTTTGTATTTTTATGCAAAATTTCTTCATTTAAAACATCCAAAACTCTTTGAACAAAACATTGTGCGCCTGTAATAATCTAACCCGTATTCCGGTTCAAGATAAGAGCTCCTTTCCATACCTTTTCTCACAAATATACCACATAATCTACCGTCAAATATATGTACCCAATCAGGACTGCTCTTTAGAACTTCGTATAGATTATCCGTCTTAGGAGGCATTATTATATCTGTTTGGTAATTTTTATAAATATCCTGCCAATTAGATTCTGCAAGCCATGTATTTCGAAGTAATAAAAATTCTTTGTCATAATAGACTTCTTCATACCGCCCGTCAATAAAGATTAAATTATTCGGATATAATTTGTAGGCCGCATAACTTCCAAGCCCAAAAGGTGCAACTATATTTCCTTTAATATTGTTAATAAGTAAAAATTCGATTTCATATAATGGGAATTTATACAAACTTGCACGGGGATGCAGAGGTGATGAAAGCGGAATAAAGCAAGCCATCACAATAATAACAAGATAAACTGACTTCTCTATTTTTTTCATCCAAGTCTTTATTGGATGAACTAATCCGCAAAATTCATTATAGCATAGGGCAGCCGCAGCAATAAGTGCAACAGGGATAAGCTTGACGTGCGCAAGTCCCAGATACAACGTAACAAAAAGAACGATAGTTTTTGTCATGTTAATCTTTTTTAATTTAATTATATTAATGACATTGCACAGGAACGCTAATACTACATATATGGCGCACGGCAAGTAATATAAAAAATGCATTCTGCTAAAAACAGACCACCACTCTGTTATATACTCACGATTTTTAGTGGCTGCAGAAAACAAAAAGTCTAAGTATTTATAACCGTACGGATTTATGATTAGAACAGACGTTGATAATACCAATACTGCCAAGAGTCTCTTCCAAATATTTCTTGAGTCCTTTTGGAAGATATCACCAACAATATACATAAAAATAAGTCCAAGCCCGGAAACGACACCTCCGTGAAGGTTATTCCAAACAATTACTATAAACGGCATAGCCCAGATTAAACCGGTAGATTGCTTTCTTTCCTTTTCTAAAATATATAAAAACATACTAAAGAAAAAGAAACTGAACAGATGACATCTGATTAAAGCAGGGTTTGCTTGCATAAAGAGGAAAAGAAAGATTGACATAAATACAAGCGACGTTGGGTATGCATGCTTTTGTAATCTTTGGGTTTTTATAACAAATATTGCTGTTCCGAGCATCAATAAGGCTTGGAGTAAAAGGAAACCAACCGGCCCTATAAATTTTAATACGCTATAGAAAACGACGCTGGAACCCCATTCATGGTCGTACCATACATGCGTCGGGGTATATGACATAAAATCCTTAAACGGTAAAATTCCATCCTCTATAAACCTTTGCCCTACAATTAACCTTGCATATAAATCGAAGTCATAATCCATTGACAAGCATGACAGAAAAACACAAATCAGGGCAAGCAGTATGTATAGAATTATTGTTTTCTTTCTCATTTATTTTTAAAAACTCCTTTATTTTTAAACATTGTTAATCTGTAGTAATTTTTTATATATGCAGGCTCTAAATAATTTGATTTAGCAGCCTCTTTTTTAACAAACACACCGCAGGAAACGCCTTCATAAATCTGCTTCCAATCAGGACTATTGAGCAGTACAGGATATATTTCTGTATACTTAAGCGGCATAAGAATATCTGTCGGATAGTTTTTCACAATATCTTGCCAGTTAGGCTCTGCAAGCTCATAATCTCTTAGCACATAGTATTCTTTATTGTTATAAACTTCCTCATACCGCCCATCCATATATATTAAGTTATTAGGATAAAGTTTATAGCTGACATAGCTTCCAAACCCGAATGGCACGACAATATTACCTTTAATATCATTAATTTTTATGAACTCTGTTTCATAATAAGGGAACTTATATCCTTGAGCCTTTGGAATATTTAACCCTTTAAACGGAATAAAGAGTATTGCGGATATTAATACCACTGCACAAGCAAGAATATTAAGATATTTAAACCCTTTTTTCAGAAACAGGAACAATTTTACTATATCGCTATAACAAAGAGCTGACAGAGCTATAAGCGGTAAGGACAACAATTTAACGTGCGCAAGCCCCATATAAAGAGTGACAATAATAGTCAGAGATTTAGTTATATCAAATTTTTTCTGCCTTAATGCCTGAATAAAATTCACAAGTGCCGTAAAAATAAGAAATGCTGCAATCGGAAAATAATACCAGAAGTGCCGCTTGTGGTAGAATGGCCACCATTCAGTAATATATTTTCTATGCATAGTGCCTGCAGAAAATAAAAACGGCAAATACTTGTATCCCCAAGGGTTTATCAAAAGTCCGAAAGAAGAAAGCGCAAGAATACTCGCGAGTTTTTTCCAGGGTCTTTTTTCTACTAAAGCTCCTATAAAATATAAAAATACAAGCCCCAGTCCGGATAGAATCCCTCCATGCAGGTTATTCCAGATTACAGTAACCGGCACAATAAGCCAAACCCAATTAGTTTCTTTTTGTCTGTTTTTTTCAAGAAGATATAAAAACAGTGCAAAAAAGAAAAAGCTAAACATCTGACATCTAATTAGAGAGGGGTTCAAGATAGAAAACAAGACTACAAAGACGGACATAAAAAGAATTGAAGCCGGATATCCGCCCCTTTGCACTCTTTGCGTCTTTATAACAAAAAATGCTGTTCCAAGAGATAATAAAGCCTGCATCAAAATAAATCCGAACGGCCCCAGATATTTTAGCAACAGGTAAAATACAACACCTGAACCCCACTCATGGTCGTACCAAGCGTGCGTCGGAGTATAGGACAAGAAATCCTTAAAAGGCAATATACCGTTTTCTATAAACCTTTCCCCGACAATCAGCCGTGCAAACAAGTCATAATCATATTCGCTTGATACACTTGCGAACAAAAAACACAGAATGAAAATAGTTATATATAATAAAACTTTTTTCTTCATAAAAGCCCCTTCATTTATATCTTATAATAAAAATGTTTTTATGCTAATATATTGAGGATAAAAGGAGAGTAATATGGGATTGACGTTAGTTGAAAAAATCATATCCGAACATGCCGGCAAACAGGTTCATGCAGGCGAGCTTGTTATATCAAAAGTTGATGTAACTGCAGTTCAGGATGGAACAGGGCCTCTAACGGTACAGGAGTTTAAGAAATTAGGAAAATCTAAGCTAAATAATCCGGAAAGAACTATTCTTTTTATCGACCATGCTTCCCCAAGTCCGAGAAAAGAATTATCAAATACTCATATGGTTTTGAGAGAGTTTCATAAAGAATATGGCGCAGTATTGTCAGATGTCGGAGCAGGTGTTTGCCATCAGAGGTTAATAGAAACCTTTGTTAACCCGGGAGAAGTCCTTGTCGGCGCAGATTCTCACACTTGTACATCAGGAGCTCTCGGAGCTTTTGCAACCGGCATGGGCTCAACAGACGTTGCTGTTGCAATGGCGCTAGGGAAAACATGGCTTAAAGTTCCGCAAACTTATAAAATCGTTGTAAACGGTAAGTTTAAGCCCGGTATTTATTCAAAGGATTTGATGCTTCACCTTATCGGAATGATTGGAGCTGACGGTGCCACTTACAAGGCTTTGGAATTTACAGGTGACACGATTGAGAATATGTCTATGTCCGAAAGGTTTACGCTTGCGAATATGGCTGTAGAAGCCGGCGCAAAATGCGGACTTTTTGTTGCGGATGACAAAACGAAAGCTTTCTTAAAAGAACGCGGGCGAGAAGATAAATTCAGACAGATTCTTCCTGATAAGGATGCCGTGTATGAAAGAATTATTGAAATTAATGCGGAAGACGTTCCGCATACAGTTTCTTGTCCTCATACAGTTGACAATACGAAAACTGTTGACGAGCTTAAAGATGTCAAAGTTAATCAGGTATTTGTCGGAACTTGTACAAACGGCAGGATTGAAGATTTAAGGGTTGTGGCAGAAATTCTTAAAGGCAAAACCGTTCGTCCGGACGTTAGAATGTTAATTTCACCTGCATCAAAAGATGTTTTTAAACAGGCATTAAAAGAGGGTTTAATAGATATTTTTGTAGAAGCTAATGCGGCCATCTTAGCGCCGGGCTGCGGGCCTTGTGTAGGGGTTCATGCAGGTATTCTGGGGGACGGAGAAGTCTGTCTTGCAACACAAAACAGAAACTTTCAAGGCAGAATGGGGAACACTAAGGGATTCATTTACCTTGCATCCCCTTATGTTGCTGCTTACACTGCTTTAAACGGTTATATTTCCGCAAAATAGAGGTTAAAATATGAATTTATTATTGCTAAAACAACTATCAATTGTAAGCCTGTTCGCAGGAATTATCCTAGGGCTTGTGGGAGTTGTATCTTACTTTACGTTTGTAATTTGTGTTATGCTTGCAATGCTGTGTGTGTCAGTTTTTGTACTTATATATTTCAAGCGGAATGACCTTATTGGAATTATAAACGTTAGGGAAGGATGTATATTTGGTGCAGTAATAGGTTTTGTTGCCTTCTGCGGTTTCTCGGTGGTTTTTGCGCCGATAAGCATGATTCTCGGATGGCTTATTCCTGCTTATACATTAGGATTTTTAAGGTTTTTTATGGGAAGTTTCGGAACTTTTGTTGTAATGTTTTTCCTATTATTATTTATGGGCGGACTTGCGGCTTTATTTAACGGTTTTTCGGGACTTGTAACAGCTTATGTGTTTGAACTTATCACCGGAATAAAAAAAGAGAATAACGAAAACACGAGCATAGACTTTGAGATAAAGTAAGAAAAATCGAATAGGACGAGGTTGAAATGGAATTTAAATCAAAAATAAAAACAATAGAATGGGTTGATACATATTCAAAGATGGTTGATCAGACGGTTGTACCTTATGAGTATAAATTTGTAAATATCACAACCGGCGATGAGATGTTTGATGCAATAAGAAATATGATAGTAAGAGGTGCTCCGGCAATTGGGATTGCAGGGGCTCATGGGGTTATACTATATGCTCAAACTCTAAAAGAAAAATGCTCTTCTCGCGAAGAATTTGTATCAGCGCTTCTTGAAAAAGCAGAATACATGAAGACCTCTCGTCCGACTGCTGTTAATCTTATGTGGGCGGTTGATAAACAAATAGAAGTTATCAAAAATTCAAAATCTGATATAAAAGGCATAATAGAAGAGCTTAAGGTTAATGCTGTAAAGCTTGAAAATGAAGATATCGAGATTAACAAAAAAATCGGCGACTTTGGTGCTGAAGTTGTTCCAAAGGGAGCCACAATTCTTACCCACTGCAACGCAGGCGCGCTTGCAACCGTTGGATACGGTACTGCACTGGGAGTTGTACGCTCAGCTTATGCAAAAGACAATACCATTCAAGTTTTTGCAGATGAAACAAGACCGCGCCAGCAGGGAGCTCGGATTACAACATTTGAGCTTGCTATGGACGGAATTCCTGTAACACTTATTACTGACGGAATGTGCTCGTACTTTATGAAAAAAGGTATGATTGATATGGTCGTCGTAGGTGCTGACAGAATTGCTGCAAACGGTGATACCGCAAACAAAATCGGCACATACACCGTTGCAATTGCCGCAAAATACCATAACATACCATTTTATATAGCAGCGCCTTTGTCTACTATTGATACATCAATCAAATCAGGAGAAGAGATTCCGATAGAAGAACGTTCAAGAGAAGAGGTAACTCATATTAATGGCAAGGCAATTTGTGCTTTAGAGGGGGTAAATATTATTAATCCTGGGTTTGACGTAACTCCGCACGAATTGATTACCGGTATAATTACTGAAAAGGGAATTTTGAGACCTGATTATAATAAATCAATAGCGGAAGCTTTCTGTTAACTAGTATTCACAGTATTTAATAGCTTCAATCATAGACTCTGGATTTGCAATATTTTTACCTGCAATATCAAATGCTGTGCCATGGCTAGGAGATGTTCTTATTATATCAAGCCCAATTGTCATATTAACAGTTTTAGAACCAGCAACCGCCTTAATAGGAATCAGCCCCTGATCATGATAACAAGCAATATAACAGTCATAAGACATTTTCTTGTTATTCAAATAGTTTTGAACCGCCCCTGCAAATAAAGCATCTGCAGGCAGTGGATTTGTTATATTAATTCCGCGTTTTCTTAGAGCCTCAACAGCAGGCAAAATCAGATGCTCCTCTTCACATCCTATTATTCCGTTTTCTCCGGCGTGGGGATTCAGACCGCAAAGGGCAAATGAAGGCTTTTTAATATACAATTTATTCTGGAAATAACTTCTCAGTCTTTCCGTTTTTTCTATAATAAATTCTTTCGTCAAAATATCACTTACCTGCTTCAAAGCAACATGACGTGTAAGAAGCAGCACACGAAAGTCCTTTGATACGAATAACATTTCTGCTTTTTGCCCATCGTGTGCAAGAAAATGTTCTAAAACCTCTGTCTGGCCGCTGTAATTAAATCCTGCAAGATTCATAGCCTCTTTAGATGTCGGCGCGGTAACGATGAATTTTGGTTTTATTTCACACGCTTTTTCTAACGCTTTAAAGGCAAACCCTCCGGCTGATGCTGAAACTTCTCCCGGAACAACTTTTTCCGGATATTCTACTTCTATAAGTTCATAATCATTCTCTAGTCTTCCGTAGGTATTGAGTACCTTGGAATTAGATATAATAACAATGTCTTTTGCCGGCAGATTAAGCAGGTTAAGAGCCTTAATCGTAACTTCTGCCCCGATACCATTCGGGTCACCTGTTGTTATTGCAATTTTGTTAGAATATTTATTCATGACATCCAAAATAATTTAATATATCAATTAAAGTCTTTGTATTCCCGAGGTTTCCTGATTTCGTAACAATCCATCTACCTTTTGTATCTGAACAAAGAGATATTGCAGGGGCAACCTCATCAACGAGCTGCAATTCATTAGAATCAATAGCCTTGCAGCATTTATAGGAAGTCTCTCCGCCCAATGTAATCAATATTACATTAATTTGTGCAAGAACCCTTTCCGCTAACTGAGCCAAAAAATCAGTAATCAATGACGTTAACTTGTTCTTTGTCAACTCTGCGTTAAAGGAATCATCAGAAAACCCATCAAAATTAGTTATCAAATGCGACGTATGAACAACAACCGTAACGTTACTTTTTAGATTAGTGACTATTCTATCAACAAGTTCTTGATTAACACCTTTCAGGATATCATTTGTATCCAGCGCAATAAAATTGATATTATCATAATCATCTGTTTGTTCAAGCTTGGTTATCTGTTCTGCTGTAGTATGCGTTGCAGTACCAGAAACAATGAACTTTGGCAGCTTTTCTAATTTTACCGGAGCATTTTCCCGCTCAATACCGGACAACCAGAATTTGCCCAGAACCTGTGCACCAGCCGCAGTACCTGCCGGCAAAAGCTTTTTGTCACATTTCTTTATTGCAAGTGCTATCTGTTCTATATCCGTACTTGATGTAGAATCTGCAACAATAAGTTTTTTACCCTCTTTTATAAGCTCATTAATCTTAATTAGTATAGGTCCGGCACCGTTCATTACGGTTTTCAAATCTATTGTACCGACGAGCTCTTTTTGTTTATCATCGAGCTGTGAGCGCAAAAGCGTCGGAACATGTGATTCTAGAATTGGTGAATGCGGATCTCTTGCAACTTCTGTCCTTCCTAAAGGAACACCTTTCAGGAGATGATACCCGCCTACTGTTATTCTCCCTTCCTGAGGAAAAGCCGGTATTATTATTGCTGCATCATAATTTAAAATATTGAGCATTGTTAATGTCTCAATTGCAATATTTCCTCTCAAAGTAGAATCTATTTTCTTATAAAAATAATCAAACGAAAAGTTCTCGACAAATGAATTGACAGCTTTTTCAACTCTGCTTACAGCCTCCCAAGGTTCGACATTCCGCGATTCTGTAGAAACAGCCCAAACCTCTGTCATTTCTTTATCTGCAGGCACATAATCACTATCCAGAAGAATCTTTGTATTTGCTCCGCGCAAATGGAATTGAAGCGCCGTATCATTAGCACCGGTCAAGTCATCTGCAACTATACCTACTAAATCAGAAAAAATCATTGTTCCGCGTCTCTTTTTGAACCCAATAATCTTACATTATTTGCAACAATCAAAAAACGTTCTCTTTCATCTCCGGTCTGGTCAGTCCATTTACTTATCGAAATTCTGCCATCAACTACAACTTGACGGCCTTTTTTTATGTATTCACCTGCGAATTCTGCCTGTTTATCCCAAACTTCTATATTATACCAATCAGTCACTTCCTCTTTCGTCTTAGAGTCCCAGCGATTTACAGCAAGTGAAAATGTTGTTTTTACTTTACCGGATTCAAAATATCTAATTTCTGCATCTTGACCGGCTCTTCCTATGATAGTTGCAGTATTCATTTATATCTCCTTTATAAAAACTATATTCAGATTATACCATGTAATTTTGTACTAGCAAAAATATTTTTTAGAGTTTTTATAATAAAAAACGGAGAATATGAATGATACTAAAAATAAACGCGATTAGACCTGTTACTAATGATAACTACAATTTTAAACATAAAAAAGAAACTACAGATGTAATTTCACAAGAAATAACCTCACTATCAGGAGTTCCAAGAAGTTACATAACTTTTAAAGCAAAAGAGGACGACATTCCTTTAACGGAAGATGCTCAGGTTCTTTTTGAAAATGCAAAAAGAATTGCGCTTGAGATGGGGCACAAAGAAATTACTCCGTACCATATAATTGAAGCCTCAATTCAAGAAACATTTAATAACATAGAAACTGTCGGCAATGAATTAATCAACTCCGGCGTTATTGAATCTGTATCTACTCTAAACCGTATTGCAAATAACTACGCAAAACAAAACGTACTGACAGACAAACGAAACCGCGACTATTTTCTAAGTACGGTAAAAATTCTTGAAGAGAGTAATGAAGAATATTTAACCCAGCTCCCTCAGGAGCAGACTTCCGATGAAAATATTACATATTCTGAAGATCTCAAAAAAACACTAAGTGAATTAAAATCGGCATCTCCGGTTCTTGATGGATATATGCTGTTAGGCGGCGCCTTTAACACTATAATCAATAACAGAATCACATATCCCAGCGACTTTCTGAATGATTTTGTGAGCTTGAGCCTGTTTCAGAATAATTCATACATAAAATCAAACTATATGAAAATTTATGATTCTAAGGCCATTGATGTATGGAACAAACTTGCTCTTGGCTCTAACCTGTATGTTACATACAAAGACAAAAAAGAAGCAGACAGAATTGCCGCAAGCATAGTAAAGACCATGAATGCGCCCAAACACGGCAACTTTAACAGCAAAAATTCTTTAGTTTATGTAATGACAGACGATGTTACAGGCCCAAATCTTATATCAGAAATTAAATCTATCAAAGAGGCTGAACCTGATAAAAATCTTATATTTATGGTAAATATGGATAATATCTTAATAAACTCTATAGACAAGGAATCCGGACTTCCTGCATATCCTGCAGAAGTCATAACTCTTGCCGCACAGCCAATAGATAAAGTAAAACTTATATTCTTCCAGAATGATAACCCATACTTCCAGTGTATGCAGGCTCCTGCAATAAAAACTGTTTTCTCAGACTTTTTGTTATATCCGATACCTCCGATACATACCTATGAAACTCAGGAACTGTTAAGCCGAAACAGAAAACTTCTCAGTGATATAAATACGCCTTTTACCAAAGAAGCACGAGAAAAAACTATTTTATACGCTGATAAGACCAAAGGAATCTTTCCGGATAAAGCTATCGACTTAATGAAACGTATTGCAGAATATTATGGAGACACCAAGAAAAAAATCACAACAAAAGATGTTGATGAGTTTGCATCTATTGCAAAAGATTTATTTAATAAAGAAGAAAGCGGGATAATATATGACACCGGAAAAACCCTCTCTTCTTTATATGGCAAAGACACTACCAAAAAGGATGTAGAAGCTATTGTAAGACAAATAAAAACCGGAAAAATAGGCACTAAAGGGATGATAATATATTCTAAAGATGAAGAAGCCGGTTCCGGAAGAAGACATACAGCTCAGGTTATTGCTGGCGAAGCAAAAATTCCTTTTCTTGAAATAAACTCATCAGATTTTGCAGTTTCATCTAGAGAAGAAGATGGAGGTTCGTCTATCCTGCCTAAAGATGCTATGACAAGAATCTTTACGAGCGCTAAAAAGGCCGCAGAACAAAATGAAAGCAAAACCGCTATTATATATATTAATAACTTTGAAGAATTTGCATTTTCAAGCCCATACCTTCCCGGATATAAGCAGGCTATGGCACAGCTTGTTAAAGAGATGGCAAAAGCTGAAGCTGAAAAAGCAAATATCCTCGTAATCGGTTCTACTGAAGGATACTATGCAGATGTTATTCCAATGGTTGTAAGAGGTTTTAACCAGATACTAACGGTAGATTCTCCGGCATTTAATAAACAAGCAAGAAAAGATGTACTTACTAACAGAATCAATGAACTCAACCTTAAACTGGCCTGTAGAAATAACGCAGAAAAGGATGAACTAATCAACAAGCTTGTAAAAATGACAGACTATATGTCTTTTGTTCAAATAAAAGCACTTGTCGAAAAAACAGAGCAGATTATGGCTGAAAGAAACAAGCAAAAGGCTTCAATAGGCGATTTTATAGAAGCTTATCTGCAGCTCACAAGCGGAAGAACCTCGCTCCCTCAAATGCCTGACTATAATAAACGGGCAACGACTTCTCACGAATGCGGACACGCAACAAACCTGGAGGTTATGAACGAACTTCTTAGAGAAAAAGGAAAGCCTTGGCATCAATATCATGATGTTGACTTTATTACGCTTGATCCAAGGGGAGAATTCTTAGGTGCAGTATTTGAAGGTCGTTCTGAAAACAGCGACTATCCTTTTGAAGCAATGTTCACAGGACTTGTTTGCACGTACGGCGGATACTCTTGCGAAAAAATGTTCTTTGATATGAACGGTTCAAATGGGATAAGTCAGGATCTTGCACAGGCAACAGCCATGGCTAAAAGAGGGATTGAATATTTCGGATTTGGTGCTAATACAGGTAAAATCTCAAACGTTGTACAAATTGCTTCTGCAAAATTCAATGAAGCAGTGTTCAAGGATTTGGATATAATTCTTAAAAATGCACAAATGGCATCTGATTTAATCACCGAAACTTACAAAGAATTTAATGAATGGTTTACAAACAAATATGCAAAACTCATAGGTTCTGACAACTGTATGATTGACGGAGATGATTTCAGAAAAGCGTTAAAAAATTGGAAAACATCTCAAACGCCGGACAAAAAGGAAGAAATAAGTATTATGGAAGATATGATTCTTGACATAATAAAGGCTGCCAAAAACGGTAGAATATACGGTCAGGTAAAAAAAGTCTTATAAATAATCACCAAGCCAAGCAGTTATTATTTTTGCAAGGCTGTTGTCGTTCTTTAACATCAACATGCCGGTAGAACGAGATTCAGAAGTGTATGTTGCAAAGCCTGCCTGAGCGAATTTTTTCAAATAATCAACAGAAGCCTTACCCGCAACGTCATCGGTTCCGGTTATGGCAAGGATATCAATTCCTGTCAGATGAGCCAATTTTACAGGGATATACAGCCCCTTAACCTCCTCAACCGGAGATAAAAGAATCAGCGTTTTAGGTTTAACCGGCGCTTTTTCGGCTGTTAATACCGCTGTATTTGCTCCGATATCCGCCCCTACAATTGCCCAATCATTAAAGAAAACACGCTTTGTGTTATCAGACTTTACCTTTTCTATAACGTTTATAACATCATCCGGATACTTTGCAAAAGCACTGTCTGTCATGTTACTCCAGGAGCTCCTGACTAATTTGGAGTTATAAACACTTGCACCATGACCTCTAAGATCAATTCTCAGCACTGCATAGCCTTGAGCCAGCAAATCCTTTGGAAGACTCTCCCACCAGCTTGATGAATACCCTAAAGAGTGCAGCAGAACTACCGTTGAAAATTCTTTCTGTCCCTTAACTCTTGGATACTCTAAAGTTCCCTTTATGCTAAAACCATCTACAGACTGCACACTTATATTTTGCTTAACCGTCGCAGAAGCTGCAAAAACTATGCCATTTATTAAAAGCAAAAAAAATGTTAAAATAAGAATTAATCTTTTCATAGTTTTATTATATCATATTAAGCTTTTCGTTACAAATCTTAATAAAAAGAGCAATTATTTATAAATAATATACTTTATATATATAAGAACTATATTAAGGAGTTTCTATGGCAGTAGTTTTAGACGCTAATATGAAATTATTTGCAGAGAGAATGAATATCACCTCTTCCCGAATGATTCAGGATTACGGTCTAAAAACTGTTGATGAAATTATCGAAGCAGAAGCTGAAAGAGGTAATACAAGAGCAGTAAACTACGCAAGAGAAATGTATAATTCTCCTGCAAAGCTCTGCAAAATATTTAAGCTCACAGATGTAGAAAATAAGTTTGTTATACTTCACAATATGGATGATAGAACAAGACAGCTGATGCTTCCTCTGCTTGATCAGGAAGACCTTGTTATGGGATTGTATTTCTTTACTCAGGATAAACTGCTTGAAATGCTCAAAGAGGTTGATATTGAAGAGCTTGTTCGAGTTGTAATGGGGGCTTTCCCTCTGCAAGAGATTGTTATGATGTTCACAGAAGACGACCTGGCACAATTTTTCCAGCATGATGAGCTGGAAAAATATGATGTTATAAACCAACTAAAAAGCCTTCCGCCGGAGGTTATGGTAAAATTCGTAGAAGGAGTTACCGGAAGACCTTCTGAAGAAACTAACCCGCTGGAATTAATCAAGAGTATCGAAAATCTTCCGACAGACAAGTACAGAGATTTTATGTCAGCAATTGATCCGGATGTTCAAAGACAGTTAACTTTTCAGTTGACTAAAGCAAATCCTGATTATTTGCAGCTATTCGAAAACGATACTTATATTAATATGCTCAGTACATTGATGAAACCGGAAATGGTTAAACCTATGATTAACCTAAATAAAGAATCTTTGATTACAATGGTTACGGAGCTGCCAAGCGACTTGTTATCAATCGTCGGTGCGCAGGTTGATACGGTTGACTTTACTTACTTCCTGCTCGACGGTCATTTGGATTTGCTGGAACAATCATTGATGATTTAGAAATACGGCTCTGACATAATAGTTTTCATCCTGCTTTAAAGTTGCCAAAATATCTTTGAAATCATACTTTAGTGCAATTTGGGCTGCTTTTTCGCGAATGGTGTATTCTTTTTGCTCGCAGGATTTTTTTAGAATCTCTAAAACAATTTCTCTGTCGGCAATTTCGCAAAAATCCTTCAAGGTTTCAAGCACCCAGTAGAGCTTAAAAATTTGTTTGTTTATAACATATTTCTTATCGCGGAAAATGAACTTATCAAGCTCATCAAAAGCCTCTTGCGAGAATTGGATTATTTTATTCGTATAAATCTTTGAAAACTCACTGTTTATTTTCAGCATACAAACACTATCAGCAATAAGTCTGCAAATATTTGCATTAATATCAATTACGGCATCCGCAAAAATCGGGGCGAATTCAGGATGGGCAAAAATCTCTCCGGCTTTTTCATCTTCAATCAAGAGCCTGTTTATTTTTAAAGCAACAGCCTCTCTTATTTTGCCGTCGCATCCGGTAAGATTCCGAATCAAAGCTCTTGCATCGTTCAGGTTTTCTACCTTGTCAAACTTAAGTGCGGCTATCTGTTTTTGCGGGATATTGCCGTCCTCAAGCATTGATAAAAGTTCCGTATGAGAAAAATCTTTCTCGCTCATAAGAAAAGCTTGTTCAAAATTTGTATCTAAATCTTTATAAAAACCGGTATTCAAATTCATATTTTCCTTTTTATATGATATTATCTTAGCATAAGGTATAATGAATTTGCAGGAAAATCTGGGTTTAATGTATGATAAGTAAAGCAAAATTTGCTGTATAATATTCCTTAAGGAGAACTATCATGAATATATTAGAAACTATAATGAAAAAAATTTTAATATTTGAAAAAGAACCGCAGAAGGTTGGTTTATCACAGTTTAAAGAGCCTGTAGTAAATAAGCTTCCTGCACCTTCCCTAAAGAACAAAGATGTCAAGCTCTCTGACCTTATGCGCCGCGCGGGCTAAGGGGGTAAATGTATTGGCCGGATAGTCAGAGCTACTGGCTTTGCGTCCTTCGGAGGGGGGGGGAAATGTATTAGGTCTGAAAGTTCAAACGACAAGCTTGATATCCTTCGGAGGGAGAATGTATTGGCTGGTTGGTCAGGGCTACTGATTTGATGTTCTCCAGTAGCGGGCTTGTCAGGACTCTGATATCCTTCTCAAAAGGAATAACCCTGAACAAAGTCAGGGTTACCGTCCGAAATTTTATTATTACACTCTGCCCTAAAACATTAGTCTAAAGAGCAGGAATCTCTTATTCAGTTTTTCAGAGAACTTCTTGAGGTTTGCAACCGTATCAGATGTATCTTCCATTATTTGTTTCAAACCTTCCTTATCTCCGTCTTCACCGTTGATTGTTTCAAGAGCGGTAGAAACCTCGCACATAGTAACATTCAGATTATCAATTGATGTGACAATTTTCTTCTTGAGATTTTCGTCTTTTGTCATCTCATTAACAGAAGTTGAAATCTCATTCAAGTTTTTCATAACAGCGTTCAAATCTTCACCGAATTCTTCTGCATCAACAGCACCGATAATTGGTGTTAACTGTTTTGAAAGATTTGAAACGGCCTCTGCTGTCTCATACATTGTCGGTTTGAATTTCTCATCACCAATAATACCGTTTATGTTTGTAGCAAGTTTATTAAAGTTAGTTGAAACATCACTCATCATCCACAAGACTGCATCTATATCATTTCTGGAAGTTTCAATAAGTTTTTCGGTCTTAGCCAGAGTTGATGTAGCCTGAGCAGTCAAATCCTTAAAGTTGGTTACAGACTGCTTGAGCTCTGCTATAAGCTGGTCATTCAGAAGTTCGTTAATAACCCTGTTT
This sequence comes from Candidatus Gastranaerophilales bacterium, assembly GCA_944323265.1. GTDB lineage: Bacteria > Cyanobacteriota > Vampirovibrionia > Gastranaerophilales > Gastranaerophilaceae > CAG-196. The sequence continues at coordinate 17,836 of CALURX010000009.1, forward strand.
GTTTCAGTTAAAGACTCGGCTGCCTTATATTGCAAATCCATAAAGTCGGCAATTCTCATCGGCTCAATAATTGTATAAGGCGAAGTCTGCTGAGGATAAGGAAGCGGTGTATTATCAAGAGGCTTAATTCTGAGTTTCTTTACACCATTTTCTCCTATAACTTTTCCGGTCATAAAATGCGGTAAAATAAGCCCCGGAAGGTTTACAACATAATCAACCTTATAAGCGTAAGGCGTTCTTACATATTCACGAACCTCATCCGGTACAAGTTTTGAACTCATAATCTGAGACTTTTTAACCTTACCTACATCATAATATTTTTCATCGAGTTTTATTTCCACATCAGCATCATTTGAAAGCAAGTCCTTATTAACAACAGGAATATAAACAGAGCGAACCCTCGGAGGAGTAATTTCCAAGAACTGTTCGCCGATTAATCCGGACTGTTGAATTGAGAGCATAGAAGCTTTAGGAATCGTAATCCCCGGCTCTGTTATAACAAATTTCATTTTTACATAACTTGATTCCTCTGTTACAACAGGAGTAATCTCTTCTACCTGACCGACCCTAAGCCCCATCATCTGTACGCCGGAGCCCGGACGCATTCCGTTTACATCCTTAAACTGAACTTCTATACGTTCTGCTGATGAAAAAGAACGCCCCTTTATCCATAAAACCGTAAATAACAGTATTATCAAGGCTACTAATGTTAATATTCCTACTTTAAATGATGGTGATACTTTCATTTCTTTATCTTTCCTCTTTTATCTTAGTTAATTCATTTTCATCGGGCCTTCTAAAGACGCATTTACAAACTGCTTAGTATAAGGTGTTTGCTGTGCGCAAAGTTCATCCGGCGAGCCCTCAAATACTGCATGTCCATTATACAACATTAAAACTGAATCAGCAGTCCTTCTTATAGTTGACATCTGGTGCGTTACAACTATCGATGCAGCATTTGTTTCATTTTTTAGCCTTACAATATAATCTTCTATCAAAGTAGAAGAAATCGGATCCAAACCCGCTGTAGGTTCATCATAAAGAATTATCTTAGGCTCGGTCACGATAGCTCTTGCAAAGCTTACACGCTTCTGCATACCGCCTGAAAGCTCTGAAGGGAATTTATCTTCAATTCCTGATAATCCTACAAGTTCAAGTTTTTCCGCAACAATTTTCTCTAATTCTTTTCTTGTATATTTTCCTCTCAAATCTTTTCTCTCCTGAAGGGCAAAAGAGATATTATCAAACACATTCAAAGAATCAAATAAAGCAGAATACTGGAATACCATCGCAATATCACCTCCGGTCGTAATAATCTCTCCGGAGTCTTTTTCCAAAAGCCCGCTTATAAGTTTTAATACAGTACTCTTTCCCGAACCGCTAAAACCTATTATAGATAATATCTTACCGTCATCAACTTTGAACGAAATATCATCTATTATAGCTTTTTTATCAAACGATTTTACTAAATTTTTAACTTCTATTCCCATAATTATTATGCCTTTAAAATTAATAGAAAAATACCGCCGCAAAAATTAAGTCCAAAATTACGATTGCAACAAAAGACCAAACAACAGCCTTAGTAGTTGCAATCCCGACCCCTTTTGCACCTTCTGTAGCTTCCATCCCGCAAGAACAGCTTATCAAAGATATTACAAACCCGAAACTCAAAGCTTTCAGAATACAAACTTTCAAATCATGCATATCAAGCCCGAACCAGACCGAATCAAAATAAGCCTTATAAGTAAGCCCCGACGCCAGATTAGAAGCAACTGCTCCGCCTAATATTCCAAATAGAGAAGCTACAACAACAACAAGCGGCATCATTAAAGTCCCTGCAATTACTCTCGGAGTAAACAAATAATGAACAGGATTAACCTTCAAAACCCTTATCGCATCAATCTGCTCCGTAACTTTCATCGTTGCTATTTCGGATGCAAGAGAAGATCCTATCATGGAAATTATCGCAAATCCTGCCATTATAACCCCTTCTTCTCTCACCATCAATATTGCAACAAGCATGCCTACATAATTCCCTGCTCCCTGCTTTACCATCTCTCCTGCAACCTGCATTGCTATAATTACAGATGTCATACCGACTATTGATAAAGTTATCGGAAGCGATGAAACACCAAATCTTGATGATTGCGCCATAACCTCTTTCATTGTTGTAGGAAAAGTTTTTAATCCCTTTATAAGCTCCACACCAAACAAGGCTATATTACCCAGAGTTGAAACAAAGCTTACAATCTCTGATTGCAGCATTCTAAATATTTTATATGTGTATGTAGCCTTATAATATATTTTCATAATTAATTATATCTGTGTTGTATTTTACCACACATTTTTTTAATTATACCAGAGATTTGCTTTTATATACAAATAAATTTTTCTTCATGCTAAACTAAAAGAAACCATCGGAAAGTTTAAGGAGAGATAAATATGTACGGACTAATTTTAGCGGGAGGTTCAGGCAGCAGACTTTGGCCTTTGTCAAGAGAACTTTATCCAAAGCAGCTTTTGAATATACAAAACACTGACAGCCTTTTGCAAGAAACTTTCCTCAGATTGAGAGAATGCATGCCGGCATCTAACATTCTTAGTATGACTGGAGTTAAACATATTTCAACCGTTAAATACCAGCTCTCCTCTTTGGTTGACAACCCAACTGTACTTTCTGAGCCGATTTCTAAGAACACAGCACCGGCAATTGCTCTTGCGGCAAAATATATCCTGGAGAAAACGAACAAGGATCCTGTTATATTAGTTGTTCCTTCTGACCACTTAATCAACGACACTGAAAAATTCGTCAATACGGTTAAGTACGGCGAAAGCATTGCAGAGCTGGGATATATTGTAACATTCGGCGTAACACCTTCTTATCCTGAAATCGGATACGGGTATATTAATGTTACTGACAAACATATTGAAAAAGGATTTAAGGTTAATAAATTCGTAGAAAAACCGGATGTTGAACTTGCAAAAAAATATATTGAAGAAGGAACCTACTACTGGAACAGCGGTATATTTATGTTCAAAGCTTCTGTTTTGCTGGAAGAGCTTGCAAAATACTCTCCGGATATTTATTCAAAACTGGATAACTTTGATTTTTCATCCTCTGATGAAATTCCGTTCACAGAGTTCGATAAAATGCCGAATATTTCGATTGACTATGCTGTTATGGAAAAGTCCGATAAAATTGCACTGCTCAAACTTGAAAGCGACTGGAATGATTTAGGAAGCTGGAAATCAATTTATGATGTAAGCAAAAAAGATAAAGACGGTAATGTAAAAATCGGCCATGTACTTGATGAAGGATCAAAAAATTCTCTGATGTACTCATCGTCCAAACTTGTTGCTACAATCGGGCTTGAAAACATGGTTATAGTAGAAACCGAAGACGCAATCCTTGCCTGCAAAAGCGACAAGACGCAGGAAGTTAAAAAGATTTTCGATACTTTAAAGAAACAAAATGATGACACGCATCTTATCCACAAAACCGTATACCGCCCCTGGGGATATTATACGGTTCTTGCGCAAGGCAACGGATTTTTAACCAAAATGATTCACGTGAATCCGGGACAAAAATTATCACTTCAATCACACAATCACAGAAGCGAACACTGGGTTGTGCTTGAAGGTATGGCAAAAGTTGTACTTGAAGGCAAGGAGCTTGTCCTAAGCCCCGGCCACAGTGTAGATATTCCGGTAAAAGCAATACACTCGCTCCAGAATCCGTACACAGATAATCTCAAAATTATTGAAGTTCAAAAGGGTGATCCGTTGATAGAAGAAGACATCATCCGATATGAAGACATGTACGGAAGAGTATAGGGGGGGGTAAATATATTAGGCCGGCTGGTGAAAGCTCCAAGCCGGACGTTTGTTTGTCTCCATCCCTGCGAGGGAGGGATTAAGGGTGGGTGCCGGTCTAAAATACATCTGGTTTCCTGTCATCCTGAAAGCGTAGAAAATCGTTTATAGAAAATAGACTAAAAATAAGTCATTTCCCCTCGATTTTCGAGCTGTTCAGGATCTTACCAATAAATCGTTTTAATTTCCAACCGGTAAGATGCTGAAATACGCCTCTGTTTATAAACACATACGCCATCATTTCTATACCTTGCCGGCTATTCAGCATGACAATTATTGGAATTGTTTGAAAAATCCCTGTTCAGCTTTTGGACTTAAATACCTGCCTTCAGATTTAGCGTTTTTCAAAACTTGATGCAAATATTTTATCATCGGCAAAGAGCCTGAGTGTTCCGTACTAATTCTGTTAAATAAACAAGCCTGCTTAGTCTCTATAGCGGGTTTAGTAAGATTCTCTATTGCACCAATAAAATCCTTTGCAGAGTATGATATAACGTCCTTATTGTTTTTATCTCTAAGCAAAGAAACATTATACCCCTCGCCAAAAATTTCATTAAACAAACGCAGAGAATACATTCTTCCTTTTTTAGTATCCTGAGACATTATATCAATAACCGTTGTCGGCTCACCCATTTCTTTTAAATTTTGAGCGACCTTTGCGAGCTTCTCAGGTGCGTGTTTTAATTCATAATTAGCGCGCCACCCGAGCTTTGCTCCGAATTTAGGATTTGAATTATTATAATTTATACTATTTATCATCATACATAAACATTAAAACTCCTAAAAAATAAATTTGCCAGCAGAATTGCGGCAAATATTTTATTGACCTTAGGTCATTGACTTAGGGTCAATAGTGTGTTATCATATATTTATAATCGGGAGTTAAAAATGAATAAACGACAGGCAGCAGCACAAGAAACAAAAAGAAAACTTATAACAGCAGGGCTTGAGTTAATCAAAGAAGCAGGCTTTGACGCAATAAATGTTGAAGATATTACAAAAAAAGCCGGTGTTGCAAAGGGAACTTTTTATACATATTTTAAGAGAAAAGAAGACCTTGTTCTTGACATAAGCAGAGTTCCGTTCAGCGAAATAGCAGACGAGATTAAGACATTGGAGGACATGGAAATAACCCAAAAGCTGACCCGCTACTTCCATAGATTTATGGAATGCGTAGAATCATGCGGTATAAATGTCTGCAGACAATGGATAAAAGATGTTATTAACCCGAATTGCGTTCCGGATAACAAAGACGGACAAAAATGGCATTATGATGTTGAAATGCTCAAAGGGATTCTTGAAGCTTCCGTAAAAAACGGAGAGTTAAAAGAAGATACACCAATAGAGCTTTTGACGCACATAATAATAAGTGAATTATATGGCATGATGACTTGCTGGTGCATGTCTGACGGAAGATTTGAACCGCTTGATTGGACGGCAGAATTTTGCAAAACACAGCTTACACAAATATTCAAACCTTATTTAGAATAAAAGGAGATTTTTATGAAATACAGAAAATTACGTAACATTGAGGTTTCAGCAGTCGGTATGGGCTGCATGGGGTTCAGCCATGGTTATGGCGCAATACCGACAGAAAATGAATCTATCAGACTTATACGTAAAGCTTATGATTTAGGGTGTACTCTATTTGATACAGCAGAAGCTTATGGCCCTTATGTTAATGAAGAACTGGTCGGAAAAGCAGTAAAACCTTTCCGCGACAAAATCATTCTTACAACAAAATTCGTTCCGGTTTTCCAGCCGGGGCAAGAGATTCCGGAAGGCAAGCTGAGCAAAAAAGGTGTTACAAATGCACTTAATGATTCATTGAAAAGATTACAGACAGATTATATTGACATCTACTATGAACACAGAGTTCCGCTTGACAGCAATGTTGAAGAGGTTGCAGGCTGGATGGGTGAATTTATAAAAGAAGGTAAAATCCGCGCCTGGGGTCAGTCACAGTCTACAGAAGAACAAATAAGAAAAGCTCACGCTGTAACTCCATTAAGTGCAATACAGAGTGAATATTCCATGATGGAGCGAATGTTTGAAAAAGACGTAATCCCGGCGTGTCAGGAATTAAATATCGGCTTTGTCGCTTTTTCTCCGATGGCAAGCGGATTTTTAAGCGGAAAATACAATAAAAATACTGAATACAAAGGCGATGACGTAAGACGAGTTATCACAAGATTTAACCCTGAAAACGTAGAAAAAAATCAGCCGTTATTAGACCTGCTCCATGAAGTTGCTGACAAAAAGGGAATTACTCCTGCACAGATTTCTCTTGCCTGGATGCTAAAAAAATATCCTCACGTAGTGCCAATTCCGGGAATGAGAAAAGATGAGAGAGTTATTGAAAATCTTGGTGCAGCTGATATTGACTTGACTGATGATGAGTTTAATAACATTGAAAGAGAGCTTGATAAAATCACTATATACGGCAACAGGACAGATAAAGATATAGCTAAATTAGGCACGGTTAAATCACAGGATTTTTAAATTAGAGCTAGGTTTAAAGTTTGGGTGAGATGTTTTAAATAATCTCGCCCAAACTTACTTCTTAAGCTTATAGATAAGATGCCTCATTCTTTTACCCTTTACATTCTTTATAAAACTTCCATCTATTGCAGCCCCAAGCCTCTCTGCAACCCTGCAAGAAGTTCTGTTTTCTGGACGAATCTCAAAGATCACTTCATTTAAATTCAATTTAGTAAAGGCATATTTTACTAATCCTTCAGCGCACTCTGTCGCATACCCCCTTGACCAAAACGGCTTCTTTAACATATAACTTATTTCATAATATTGCTTATTCTGTATAATATCCGGCATTAAAGCCGCCTGCCCTATCACAGAATTCAATAATTTATCTTCAATAATAAAGTAACCAAGATTATATCTTTTATAACATTCTAAAGTTCTATCTATCCAACTCCAAACTTCATCATCACTGAATAGATATTCCCAAGCATACATAATTTCCCTATCCTGAAGCATACTCTTTAAAATATCAAAATCTTTCCTAGAAATATATCTCAAATAAACTCTTTCAAGCTCTAAAAAAATATTCTTCATACAAAAATATTAACATAAATATATACCCACTTAAACATTGTCATATCAGACTGACCAAGAATTTCCAAAAGATTTAAAATTTTGATTCATATAGTTAGACTTTAATTTATAATAAAAAGGTGTAATTTATACTGTAAACATTGTGTTACACATAAATTACACTCTTGAAATTGGTTGCGGGAAGTGGATTTGAACCACTGACCTTCGGGTTATGAGCCCGACGAGCTACCAGACTGCTCCATCCCGCGATATTCTATTTTGGGCACCTGACAACTACTGTTATCATTTACCCCCACCCCATTATTAAACGCTAAAAAACAAAAATCAAGCCCAAAATTTACAAAGTTACAAGTTGGGAATTGAATAATGCAAATATTTGGCTTTAAAATATTAACTTTTGTAACATTTTATTTAAATTATGCAATTTTTATCCCTAGACATACTTTATATATGCATAAGATTGAAAAATCATAACACAAACCTTTCATACAACCTACACACTAACCTTCTACACATGAGGAATTAATTCAAAAAGATTCCAAACCTTTCTTTTTTAGAAAGGTTTTTTTTGTGCTAAAATTATATTATGGTTGTGGCAAATTCTTTTGATGAAGTTATTTCACTAATTAAAGACCGGCTGGATATAGTAGACGTTGTTTCACAATATGTTCCTTTAAAAAAGAGCGGAGCCAATTATTGGGGACTTTGCCCTTTTCATGACGATAAGAAGCCTTCCATGTCAGTAAGTCCTTCAAGAGGGATTTATAAATGTTTTTCCTGCGGTGCCGGAGGAGACGCTCTAAATTTCTTAGTAAAAATACAAAACAGAGAATACAAAGATATTATCCTTGAACTTGCTGACAAATATGGCATAGAACTGCCAAAGAAATTTCATCAGGCATCGGCAGAAACCAAATCTCAAAAAGCAGAAATGATTAAAGCATGCCAGAAGGCTGCAAAGTTTTATAACCTCCAGCTTAAATCTGCAGAAGATGCTAACAAAGCTATGACATATCTTAGGAGCAGAGAAATTTCAGATGAAATTATTGAAACTTTTACTCTGGGATGGGCTCCTAATAAATTCGATACTTTGTATAAAGAGCTACACAAAGAATTCAAGGATGAGATTCTGGAAAAAGCCGGACTTATTCTAAAATCAAATTCCGGCGGCTGGATTGACAGATTCAGAAATAGAATTATCATCCCTATTCAAAATGAAAATGGAGAGTATGTTGCATTCGGGGCAAGAGCAGTAGACGAAGGGCAAAACCCAAAGTATTTAAACTCTTCAGATTCCTTGATTTATAACAAAAGTAAGATTCTGTTTGGCTTGTATTCTGCAGAAAATTCCATAAAATCAGAAGATGGCGTTATAATAATGGAAGGATACTTTGACGTAATCTCCGCACAAGCAAACGGAATTAAAAATGCTGTAGCTTCCTGCGGAACAGCGTTAACTTCGGAGCATGTTAAACTTCTTTCAAGATACACAAAATCAAGAAGAATCTTTCTGTCTTTTGACACAGACTCTGCAGGAATTAATGCGACAAAAAAGGGAAGCGCTGTTATAAAAGAAACCCTTTCTGCACTTGGGAATATAAAACAATTTGATGAGAGCCATATATCATCCACATCTGATAACAAATATGCCTGCGAAATTCGCGTTATATCGCCTCCGCAGGGTAAAGATCCGGATGAGTTTATACGCTCTATGGGAGGAGACTCTTTTAAAGAGTATATTAAAAATGCCCCCCTATTAATAGATTTTTTATTAAATAATATATTAAAAGAAAAAAACTCTGCTCAAACACCCCAGCAGAAAGCAGAACTCGTTGCACAGATTATAGATATTCTTAAAGATATAAATAACAAGATTATACAAACAGAATATGTTAAAATGGTGTCAACAGCGTTAAATGTTGATGAGAATGCTATGCTAAAAGAGCTTGCTCGTGCAAACAGGATGGGAGATACAGCCGGGGATATTCAAAACTCAAAAAAAATTGTTGTAACAAATTCTTCACAATTTGAAATAAAAGCGCAAAAAAATTTATTGAGCGTTTTTTTAGCAAGTGATGGTTCACTAAGCTTTCAACAGCTGAATGAATTAATCCCTGAAAATATCATCCAAGATGAAACGTTAATAATTGTAAAAAATACAATTGACAAATTTGCGTGTACAATAAATAATGTAGAAGAATTAACAAAAAGTTTGTATACAGAATTCATTGAGGATGATAATTTGACCCATATTTTAACAGACTTAGTAGAACTCTCAGAAGCCTTTAATGGACTTAGTCAGGAAGAGTTTGAACGCGCTGTAAGGGAAAATGTTGTAAGACTGAAAAAATGCTATCAGGAAAAAGAAGCCGAACAACTTCGTCAAAAATATAGACAGGTTAATAATGACGAAATTGAAGCACTAAAAATACAAATGCAACTTAGAGATAAAATAAAATTAAGGACTGGAGACAAATAATGACTCAAAAAAGAAATTCACGTTCGTCAGTTGTAAGCGTTGTAGAAGATGAAAACATTGATCTTTTAGATTACGATGCCGATAAAGATGAAGACAACGTTGATTATATCGAAACTGACTTAGGTACTGATAATATTGAAGATATTATTACCTCTTCGAAATTGGATATAAAAAACGATGATTTTTACATGATGGATTCTTCAGATTCCCAGAGAGACGCTGATATGGATACAGAAGTTCCAAAAGGCGTTGCAGTAGAAGATCCGGTCAGATTATACCTAAGAGAAATCGGTCGTATTAAATTACTTTCAACAAGTGAAGAAATTGAACTTGCAAGAAAAATTATGCAAGGAGGAACTCCAGGGGCAATTGCAAAGCGTAAACTTGTTCAAGCCAACTTAAGACTTGTTGTAAGTATTGCAAAAAAATACGTAGGAAGAGGCATGCTGTTTTTAGACTTGATTCAGGAAGGTAACTTAGGCCTTATAAGAGCTGCTGAAAAATTTGACCACGAAAGAGGTTTCAAATTCTCAACTTATGCAACCTGGTGGATTAGACAGGCTATAACAAGAGCTATTGCAGACCAGGCAAGAACTATTCGTATACCTGTTCATATGGTTGAAACTATTAATAAACTAAAGAAAGTTACAAGAAGACTAGCTCAAGAACTTTCAAGAAAACCAACCGAAGAAGAATTGGCTGCGGAAATGAATGTTTCAATTTCTAAGTTGAGAGAAATTGTTAAAATTGCACAGGAACCTTTATCATTAGAAACTCCTATCGGTAAAGAAGAAGATTCTAGATTGGGTGATTTTATTGAAGATAAAGAAGCTGACGCTCCTATTAAGACTGTTGCATCAGAACTCTTGAGAGAAGATTTGGCAGAAGTTCTTTGTACATTATCTCCAAGAGAAAGAGATGTTTTGAGATTGCGTTTTGGTATGGATGATGGAAGGCAAAGGACTTTGGAAGAAGTCGGCCAGTTGTTCGGTGTAACTCGCGAACGTATCAGGCAGATAGAAGCTAAAGCTCTAAGAAAACTACGCCACCCTAATCGCAGTAAACGCTTAAGAGAATATGTTGAAAACTAATATAGAAAAATAAATCCTAGATGTCCTAGGATTTATTTTTTACAAAACATTACATTTTGTTGGCATTTAAATATGTTTAAAATATAATAATTTCAGTAAACCTATGAGGGAGTATAAAATATGCCTAATAATGAAAGTGTAGGAAAAAAGATAGTTGAAGCTTTAAAAAAACAAGCTGAAAATATGGATATACAGGATGATCTCAATTACGAATCAACTCCGGTTACCAACCCTATGAATAATAGTGATGATATTTTTTCATCATCTGATGACATATTTGCAGAACCTGTAAAACCTGCGAAAACAACTAATTTCTTTGATGATATTGAAGAAGAAAAAGACTCGTTTTTTGCAGAGCCAAAACCTGTACAAACTCCTGTTGTTGAAACAATGAGTGAAGCGTTTGAAATGCCTGCAAATATAACCGTGTTGAAAAAGCTTATTTCGCAGCTTCCAAGCGGTGTTTCAAGACACACTGGTGCACAAATTATCAAACAGACAATGGAAGCTCTTGGAATCTCAATGAAGAGTGTACTTCAAGATGCACAGCAGGTTCAAGAAAATTTAAAAGTTTCTGCAAGAGAGTGTCAGGCATCAATTCAAGAATATAAAAAACAAATATTAACTCTTGAAAAACAATCACAAAGCTATCAAAAACAATACTCGGCTTTGAATGATTTGATAAGTTTATTTATACAAACAACAAAATAAGTAAAAAAGGTCTCTGTATAAAAAGAGACCTTTTATTTTGATTATAACTTATTAGACTTTACCCATTTAGGAAAGCGGTGCGGTTGCCTAATGTAACTCAATAGGTATTGAGTTACATTTATGTTTATTCTCAAAAGGAGAGCTATATGAAAAAACGAGGATTTACTTTGGCAGAACTGCTGATTGTACTTGGAATAACAGGAGTTGTTGCGGCATTAATTCTTCCGGCTATCAATGGTTTAATGCCGGATAAAACAAAGGTTATGTATTTAAGGGTATATGATGAATTAAGCAAGAATATAAAGCAGCTGGCTTCTGACTCTTCAATTTACCCGGTGTGCCTGGAATCCGGCTCTGAAAGTATTGGCTGTTCTGACCATCCGCTTTTGAATACAACAAAACCTATTAATAAAAGATTCGATGATTCAGATTATGAAGGGAATAAGAAGCTTTGTAAACTTCTTGCCTTTACAATGAATAGTGATAACGACAACTGCAGTGATGACAGTTATACCTTCTCATCATCCAGCTTTACTTCTGATTTTAATGCTAATAAATCATTTACAACGGCGAATGGTATGGAATGGTGGATTGTTCCCCAGACAAACACAGCAAGCGGCGGTACGGCATCTTATCAAACAGATATTTATGTAGATGTAGATGGGAAAAATACAAATAATTGTATTTACGATTCGACTTCTTGTAAAAAACCGGACAGATTTAAATTTATGATTGCAGCAGACGGAACACTTGTTCCTGCAGATCCCATGGGACTAATGTACATTAATACAAGAAAATCTTTTTTGAAAAACAAGAATCAAAAAGTCGGTGATGATGTAGCAATAGCAACAGATTTGAATGGAGATTTAAAAACTTTTAATTACGAACCTTGTGTTGAAAGCCATGAGCCGGCAGGTCCGACTCCAGAGGAGGAATGTATTGCCTCAGGCGGCATTTGGGACGCTGCAACTAATACTTGTGGAACTCCAGGTCCAACAGAGGAAGAAAAATGTATTGCATCCGGCGGTATTTGGGATGCCGCAAGCGGTGTATGCAGAGAACCTGAACAGGAAGAACCGCAAGAACCAGAGTTTGATCCCAATAGTGTTCGAGTCACATTTACCCTTGTTCCTTTAAAAGGTACAATGGTGAGAGATATTAATACCTGGCAGCAACCTGAATCACCAGCAAGATTTGGGCTTTTTGGAAGAGTACAAATTAATAGAGCTATTGAATATAACATAAGATCCGGTATTTCTATAAGCAGCGGCAGTTCTACCTATTCTTATATATGTACGATACCAGCTGGTAAAACAGCTTGTGTTACAAAAGTTATCAATCGTAATAAAATATATGCAAATGTTTATGGACGCTGGAGCATAGGTAGCGCCTTTGCAAGTATTAATGATTCCAGATATAAAGGCTCTTCTACCGTGATTTCTAATATTACTACATACAATAAAGATGCTTATACAAGTGAATCAAGGTTTGATAGTGCAGGCGGGTATAGCTTTAGTACAAGAGAAAGTTACAAAGACAGTACAAACTCCGGATATATACCGCCATCTGAAGCGGAAAGACTTGATTATTACAGGATTGGTGTGTTAAGCGGAGGATGCAAATCTCCTATTAATTACAGCAATGAATTCATGTGTAAATCTTTATCTAATAATGGTAAAGAATGGTTCTTTAACGATGTCGACCCTAGCCTGCTTTCAGGAAAATCCTCTTTCCCAGATGGAGGTGGCAAATATGAAATTATAGAAGCGAACAAAGTACAACATCAGGAATATTACCAGTAATATAATAAAATACCGCTCGCATAAAACGAGCGGTATTTTTCTAATTTACCCTTGTATTTCCCACCTTTTTGAATTATTATTACTGAAAAGGAGATAGTATGAGCGATTGTATTTTTTGCAAAATTATTAACGGTGATTTTAATACCGAATTTGTTTATGAAAACGAATATGCAGTTGTTTTTAAAGACATCAATCCGAAGGCAGATACACATTTACTTGTTGTTCCAAGGAAACATGTTGAATCTTTAAATGAATTGGATGATGAATTTTTATTAGGAAAACTTATGATGACTGTAAAAGAAGCCGCAAAAAATGTCGGACTTAAATCATACAGAACAGTAATTAACACAGGAAAAGAGGCTGGTCAGGAAGTATTCCACCTCCATATACACATATTAGCAGGGAGTATTAAATTATGAGTGAATTTTATAAAGAAATAACACCGGCAGGTTTTGGTATTGCAATAAAACAAAAAGAAGTTTTATTTTCCAAGCAGTCCCCATTTCAGAAAGTTGAGATTATTGATACAAACTCTACTCTGGGAAAAATCTTAACATTAGACGATTTAATGATGACAACAGAAGGCGATGAATTTCATTACCACGAAATGATTGCACACATTCCTATGATGCACCATAAAGCCCCAAAGACCGTGCTTGTAATCGGCGGCGGTGACGGCGGAACCGTAAGAGAAGTTTTAAAACATGATACCGTGGAAAAAGTTGTTCTCTGCGAAATTGACGGAATGGTTATAGAAGCTTGCAAGAAATATCTGCCGACGATTTCGTGCGAACTTGATAACCCAAAATGCGAAATTCTTGTGGAAGATGCTATAGAATACATTAAGGGTAAAGAAAAAATGTTTGATATTGTTCTTATAGATTCTACTGATCCTATGGGACCAGGTGAAGGATTATTTACAGAAGAATTTTACACAAACGTAAAAAAATCTTTGAAAGAAGGCGGCATTATGTGCGCTCAATCTGAATCACCATTTGTTAACAAAGAAGAAATTCAAAAAATGTACAAATTATTAAAAAAAGTATTTCCGATTTGTTCAACATTCACATCAAATATTCCGACGTATCCGGGCGGCTATTGGGCTTGGGCTTTCTGTTCAGAAACAGTTAAACCGCTTTCTTACTGGGATGAAAGAAGGGGGGAAGCGATTACAAAAACCTGCAAGATTTATAACAAAGAATATCATAATGCAAGGTTTGCGCTTCCTAATTACTTAAAAGAATTATTATAGTAAAAAAAACGGATTCAAATTGAATCCGTTTTTTTATTGCCTTAAACTAAAAATTTCTTTTGCCTGATTTTCATCAAGAATTTTTGCTCCGCCTAAAATTTGTGTATTTAAAACAACCTGCGCATACGATTCAGCAAGCTCAAGCTTCATATACGCATCCTCTATTGTTTTTGAGGCAACAACAAATCCATGGTTTGCCATAAGCACAGCATCATATTCATCAAAAAATTTAACCGTATTTTCAACAAGCTGCATTGTAGAAGGAAGCGCATAGTCTGCCAGAGGAATTCCTCCAAAGTAGAAAACATTTTCTGCCATAACAGGCAGCATTAAGTCCTTTCCAGATGATGCGAAACTGCTTAAATACGGTGCGTGAACATGAATTATATAGTTAAATTCAGGTCTTTTTTTATAAATTTCTATGTGTAAAAATTTCTCGCTGGAAGGTTTTTTGCCTTTTTCTACAGAATTCCCATTGAAATCCGTAAACACTATATTAGAAGGCTTTAAATAACCGTTTGAAGAACCGGAGGTTGTAATCAGCATTCCATCTTTATATCTGGCTGAAATATTGCCGGAATAGCCAGGTGTGTAATTCTTTTCATCACACATTCTGCCATATTTAATAATTTTTTTTGTTAATTTATATCTAGAGAACATCTTCCACCGTTTTAATTTCTTCTACAACAGCTCGCTGCAGAACCGGAGCTTTGTTGGAGTTTTGGAAGTTATTTTCTTCTTCCTCTGCATCAACAAGCTTTGCCTTTTTCTCAGGCTTTTTATCCTGTTTAATCTCTAACCTGTCATAGTCAACCTGTGTACCTTTTGCATCCATCATAACTTCAACAGTAAAGAAAGTATTTTCTCTTATGAAGTCATAACCAATATTAAATTTGATATCATCAGGACCAATTGATACATAGAAAGAGTTTTCCTGAAACGGCTGACCGTTGGGAGAGTCTCCAGACAAGTTAATAGAGCCGAACCACGATGCTGTTAAATATCTGCAGATTCTTAAGTATTCTCTAATATAGAAGTTTGATTTACCATATCTGTATGCGTCAAATACCGGAATTGGAGAATTATCATCGTAAACTGATTGGAAGTATCCTATATCCTGCATCCAACGTTTATACTGGGTGTGCATTCTCGGACCGATTCTTCCGATTACCTGAGTGTTCCCTGTTCCATAAATTGATGCTGCAAGTTGTGAGGATACATCGATACTAAACGCAGTCTGTTTTTCTATATTCTTATAATTAAAGATATTCTGGTCTGCCTGCGCCATATATCTGAAACGCATTGTTCCAATCTGGTCGCCTCTTAATGCACCAAAGTTTTTATCTTCATCTATATCATGGTAATAACCCATATCAAACCTGTGAGCAAATTGAGAAACATGGCCTTTCAACAGGAAGTTATCATCCATATAACCTTTCTCATAAACAAGGTCTACACCGTACTTAGGACGACGTCTTCCCAAAAACCATTCATTCATATAGTCATTCATACCGTATTGCAGGTATAAGTTATCATCAAGCTTTTGTTTACCTCTGATAAGGAATAAGCTCTCTGCTGAGCCGTAAGCAACCTGAGTTTTGTTTGTTGCGCTGCTGAAACGTCCAATACCGCCGACGCCAATACCGTGGTTATAATTTAATATTGGTATAGCTTTTAAAACAGAACCTTTTGGCAGTTCAAATACAAATCCGGGACCTATATACATACCCAGCCCCCTAAAAGAACCCAGTTCCCAGGAGTTTGTTTCGGCAAATTCATTATTCTTATTTGTATAAACCTTTAAGCCGGGTATTTTTATAATTTTTCGTTTGCCTTTAAACACTGTCGCATGTTTGATAGCAAGGACTTCCAAATCACCTTTCTGGGTGATTTTCATATCCTTAACCTTAACCCTTATCAGCCCTTTTTCCATATCACTTGTCATAGTCTGATCTTTGGGAACAATCATCTGTGAAATATTTGGACCGGCATTAGCCGAGCGAAAATTGACGGGAAAAGACTCGTCAACTTTTATAAAACCATTCTCTTGTACTATTTTATCGCCATACACATAACCTTTTTTAGCCTTAATTTCAATGGTTGCAGTCTGAGTAAGAGGATTTTCGATAAGTGCATTTTCTTCGTTCATATCAACGAAAATATAATCCCCTGTAATTGTCTGACCATTTTTTAATATGCGAACATTACCTTCAGCCTTGATTGTATTATTCATGCGATCATAGGTTATTACATCAGCTTTAACAACAGTACCTTGCTTTACAAATTCTACGCTTACATCTCCGGTTGCTTTGATACAATAGGTTTCTGTATCATAATCCATATTTTCGCAGTCTAAGATTATATTGTCAGTATTTTCTTGTTCTTCAACTTTCTGTTTCTTGGATTTCCTGTTCCAAAAATGTTTTGATTTCTTTTGTTCTGCAACAGATTCTTCATCAGCTTCAAACCCATCTGGCATCATCTCTTCATCAAAATGTTCTTCCAACTCTTTTGAGGCAAACTCCGAGGTTTCTGCTCCTGCCGCATATATATCATCTTCCTGGGGTGCAACAGGTGCCAGCTGTAACTTTTTATCAGAACGTTCTTTCATTTTATTTTTTAATAAGACACGCATCTGTTTGACAGGAGGCATTGTTTTGTCACCGGAACTTTTATTAGCTTTTTGCTGCTTATTTTCTTCCTCAAGCTTAAATGCCGGCGGTGTAAAAAAAGCATCTCCTGTAAAATCCGCAGGGTCAACAAAAGAATACTCTGCAAACGCAGCGTTTGCCAGAACCAATGTTGTTATAAATAATGATAATAATTTCTTTTTCAATTTTTTTTCCTACTATATATAATTCAACGGATTATTAGGTTGCCCATTAACTCTTACCTCAAAGTGACAATGCGGTCCTGTACTATATCCGGTTGTACCTTCGTATCCAAGCACCTGCCCCTTTGTAACTCGCTGCCCATTAGAAACCTTTATGGAATTCATATGAGCATAAAGTGTCGTTATCGGTTTACCGTTAACTATACCGTGCTCTAGTATAACTACTTTACCATAACCGCCATACCAGCCGGAGTATATAACTTTACCTGAATTTGAAGCTCTGATAGCACCGAGATTCGGGCCGCCTATATCAACTCCTGAGTGGAATGATTTTGTATTAAATATAGGGTGAGTTCTCCAACCGAACGGAGATGTTATACGGCCTTGTATTGGTTTTATAAATCCTGAGGCAACCTGTACGTCAGAATCTTTTACAGTTTTGTTGATATATGAACCGATACTTGCAGATTGTTTCGCAAGTTCTTTTTCAGCCCTCTGGTAAGCTACACGATCGGTTCTTAGCTTATTAATCATACTTTCATTTTTTGCAATTGCTCTTTGTATATAATTCTGCTGAGAATTAATAGAAGCTACAGAACGCTCAAGATTACGTTTTCTGGCCTCAATATTGTATTTGAGCATCGCTATTTCTTGTGCCTTTTTCTTTGCCTGGCTCATTCGTTCATAATCGTCTTTAAGTATAATTTTTTGGAAATATACCCTATCGACAAGCATGTTTATGTCTTCAGATGTGAGCAATAGTTCAAAGAAGGCTTTCCTTTGAGTTTTGAAAACTTTTCTAATGTGACCGGCAAGAACATTGTTCAAGTTATTATATTCAGCAGCGGCTTTGTCCAGTTGCGCCTGCATTCCGTTCAGTTCTCTTTGCGCACTAATAATTTCACTTTTAGATTGCTGCAGGTTATTAGTCGCATTTTCCAGCTTTTGTTGGTTTTTATATAGCTTATTTGTTTCAAGACTTTCCAGCCAGCGAAGGTGGTTGATTTTTTCTCTGGTCTTGCGTTTTTGGGCTTCGATATCTTGTGCAAAAATACTACAACACGCAATTGTGTTGAAGATAAAAGCAAAAGATATTAAAGCTGTTATTATTTTGGTCCCTTTTGCAGTTGTTGCCACTATGCCCCCGCGTTTATTTTCCAAGACTAGGAAGTATTAACAGCAAGCTTAGACCAAATGTCCAGATAATAAAAGATACGGCAATCAAACCAACTATCAACTTTTTATGCTGTCTAAAAAAATCCATTTCCACCTCTTAATCTATACTATATATCATAGTACAAAAAAAGCTTTTAAGCAATTTGTTACAATCATCTTTATGGGGGAAATATGTAACTTATAAAATTGTCGTAGGGGGACTGTCTTGGATTTGCTCCACGCTCGGAAAGTTTCGCATTAGCGGCGCTGCCGCTGTATGCTCAATTTCCTCGCTATCCGGACTAACTTCGTGTCGTCCGTACGCAAATCCGCTTGAACCATTTGAAGGCTCTGCCTTGGGGTGCTGCATCCTCATACTGACAATAAAAAAGAGCCCATAAAGGACTCTTCTTTATTGTCGTAGGGGGGACTTGAACCCCCAATATTGCCGTTAAGTACCGTAATATTGGGACTATTTCACCCCGTTTCAGAAACATTATACCCCATTCGGAATGAATTGCAAGTACATAATAAGTACATAGTTTTGCATTGGATAGATGATAGTTAATAACTAATACTTTTGACTAACTTTCAATCTATATTTGACCTTGAAACCATTTTATTTTTATAAGCAATTCTACATTAGAATAAATAGATTTAAGGAATAAGTAGAATAAAGAATTAATAGAATTATTTATAACAAATTAAAATAAATAGAACTAATAATATATCAAAATAATTCTATTATTTCGTTATTCTTAGATACTTGTATCTAAGATGAAAAAGGAGAAGGGAGTTTGTTGCTCCACCAAACCTAAGTTTATATTTTAGTTAGTAATATATACTCTTGGTTGTTTATAAGGTGGAGTAATATATTCCACCTTTTGATTTTCTTAAGAGAAATACAAGAGATATTACATTTTAAAATACATTACACAACTAAGAGGAATATACAATGGCAGTAAAAACTTATGACGAAGAAATAGCGTATATTACACGCAAATTACAAGCACTTATTAACGCAGGTTATGTTATCAGAAATAGTTCTGGCAAACCTATAACATCAGCACATCAGGCAGCGACTGATTTATACAGTTCTGCTTCAAAGATATATACATTAACCATGCCAGATGACCATAAATGCTGTTGCATAAAGTGGTCAAATATGGCAATCAAGCTAATTAAACCTTATATAAAAAACAAGTTTTTCATAGAACAATGGACATCAAATTCACACTATATGCTGGTTGATAGTTCTATGGCTGAACAGTTACAGCAGCTTCAACCTATTGAAGATATTGAAGTAGTTGATACCTTTGAATTAGAGTTCACGAAGTCAACCTTGCCGACCTACTCAAACAGAGCTTCGCTCTTTACTGTAAATACGGCACCAGTCTTAGCACCTAAAGAATTAGAAAAAGTCCTATCTTTATCGGAGCATATTCTAGTAAACCAAAACAACTATTTCCTACTATCCAATTCAATAACACACACATATAATGCCCCTATGACAATTATTCGTATATTAGGCGAGAATGTGATATCATTGAGTGCACTGAATTTGCTGGAGTTGATACTAACCTACGCAACTAATAGCTCGGCTGTCTTTAGAAATAAGACAGATGAGCTTAAACCATTCATAATACCTTTTGATTTTTTCAGTAATGAAGATTTTGAGCTTGCCCAATCCATTGATGAAATATCATCATCTCTTGCAGAACTTAAAGCTATTAATTTAATTAATTCTTATAAGTTTATCCCGGAAATTGTAGCATTTGAAATTGTATCAAATGTTATAACTAAGTCTATCAAGCAATATTCATATACACAGCCTATAGGGTACTACAAATCACTAAAATTGCACCAGCAGGATTACTGTTATACCTTTGTTAACTACCTACAATATGTTTCAAATATCAAATATACGACAAAATCAGCAGTAGCTGAAAATGTCGAAGCACAAGACATAAGGAAGGCTGAGAAACTGACAATCTGTTTACCATCGCTATTATATAACCTTGGGCAAGATAAATATATTCAAGACCATACCAGAATAGCACAGGTGCTTAATAACTTGTATCAAGCTGGCATGAAAGCATTCTTGTTAAAACAAACACCTTTTGAAATAAATAATAGTGCTGTAAAAGATATCCTTTCGCATAAAGATAGCTTACATAAATACTTTATACTTGATACCGAAGAAAAAATGAAAGTTAATTTTGAAGCATACAAAGAATTGGTAACATTAGTGAACCTTGATATCAAACCTTCACAATACCGAAAATTAGTACAGCGTTAGTAATTATAATGCCTGCTGTTGCAGGCAAGGAGTTTTAAATGAGTAAATACAATCAAGATGATTATGATTTTATTGAAGATGAAGAATTTCAAGCGTTTCTTAAAAATAAACTTGGTGAGAAATTTGTACCACGTTACAAGTTTTTCACCATACTCAACAGATGTAAAAGAGAATATATACACTATCTTAATCATCCAGCTATGTTTAAAAATACACCATTATATTAGAGAGGAAATTAATATGAATAGAAAGGAACTTGCGGAAAAATTAAAAGCAGAAGCAGAAGCAAATAGAGCTGAAACTATTAAAACATCTGATACCCCGCAGCCGTTGAAACCTACGGAGAAGGCGAAAGCATTGTTGCGTAAGACAGATAGTAAATATATTAATCACGTATCAAAAAAAACTCCTTCCCGGTTTAGATTAAATTGTATAGGCGAATATTAACGAAGTCATAGCCATGCCTGTTTATTCATCCTCTTAAATGGCTAAAATTAGCTTGTGCATTTGAGAATAGACCTATGACACAATATATAGTCCTTCTTGTGCTGAATAGCGTGCTGGCATGGTAAGCTCATCTTAACAATTCTTAATAATTTAGGCAATTTTTCATGTGTTTTAGACTTTATATATGTATGTAGAAGAAATAACAGTGTACTTATACACAGAAAGTAGGTTTTAAATGAGCGAATACAATGTTAACACAAAACAATTAGACCCTTCAATGTTCAAAAGTGCAATAGGTAAAGGGAATTATACTCCTTCACAGGCAGAAAAAGAATTCTTTGAATGGATAGAAAAGAATGCACAAGCTGGTAGAACATACGTATCACCAGAAGGCCATATGGTACATGGTGATGATATTATACGCAGTCGTGAGTTCACTAAAAGCATTACTAAGTCTAATGTTATACCTCAAGATGTGCAAAAAGAAATGAATGGGGTAAACATAAAAGGTGCTTTGTCGAAAGATACTGTTGAACTTAAAACAAAACCTACTATGCTGAAAAATGGAATTAGTACTGGAAATATAGAATTATCACAGGCAGAAAAAGAATTCTTTGCATGGTTAGAAAAGAATGCACAAGCTGGTAGAACATACGTATCACCAGAAGGACATATGGTACATGGTGATGATATTATACGCAGTCGTGAATTCACTAAAAGCATTACTAAAAAAATAAATCTAAAGAATGTTACCAATCTTATTAAAAAAGTAAGAGTATAGTCATATTCATATGACAATATAGAAAAGGCTCATAACTACTGTGAGCCTTTTATCTATGCACACTGTTACAACATATTCAAGAAGTTATGCAGATTGCCTACAGAACAGCCATAATATAATGTAATGAATTTCAGCTCCAACACTTGACAAAATAAGGGTTATAGTAAATAATACTTATATAGGGGGCAGCCCCCAACAGACTGCTAAATCTTTGTTGAGGACTGCACTTAGTACCCTATAGATTGAATAGTTTTAGTGCTACTACGAATAGCGTTGCTACGAATAGTAGCACTATTATTTTTTCAATCATAGTTTTATCACCCCCTTTCCACCGATTTCTTAGTTAAATACGTGTGTGGGCGGGTTGTGAGGTACTCCCTTTGATAGCATTATAATATAAACTGACAGGCATGTAAATAAACCTTGATAGAAGCTCCTTTTCAGCCTTCGTGGTACGCTTGCTTAATCTGTAACACCTAGCGACAATATCGGTCGAAAGTTTTGATACTACAGCCCCATGCCAGTATCCTTAGTGTTGTGATAGCTTAAAGTCTATAAAGTGCTCAATCTCTGTTATATCATCGGCATACAAACCTTTTAAATTTAATAGCTTGCGTAGTTGTTCATCAGTTGATAATACAGGTGTTTTAGCCTTTGTATCTAACAGGAACTTTTTACTTTCTACATTACCCTTATAGAATAATAAGCTCAATCCGGGAGAAGCTTCATCTTGTGAACGCTTGATTTGAACTGATAGCCCCAGTGCCTCTGCTAATTTCAACAGTGTTTCGATTTTAGGTAAGACAAGCCTTTTTTCTAAATCATAGATTACAGTGTAGCTGACTCCAGCTCTTTCTCCTAATTCTCTTACATTGAGATTAAGGGCTTCTCTCCTTTTGGTAAAGAATTCTTTAATTTCTCCTTTAACTTCATTAATGCTATCTGATTTTGAGTTTATCTCTGGCATGTTATCTCCTTTGATTGTATTATAACACAATGTTTGAAAAATACAACTGTTAAGAAAAGTAACAAGAATATCAATATGACAAAACCAAACAGTTGACAAGAGTCATTTTCATGATATGATAGATTTGTGAAAAGCAAACATTTTGCTTTGGTAATATAATTTAAAGGAGAAGTCTATGGAAACATTCGGAATATTAACAATTCCACAATTTGCCAAGATGATTGGCAGAGGCAAAAGTACCATTTATGACTGGAAAAACAATGGTACACTTCCAGCGAGCTGTTTTAAACAGGTCGGTGGAATATGGTACATCAAAGTAGACGAAATGAAAGCATTTATGGCTGCATAGGTAGGGTTCAATGGCTGGTTTTCGTCAATGTATCAGAAAAGATAAGCGTGGTGGCTACACATACAGAGTTACTGTAAATGGTGTGCCAAAACAGGGTGCTTGCAAAGATTGCACAACTCGTGAGCAAGCACTTGCTTTTGTTGCTCAACTTAAAGCAGAACTACGCAATAATAACCAGCCATTGAAAGATGTACCTGTAATTACTATTGGTACACTCGGAGAAAACTACAAACAGTACACAATAGCTCGTAACGGAGATATTAAACATGTTAAGTCTAAGGTCAAATTCTTTAATGAATACTTTGGCGAAAATACGCCTGCCGTCAATATTAAGAGAAGCGACTTAGACACATTCATTAACTATTGTAGAACTGAAAGAAATTACAAAGACGCAACAATAGACAGATATATTAGTGCATTATCAAAAATGTATAATAATGCAATTAATGATGATGTTTTGATTAAGAACCCTTGTTCTAAAATAGGAAAGTTAGCACTATATGACCAGAATGACTTTAAATTCTGGTATGAGGAAGAAGTGAAAGCAATAAAGAGTGTTGCTCCCTTATGGTTTAAAGATATGATTGAATGTGCATTGATTATGGGAGTTAGACGTGCCAACATAAGATTGTTCAACAAGAGCTGGATTGATTGGGATAGAAAAATGGTAACTGTTCCTCGTAAATACTCCAAGAGCAGAAAAGCCATTCCAATTCCTCTTGGTAATAAATTGAAAGACATTATATTAAGGAATTTGCAAGATAATGATACAGAGTATGTATTCATTAATCGTCAAAGAAGAACCCCCCGTGCTGAAAAGACATTGGAAGATTACTTAAAGAAGTTCTGTGAACAAGCTGGGGTAAAATACTACGGTTGGAATGGGTTTAGACATACTGCTGGTTGCAGATTGGCAGATAACGGAGTTGCACCTCAAGAGATTAAAGAATACATGGGGCATTCTTCGTTATTAGTAACTCAAAAATACCTTAATAGGAGAGATAAAAGCATGGTTACAGCAATGGAGATATTGGAAGCGTATGATGATTGAGCAAGTACATAATCAAGTACATAGTAAAGGCTGGAATACAGTCCCAGCCTTTATTTTAAAATTGTCGTAGGGGGGACTGTCTTGGATTTGCTCCACGCTCGGAAAGTTTCGCATTAGCGGCGCTGCCGCTGTATGCTCAATTTCCTCGCTATCCGGACTAACTTCGTGTCGTCCGTACGCAAATCCGCTTGAACCATTTGAAGGCTCTGCCTTGGGGTGCTGCATCCTCATACTGACAATAAAAAAGAGCCCATAAAGGACTCTTCTTTATTGTCGTAGGGGGGACTTGAACCCCCAAGGATTTCTCCACACGCCCCTCAAACGTGCGCGTATACCGATTCCGCCACTACGACATATTTAATTTTCAGATATCATAATGGCAAATGATATTGTCTGGTATACGGCTCGCACGAAGGTTTACACCTTCTACCTCGCCTACCTCCATCCAAAACTTGACATTTAGTCAACATTTGGCGGAGTCCTTGGCTCGTCTCACATCCGTTCGAACTCGCCTGCCGTCCATTCGAAACGATTCTTAATCGTTTCTCACGGAGTCCTTACCACTACGACATAAATTATTCAACTTTCAACAAAATTTATTCTAACACAAAAGATTTTTTGTTACAAATGTTATATTTCTATTGACATGTTTTTTGCTCTGAACCACAATAAAAAAGGAAAACGCGAAAGGTCGTATACTATGAAAATTTCATCTATATCACAAGAACATGCTAACCTGAGAAAAAATATGTTTATTAATTACTCTAACAGCTTTATGTCTATGATGAATGACGGCGAGAAAGCTGTTGAGAAAGCTCAAAAAGCAAATATGCCGGTTGAAAAAACTGATAAGTCTATGGGACTAGAAATTCTGACCATTTTCCCAAAAGAAGTTAAGGACAGCAAAACAATTATTACGGCCTAAAAAATATTTGAGGGGAGAAAATGATTTTAAAAATTTTTAGAATGGAACATAATAGGTTCGTGCCTGAATACAAAACAGAAGGCGCTGCAGGCATGGATTTATGTGCTGCAATTGATGAAGAAATTACTCTTATGCCTTTAGAGAGAAAATTAATTCCGACAGGTTTGAAAATTGAACTTGAACACGGCTATGAAGCCCAAATCAGACCTCGCTCAGGGCTTTCTATTAAACACGGTATAAGCCTCATTAACTGCGTTGGCACAATTGATGAAGATTATCGCGGTGAAGTTTGTATCCCGGTTGTAAATCTTTCTAACGAGCCTTATACAATTAAACCGGATGAAAGAATCGCTCAAATGGTTATTGCTAAATACGAACAGGCTAAAATTGAGGTAGTTACGGAATTAACAGAAACCACACGCGGTGCCGGCGGATTTGGTTCAACCGGTAAGGTATAACCAAATCCAGCGATAACTTTTTGTAAGTTTTGAATTGATATTACAGCGATTTTTGTATATCAGCAACGTAGGGTGGGTGAAACCCAACAACTTATTACTTAATTAATAAAATTACGCCATTCTAATTTATAATATTTTTTATAATACAAATAGCGCAATTAATTTATTTGTTGGGTTTTACCCAACCTACAAACTTCTCATAGTCTTTACTTTTATAGAAATGTTTCGGTAATCAAAGATTACCAAAACCTACTTTTCTTACTTATTGTACCCAAGGAATTCGATATGGACTTGCAAAATAGTTATATATTTCTTCAAATATTTTTTCAGAATTTTCTGCTTCTTTTTCTAAAATCTGAGAATGATATCCTTTTCGATCATTTCCTGGTCTAACATAATTTTTAGTATTTTCAATATATTTTAACCCAAGCTTATATTCTTGAGAATCTTTATCTAAGATTGGTAATTTTTCAAATAAGTCATCTAAAACAATCCTTTCATCTTTATCAAAAAGGATACTTCCGATTTTTTTATCATCAATATCTTTAATAATAGATTCTAACTGTTTCCTTAAGTCTTCAACACTTATATTCATTTTATTTGCCTGTTGTTCTAATTTGTATTTTTTACCATTTAATAAACTTTGTATATTTTCTTTTACTTTCTGCATATTTCCTCGAGTTTCGTGTATCGCTTCCGCAATACCATCTCTAGATGTTCTATAAGCTATTTCATGCTGCTTTGCATGCTGAAATTCATGGATAATTTCTTGAAGTTTACATTTTCTGCCACGTCTATTTTTTTCAAATACTTTTCCATTAAATCTATCTGTTAACAAATTAATATTAATAATTCCTCTCTCAGAATCCCACCCAGCGTCTCCTGCTCCATTCACATCTTTGACTTTATTTATTTTTAGTGTAATCGGAATATTTTCATATCCATAATCTTTTTTAACTTCCTCAAAAGCTTTTTTACAAAATTCTTCAGTATCTTCTATATTCAAAAGCTCTTCATATTTTTTTACTAGTTTTTCTGCCTCATCTTTTGAAACATCTCGCCTAAATATTTCAGAAAAATTCTTTGCAACTTTTTCAATACTAGGTTTAGTTAACATTCTATGCCCAACAACAGCACCATAAACAGCACCGGCTGTACCTAAAATACCCAAAGCCCACTTTGCGCCTGTTGACATTCCGGTCTTTTCAGAATTACTGCTCTCTTTTATCTTATCTCCGGCAGAGATTTGGACAACATCTTGTGAAGGAGACTGCACAGCCCCAGATGACGGCTGAATTGCACTTACTGCAGGCGGATTAGAGGATACCCCCCCCCCCGAAATGCGCATGACCATGGAGTTTGAGCGATTGTATGATATCCGTAATAATTTACAGGGTATACCATCAAAAACCTACCTTTCTAAATATTAAGCTAACCTTATTTATATAAAGTCGTTTATTAAACCAAAATTGACATGATGTAACAAAATATTAAGCGGGCATAAAAACTTTTGCTTTTTATACAAAATCAGCATTCTCTTTTATGTAGTTTTGTTTCAATATTTTCCTAAAAAGCTTGACGGTTGCTGAAAAAAAGTATAGAATGAGGCATGACGCAGAATTTGTGTCAGGGTTATAAATTATTTAGGAGAACAAGTGATGTACCAAGATGAAACGCTTATTTGTGAAGATTGCGGCTGTGAATTTGTTTTTACGGCTGGCGAACAGGAGTTTTTTGCAGAAAAAGGTTTAACAAATAAGCCGAAAAGATGCCCGAGCTGCAGAAAGGCAAAAAAACAATTATACAGAGGTAAAAAGAGAATGCACGATGCAGTTTGTGCAAAATGCGGTAAACAAACGCAGGTACCTTTTAATCCTACTCAAGGCAGAGATGTACTTTGTAAAGAATGTTTTGATGCTGAAAAAGCTGCTGCCGCAGAAACCGCTTCAGCTGCAGTATAAAAATTTATTATGTATAAGTTTTAGAGCAGAGACATAGTCTCTGCTTTTTTAATGCCTCAATTCTTGAATTTGACTCTAATATGCGGCGTCTTAGTGTATCATTTTGTTCCGCCTTATTAATAACAGCTTCAATAATTTCAATAGTCTTTTGGTTTGCTTCTCTATATAGGATAATATCAACACCTGCAAGGATTGCCATTATAGACGCTTCAACCGCGCCGAAGCTCTCAACCCCTTTCATTTCCATATCGTCGGTTATGATAAGTCCCTTATACCCGATGATGTTTCTGAGATATCCTATTGCGTTAGCGCTCAATGACGCAGGAATAATATCTTTATCAAAGCAGGTACAGTGAAGATGCGCAGCCATTATCATTTCTATATTGTCATTTGCAGCCTCTCTAAAGGGGCGTATATGAAATTTTTCCATTTCTTTTAGCGGCAAATCAATTTCCGGTAAGGTTAAATGGCTGTCCTTGCTGGCATCGCCATGCCCCGGGTAATGTTTTATGCAAGGTATAATTCCATTTTGTCTGTAAGTATCGCTAACAATTCTTACTCCCTCAATAACTTCGTCGGTTTTATCAGAAAAAGCTCTTTCACCGATTATCGGATTGTCGGGATTTGTATTTACATCTGCACAAGGCGCAAAATTAAGGTTAATTCCGTAGCTTACAAGCTCATCCGCTATAGTTTTTGTCTGTTCTCGTAAGAAAGCTTCCCCTCTTTGAAAGGCAAATCTTGGAGATAAGTATCTTTCATGGATTTTTTCGGTTCTTTCAACCCTGCCTCCCTCCTGGTCAATTGATAAAAAAGGTGGAATTTCACATTGTGATTTGACTTTTGATATCAAGTCTTTGAACTGTTCTTTGGATTCAATATCCTTTGTGAAGAATATTACTCCGCCCAGCCCCCTTTTTAGGGCTTTTTCTAAATACTCGCCGGTTCCAAGAATAAACATTTGATAGACAAGTTTTTCCATACGATAATCATACAATTAAATGAGATGTAAAACAAATCTTTTTAATATAATAAATTTAGGATATAATAAATGTATCGGAGTGTGATATGAAAAAAGTAATATTAACAATACTTGCAGGATTTTTGTTGCTATCAGCAGTAAGCTTGGATGTTTCTGCAGCAAAAAAATCCTCTAAGCTTTCTAAAGAAGCTATAACGGAAATGTCTGACAGCATTGATAAGTTAACGCAAAAGATATACGGAAGAGCATTACTTTCTCCTCAGGATAATGAAACCTTAATAGGGATTAAGATAAAATTAGATAATCAAATGCTGGTATCTCCATCAACAGAGCTGGCTCCTTTGTATTATAAAGCCGGAAATATCTACAGATTGAGGGATATGAAGCCTGAAGCTATTGAATGTTACCAAACTGTATTGGAAAACTTCTCTGATACAGCTTTAGCACCAAAAGCTCGGGCGGCTTTAGAATCTTTAGGGGTAACAGTTGCGGCTCCGGCTTCAACAGATGAAACGGATGATACGGATGAAGGAATATAAAAATTAGACACTGAGCCTATATGAAAAAAATCTCCTTGATAATATTTTAATTTTATCAAGGAGATTTTTTGCCGAAACGTTATAATACAGTATGGAGGCTCAATGCTTATTAATTGGATAAAAAACAACGCAGTCAAAACAGAACAAGAGCTAAATTCAATTCTTAAAAAATATGGAGTTGAGATTAAGGATGGTCTGGCGATTATATCTCAGACAAACGAGAGATTTTCCGGTTCAATTACAAGACATGCAGGTTTTTTAGGGCTACAAAAAGAAATTATTAATTTTTCAGATGGTGCTTTAACAGAAAAATTATACTATATTCTGAATCAAGAAAAACTTGGATATTTTTATAAAGAAGGAAAAACTTATCTGGAAATAGAAAAGAATAAAGATAACTGCTTTTTGAAAATTTATACACCTGAGTGCAGTTTATCCCGACATGAAATTTGTCAGGCAAAACAAAAGGTTTTCGATAAATATAAAACACTTATTAAGAATAATGAAATATAGAACTATAAAAAGCGCTCCATTTTAAATAAAGTAAAGCCGGATATTTCTATCCGGCGAATCCCTATATTACTTAATCGTAGTTTACTTAATCGTAAATTATACTCCTGGAGGGGATAAATATTTAATCGAATTAAATATTCCCCATTTTATCTTATAACCGTGAAAAATTTAAACTCTGCAGGCATCAGCTTTCCAAAAGAAAGTGAATTTGTCGCGGCAACAAATTTTTCTTCTATATAATCCGTACCGTCAAACCTAAACTCAGACACAATTGAATAGTCACAAGAAAGTTCAATTGTTTTGTCAAAAACTTCATGCCCTTCTCTTATTTCATTGTAAGAATTTCCGTTTTCTTCTACACAGAATTTTTCAGTCGGAGAATTGTAGTTAGCTACAACAAGAATAGAATTTTTCACCCCTTCTTTTTGTATTTGCCAAACAACAAAACCATCATCATCCTGTCTTATTATATGAGCCTCACCGTCCGTTATTATAGGACAATTCTTAACAAAACGGTCGATTGCATCAAACTTAGAATAAAAATCGTAATCTTTTTCTCTTGTCATTGAAACTTCATTACCGATTACAGATTCCATGCCTGTTTTTGTAAAAGATTCATCTCCGTCAATATACATAACAGGTCTTTGAGCATTACGTCCGCCCGGCAGGAATTTATATTTAAACCATTTAAACAACGCACCCTGCTGGCCGAGCTGTCCCGGATATCTGTCAATTGCTTCAAACTCGCCGTCTTGATTGTTGTAAGTCTTTAAGATAGAAAACGGAGTTGATTTCTTTGAAGTCGTGTTGTAATTTGCAAGATTTAAGTTATCCTCTGATATTGCCTCCGGTGTTTTATAACTTTGAGATACAATATCATTTCCCCACAGAACATCAAAGTGCATATCCTCATGGTATTCTTTGAAATAGTTATCCCACAGCATATATTCTGCAAGAGTTGCAAAATAAGGAATTTTTTCCTTCATTGCAGAATTAAGCATTCCAAGCACCTTTCTCGGAGCCCTGTAGCTTATCGGAATACCATCTTTTTCAGAAACATCATCAACTACGTGGTCAATATGGTCAACTCTGAATCCGTCAAAGTTAAATTTTTCCTGCAAATCCTTCATATAATCAATAAAGAATTTTATAACTTCATTATTATATTTTCCGTTCTCAAGAGATACGAAATAGTATGGTGTCTGACAATCCAGGTTAGCGAATTCCGTAACATCTTCACCGTTAAACTTATAATGTTTGAATGTCGGGAAAGATGCTCCGGGGCTCATTTTATCAAACACAGGCACGCCTGCAGAGCACCAGGCTCCGCCCGGGGCAGGCCACATTCCGGCGCCCATAAGAGCTTGAATTATTTCGTTTTGATTTGTAATATCTTCTTCCGTAAGTTTCTTGCCCTTATGATTACCTGCAGAAGCATTAATTATCATACGAGCTTTTTTATGAAGTTTTTCCTGAATACTTTTTTCTAACATTGAATTAGATAAGAAAATCTTTATCTCCTTCAATGCCTCATCAATCTCATTAAAGATATTCTGGTAATGTTCGGACAAATCGCCGTAGCTTTCACCCTTAATACTCTTTTTGTAGATACCGCTTACAATATCCAAATCATCTTTAGAATATTTTTCAGAAAGTTTTGCAGCTTCGCTGTCAACATTCTTTATTAATTCTTCAATAAGAGCATTAATATCAAACCATCTTGCGCAATCCGGATTTGTTAGAACAACCTTTGAGAATCTTCCCGTTTGAGGAAGTATATCATAAATCACCGGATGCCCTGCAAGCTGTGTCAGATGTATAAATGTAATAACCTGCTCATCAGCGTTCATACCTGTTTTTTCTTTAATCTGTTTGTCTTCCAGATTAGGGCTGACAGCACTTGATGTCGGAAGATAAGCACATCCAAAATCACGAGGATGGAACGGAATCAAATACATTGTTGTTCCGAAAATATTATTCTTAAGATTTCCGGAAGGCAATATTAATAACTGTCTCATCCAATCCATAAATTTACCAGATTCTTTAGAAGAATTACCGTTACCTAACCCTGCAAGATTGGTCAGCTTTATATCGTGGCCTTCTTTTTGAAGCCAGCTTGAATCCTTAACATTGTTTCTTGCAAGTACACTTGATTGGGTAAAATCAAATCTGCCGTCTTTAAATACGCCATTATCTTCCCACTTGGATTCAAGTGCGAATAAAACTTCCGCGTCTGATAATTCTTCCAGGGCTTTGATTTGAGGATAAGGAAGATAACCGTATTTTTTCATTTCAGATTTTAAATATTCTTTGCGCTCGTCAGAAATCGTATCAAATGAATACATTTCCTTAAGCTGAGAATAAAAATTGTTTATATTTTCACACACATTTTCTGTATCTTTTTTAAACAAAAAGTCTAACATATAGGGTTTCTCCTTATCTAAAATAAATTTGTGATTGTTTAATGTGGATTCTGTATACAAGAATAATATCACGCATATATATTTTTTACAAACGACTGTAAACTTTTGTGAAGCTTAATATCAAAAATTTTCTTTTTTATTTTTAATAAAATTATGATTACATTCCAAAGCCGAAATAAAATGGTAAGAAATGCCGATATGATAACCAGAAAAGCCCACTCGCAGTATCCTCATATTTCTGTGAGCAGAATTGATTCTATGCTCGGAAAAGATAAGGCAAAACATTTTTTCTGGGATGATATGGCTTTCAAATATTCACTCAAATGCGCATCCGAAAGATTAAAAGTTGATATGGATGAAAAGAATATGTACAAATTAACTGTAGAATCTCTTAAAAATGGTATCGGCAATTGCGGTGAAGAAGCTAATCTTGCAGAATTAATCGGAAAAATTAACGGATTAAAAAATATTTATTCGGGTAAAATCTATGCCGGAAACAAATTCCCTGTTCACGAAGCAGCTTTTATAACAGATAGGGAAATTAAACCGTCAAAACGATATTCTTTCAAGGGAAAAGATGCAATAATTGTTGATCCTTGGCTAGGTATTACTGAATACGCTGGAGAATACTTTAAAAGATTGAAAACTCAATTCAAAGAAATTTTTAATTTAAGGAGCAACTCTAGGCTAAAAATCGAAGCCGATTTTACATCGAAATTAACTCCTTATAAAATAAAAAAATTAAAAGAAGAATATCCTGAACTTATTATTAAAGATTTCAAAAAAAATAAATAATTTCTGCTTGTAACAATTTTAATATAAACTTGCCTGAAAAGCATGTTTATAATACGATTTTATTGGTTACACTAGTTCGATAGATTCGCTCTAGTCGGTCAAAAACCGGGGCAGTATATAAGTGCAGTATTACACGAATTGAGCCCCACCCGATGGAACAGTGCAGCCCGTAGTAAAACAAGTTAGAAAAAAAGGAGACACAGATGTCAACAGCATCACTTATTGAACTTTTAGAAGCCGGAGTACACTTCGGACACCAAACACAACATTGGAACCCTAAAATGAAACCGTATATCTACGGTGCAAGAAACGGTATCTATATTCTTGATTTAAGAAAAACTACAGAATTATTAGATGCAGCTTATGATGCAGTTAGAGAGTACGCTGCAAAAGGCAGAAACGTACTTTTTGTTGGTACAAAAAAACAGGCTGCAGAAGTTGTAGCAGAAGAAGCTAACCGCTCAGGCGCTTATTATATTAACAGAAGATGGTTAGGCGGTATGCTTACTAACTTTGAAACAATAAGAGGCAGAGTTAATAAATTAAGAGAACTTGAAGATTTCATTTCTTCTGGCCACGCTGAAAAATTACCGAAAAAAGAACAAGCTCAGCTTAACAGACAGCTTGCTAAATTGAGCAAAACTTTAGGCGGTATTAAAGAAATGCGCGGACTTCCGGATATTATCTTTGTAGTAGACCAAGCTAAAGAAGATATCGCTATTGCAGAAGCTAACAAACTAAATATTCCTGTTATCTGCTTAGCTGATACAAATGCTAATCCGGACGGTATCAACTACATTATTCCTGGTAACGACGATGCTATCCGCTCTATTAAATTGATTACTTCTAAATTGGCAGACGCTGTATTGGAAGGCAAACAATTAAAAGAAAACAACGCTGTTAAAGGAAAAGCTGAATCTATTACAGCTGCAGATGCAGGTGTAGAAGAACCGGCTGCAGTATAATTTATGTTTAATAAAATAAGGTAAAGAGAGGGGAACTTTCCCCTCATTTACCCCAAGAAGGAGAATTTAAAATGAATATTACAGCTACTATGGTAAAAGAACTTCGTGATAAAACCGGCGCAGGTATGATGGATGCCAAAAAGGCACTTGTAGAAGTTGACGGTGATATGGAAAAAGCAATGGAAGTTTTACGCCAAAAAGGTATTGCTTCTGCTGACAAGAAAATGGGCAGAATCGCTGCAGAAGGCAGAATCGGCTCTTATGTTTCTGATACAGTAGGCGCTATGATTGAAGTTAACTGTGAAACAGATTTCGTTGCTAAAAATGCTGAATTTATCGAATTAACAAACGGACTTGCTCAATTGGTTGCAGAATCTAACCCTGCAGACGTTGATGCACTTCTTGCAACAACTTGCCCGAAATGCGGTAAACCAATTGCTGATGTTATTAAAGAAAAAATTGCCTCTATCGGTGAAAAAATTACTGTAAGAAGATTCGTTAGATATGAAGGCAATGTTGCAACTTATATCCACAATGGCAAAATCGGCGTTTTACTTCAAACAGACGCAAAAGACGATGTTCTTGCTAAAGATATCTGCTTACATATTGCATCTTCTGCACCTGAATTCGTTTCAAGAAAAGATATTCCTCAATCTGTAATTGAAGAAGAAACAAGAATTGAAATGGGTAAAGAAGATTTGGCTAACAAGCCTGAGCAAATTAGAGCTAAGATTGTTGAAGGAAGAGTTAACAAATTAATGGCTCACAGATGCTTAATCGAACAACCTTTTGTTAAAAATCCTGATCAGACTATTGAACAGCTTATTACAGGCAAATTCAATATTGTTAAGTTTGATAGATTTGTTCTTGGCGAAGGACTTGAAAAAAGAAACGATAACTTTGCGGATGAAGTTATGAGCCAGCTAAATAAATAGGCGTATTATTAAAATAAAAATAGCGGTCTTTCTAAAAGAAAACCGCTATTTTTTTCTAGTATAAAAATCCTTCTCATATTTTTTTGAGCGATTTAGTATTCTAAAAGCTGTCGATATATTTGGAGAATCAAAGGGAATTTTATCAAAATAAAAATGAATCAATTCCAAACGATTCTTTATACCATCAGAATTTTTGATAGGATTTTGCATCATATAAACTAACTCTTTGTAAAGTATTACAAGGGTTTTGATTAAGTTGCGATTATAATTTTGTTTCACAGAGTCATAATCAAAACTTTCTGCAGGACAAAAATCACTCGCTATAGATTTAACGACAAAATTGGAACTTGTTTTGTCATATTTATTTAATATTATCTCCAATACATTAACAAAATCTAATTGTCTACTACTATTCCAGTCTAAAACTTTAAACCTTTCAGGCAAAAATCTTAGTTTTTCACGAATAGCCAGAACCATATCTTTTAAAGACACCATCCTGCCTAAAATATGCCTATAATCGACATCTTCTTTTAGAGGTTTTGTGCGATATAATTTTATGCTGTCATCAATAATCTTCTTATATGTTTCCGGTTGAATTTTCTCTTTTATAATTAAATTAGGTGATATTGATTTCAATAATGTCGAATAAATAATATTAACAGCGTTTATATGAAATTTTTTATTCCTTGCATTTGTCGGATAATGAAGCAAATCCTGTATGTAATGTAAAACTTTTTGAACCTTTTCTTCATTTAACCTAGACTGCTCAAGCTTAAAAAACTTTCCCATACGATAAATATTTCCTGCCAAGTCATAAGGTTTTGCCTTAAATCCATCAAAAATTTCACAGCATTTTTTATCAAAAAGTTCTACGGCTCGGCTTTGTCCGGCTTTATTCAAACTCGATTGTATATTAACTGGTGATAATTTTTGTACTTGCATATTCTTTTATTCTAAAACATGAAAACAAAAATTTTGCCAGTACACATACTAAATATTTAAGCTCTGAGTCGCCAATAGTATTCAACAAGATAACTTATTGCATCAAATGGGTGTTCTAAGAACTTTGCTTCACGATTTGATTTTATCTGATTGTGGGTTGGAACATCAACTATGCTTGTTCCTTCTTTAAAAGAAAGATTATAAATGTTGTACAGAATCCACTTGCATTTTCTCGGATCAACAAAAAGATGACGCTCATTATTAGAATTTTTAACACGCGCATTAAAAGCCGAGATTCTGCTTAAAATTGGCGGATTGTAATTTCTGAGCCTAAACTTCACATCCTTATAGCCATAATCTTGAAGAGCATTTTTAATTATTGCGTAATTAGTGTACTCACTTTGTGTGCTTCGATTATCTCCAGATGCGTCGCCGTTTATGATAATCTCTGATTTATGCTTCGGATAGCGCCGTATAAATTCTTCTATACACTGCTGGGTTGTAGTTTTCTCAATTACAATTTCATCAAAAAAGTACACATTTTCATCATCCTTATGCGCAAGAGCCCAGCACATTGGATCAACGTTGAAATCACAGGTTAAATGCAGGGGCAAATTAGGGTTATATTTAAGTTTAAGTTTATTCTCCTCTGAAAACCCTTTAACAACAAGTCCGGAAGAATAGTCACCAAACTCACCCAGAACATTGATTCTATAATAATCCTCATCAAAACTTTCTTTCATTGATTGTATAAAATGAGGGGGTAAGTAGATATTATTTGTTGTAGGCGCGATAATCAGACGGTAATTTTCTTTTGCATGCTCAACAAATCTTTGCCAAATCCATCCTTTATCTGCCTGAGGGTTTGTATGCCCAAAAAGTCGATAACGAAAATCGACCCAATCTTTCCCGCGGTATGTATTCCTCAAACGTCCCAGAATCTGTTTAAACGAAGAATCTGATATCTGTGACGCTTCTTCAATTTCAGCCCAGTGCAAATTTAGAGATTTAAATTTTTCAGGATCCTCTAGGGCTGTAAACAGAATTTCAGAACCGTTTGAAAACTTTATTGTTTTATCAACCTTATTATAAACATAGTCCTTATCTTCAACGTACCCTAGATTATCCAGATGTTCAAGATAAGTCACAAGCGTTGTCTTTCGTACAAGTTCATACTCTTTAGCCCCGACCATCCCGCGAGAGCCGGGATACTTCCTTGCAAGAAGTATCCCTAGAAGTGCTCCGCACCAAGTCTTTCCGCTTCCATATCCGCCCTGATATATTGCTACATCAAGAGAATTTGAATGCGGTATTTCTATAAATTCCCGCTGTTTATCCAGCAGTTTGTACTTAACCATCATTATCACCCCAAGAACAAAATCGTTGAAAGAAATCTACGGAATGCTTCATACAAAAGCGTTTAAAAGCATTGACTTTACCGGCCTCAAGAAGTGCATTAAAAACTTCCGTAGAAAAATGCCTATCATTATCTACATAAGAATGATTTTCGCATAGTACATCATGAATAAGCGCCGGAACCAGAAACCTATTATCCGTATTTGGCCCTATTACCCGCCAAAAAATTCTGGGAATTGTCGCACCGTCATAGCAGTAACCCTTTGGAATTTCAAAATTATAGGTCATATCTTTTGAATAGTCTGCTAATCTTACTTTTAAAGCTTTCTTATTAATAAAAGGATATTTTTCTATTGACTTTTTCTCATCCAAACTCATAGATGGAATGTAGTATCTGATTCCAAGATGAGGGATGTCATCAAAGAAAATTCCCGCTTCTGAATTTGAATACCATTCTATCATCCTTTTATCAACCTCCCATTACCTTTCTTGGATAAACAATGATATTATTTACATCCCCATAATTTCCGTTTGAGACAAACAGGGTGTCCTCTGTTTCAGCTTCAACATCACAGGCCTTCACTCCATAAGTATATGTTTCAAAAGCTTTCCCTTTCGGAACAGTTAATAAGTCTGTGTAGTCAGAAGTTAAGAAAAAGCTTACACTGCCTGTTTTATTTGCGGAAACATACAATTCCTGCCCTACAAGTTTTCTATTCTTATCTTGTATTGCAAAATAAACTACATAATTTTTTGTCTCATCAAGACCGGTGACAGCAATTTCGCCACTATCACCCTGATATATAGTAATCGTTCCGTTTTCATCTATATTTAATGACATTTCTTTATCCAACCTTTCTTATGTTATTTCCCCGCACGCGTACCATCTAAAAGTGCTTAATCCATAACCGGGATTTATAATATTACAAGATGCTGCAGAAAGAGAAACCACACCTATTGCATTGGTTATCCAAGCCACATTTGTTGATGCAGAATTACCGGAAGTATTTATTAACTGTTTACACACAAAATAATTACCATTTGCAAACGATTTCAAAAAAGTTACAGTTCCTCCTCCTGTTTGTCCTCCTTGCTCGCACCACCCATCCGACCAAACTCTATACCAGGATGTGCCGTTTTTATAAGCTTCTGTTACATAAGGTCTGGTACAATTTGATAAATCAGTGTTTGCTTTCAGAGCTAAGTCTTCATCTATTCTGTCAATATCATCGCTGCAGTCTGCCAAATTCAATATAACAGTTTCTCCTGCCTCGGTGAGGTTTGACAAATCTGCATTTGCTTTATTAGCGGAAGTCAACTCTGCTGCTTTTTGGGCTGCAATCTGTGCCTGCTCAGTTGCAATACCGGCCTGTTCTTCAGCCTCTTCAAGAGCTTCACTGACGGCAGACTCCACTTCAAGTTTAGCTTTATTTGCATAATATTTAGCTGAAAAATCTTCATTATTGACCAAATATTCACTCACCGCCCATTGTTTTGCAAGATAAGAGTAATAGCCCGACGAATCTTTTGAGACTTCTATAACAGCCTCCGAGCCTGCAGGCTTTACTGTTATGACTTTTTTTGCCATAGTTAACCTCCATAGAAATCTGCAACAAGCTGAGATAAAC
Source organism: Candidatus Gastranaerophilales bacterium (assembly GCA_944323265.1). Lineage (GTDB taxonomy): Bacteria > Cyanobacteriota > Vampirovibrionia > Gastranaerophilales > Gastranaerophilaceae > CAG-196. The sequence goes on from CALURX010000009.1 coordinate 56,423, forward strand.
ACTCTTGAATAAATTCGGATGTTGCACTCTTATAAGACTGCAGGGTAATCATATATTCGTCTGTTATTTCCTGACTAAAATCAGGAGTAGAATAAGTTATAATTTTAATATCCTGTCCCATATCTACACCCAGTTTTATTTGCAGCAACAAGTCTGATAAGAAGTCTTTCGTTGTTCCATCCTGCATATTTACTTTTCTTCTAATCCATCCGAGAGATGTGTTAAAAAAGTTTTGTTCAAAACCTTCTTCACGAGCTTGAACAAGTTCTTCCTCATAATTTTCATTAACAACCGGAATGCTTTTACCATCTTCATCTACCCCCATAATCTCATTTTCTAAAAGTGCAAACAACGCTTCTTCAGTCTCTTCTATCTTCAAACCGCCCTGATGGTTATATTGAACAATAAAATCCGCTCTTTGAGCATCTGTATAAGGTTTGTTTAATTTGTATGACATAATCTTAATCCTTTCTTTTTACTTACCAAAAGCAACCCAGCTGACCCCTGAGCCCCAACCCCTGTGAACATATACAAACGAACTTGTACTCCAGGAAGAAACACCCTGGTTGGAATCCGAAGCTCCGCCTGCTCCAACAAGAATTCCTGTAACATTACATATAGATGAAAATGTTTTCACAAAAGATATCGTTCTTGTCTGGAATTGAGAGTTCCCATAGCTTGAATGACCGCCTTGAACCATCCAAAGCCGTGTTGTCTTATCCTTATCCGAAAAATACTCTCTGCACCAGGAAGCTCCGTTTATATAAGTTGTTACATAAAGTCCGCTTGCTTCTACCATTGAGCCTATTTCATCAAGCGCTGTATTTATCTCTTCTACGGATTCATCCACACTGTCACCTAAAGAAGACAATGTGGCATTTATGCTTACAATATTGGAGTTAACACTTGCAAGCCCGGCTATTTGGCTTTCTGAAAGCTCGGAGATTCTATTATCCAAATATTCAAAGTTGTTATTCATTACCTCTGACGATGCCAGAGACCCATATTCAATTTCTGTTAAAGCCATCCATACTCCTTTCATTTATTAAAGTATCGTATATTTTATCAATCTTCTTATTTATATCCGCAAGCTGTTCTTTCACGTTTTCAAATTCTGACTTTGTTATATATACATGCGAAACTTCCGCTAAAATTTCCCGATGTGTCTGCTCCAGCCTCTCGGGTGTTACAAAAAGGTTATATTGGAAAATTATTGAGATACACACTATCGCAACCGGAGCGTACCTGTACAAAAAATCCTTAGCCATATCCTCTCCTATTTTTTAGCAAAAAGCTGTATGGCCTTTGTAATCACATCTAAAATCGAATTAGCAGAAGATGTTCCGCTTGAGATATTTCCGCCCAAAGAAGAACCAGCATTTGTTGTTGTAGTTGCATTTCCCGCACTCGTTTGAAGTGACTGGTTCTGCATATCAGAAATTACATTATATCCCTGCATATAAGCACTCAAAAGGTTATTCATCATAGCAGCCGTATTTTCCTGAGATTCTGCAATAAGCTCGTTAACATAAGATGATAAGGAGTCTGTTGTAGATTCAGAAAGATTTTTGTACAAATCCGTTGCCTGAGATGAACGTATCATATTGCGATTTGAGAGCGGATTTATTATATTATTTTCCAAACTCTTTGCAGCCTCCGTATTTAATGCGGATGTATAAGCATTTAATTTTGCCTGATTTGTTGTTGAATTTATATTCGGATTCATATACTCATCCAAAAGTGAACCTATATTATTATTCACATAGTTATAAATCGTATCCAGCGCAGTACCTTCCTTAAATGCAGATGTAGTGCCGGAGTTGTTCGTACTTGCAGTTGCATAAGGATTTGAGGTCGTTGTATTACCATAAACCTTGCTTGTTGTTTGAGATTTTTTTCCCATTTTCAATTCCTTTCTTTTACAAATTTATTTCTACATAGGCTTTGTCTTGATTTTGCCAAACTCTATATTTTTTATACAAAAATCATCCCCGTCATTTTTGGTTAAAAATGTTATCTGGAGAGTTTTGAAAAAAGACGAAGGAAGTTTTTTTATCGCGTTTATATCTTTTATCGGGAAATATGAAGAATCCCAATGCCCGATATCAAAATAAAGAGTATGTTTTAAAGACTTTGCTTTGATATATCTTGTCTTTGATGTCTGAGAATTGTAATTTCTGGTATATTCAACATAAAAACTGTTATTGTAGTACATATCCAGAGTAATTTTAGGCGGATAAGAGAGTATTTTTACAGAATTTTCATACCCCAGATTCATTGGAGTACATTTGTAATATGATTCTATGAACTCACCGTCAAAAGTGTCAGAAGAGTATTCCTCATATATCTTTGCTCCTGCAGAATACAAAATTCCACCAATCGTTGCAAAACAATTGATTTTCTGGCACTTTCTCTTTACCCAGGTCTCCTGAATATAATCGTAAATCAGAATTGTGGAATAATTTGCATCATTGTCAGGAATCAAAAACCAAACCTCATTCCTGTCTGCAGTTACAACAGAAAGCGTTCTTAGAGAATCAATTTTACCGACAGGAATATTGAAAAGCTCCTCCTGAATATCAAGCGCAATATTTTCCCCAAGCGTCTTGTTTCCGTTAACAACCTGCTTAAAACAAAATACTCCCTTTTTGGTATCATCATAAAAATACAGTTCTGTTCCGTGAAAAACAAGCGCATTATAAGAAGCACACCCGCCCGGAGAATCAAGAGTTTTATAAAAAGATTTATTATCCTCATCCAATGCAATCAGACAAGATGAATTTTTATGAAAAACAGCGAGAGTTCCCAAATATGGATAAATCGCAGTTATATCCTTGACAAACTCTATATATCCTGCAGAGGTAGAAATTTCAGCATCCGATGTTGCAAAATCATAGATATCTTCCTGCACCGAATACCAGAGAACTTCCTCATTAAAAACCCAGAGCCTGCCTGCAAAAACAACAAGCCCCATACCTTTAACATCACGCTCATCCGCATCCTTAGGGTTCATCATTACAACTTCATCCAGCTCAGCCTCTTCATTGTAATGGCCTATTTCTATAGACAAAAGCTCTTCCGAGTTTGAAAACACCCACAAATCAGACCAACCCTGTGCCACATCCGTAGCGCAGGATTTTGATGTAACACTTAGCCCGGAAACCTTTAATGTTAAAGTCTTTGCGCTTGGAGAAAACAAATAAATCTTCCCCTCGCTTGCACTTTCCGTGTGTACAAAAAAGTACGTCTCCCCCTTTTGTACACTTTCAAATATATTAATAACACTCTCACCTTCCGGAATAGAATTACATACAGCAACATTCCCTTTCGCAGTCCGTATGCCGACCCCGGAGTTTATCTCCGTTGAAAATAACTCAACGTTCTGAATATCAGAGGCCGTAATTACTGACTTTGAAAAAACAGAAGTGCTTCTGTTGATTCCGGAAAATTTATTACATATCAAAGATGTTCTTTGCATAAACTAATTTCCTTTCCAGCAAATTTATATGAAGTTTTGTAAAATTTTTATTTATTTTGGGATTTTTCGTAATATTTCTTAACAATACGAGTCAAAAAAGGCAATTTCTTAAAAGTTAAATACTTTATATATACATA
>CALURX010000010.1 GCA_944323265.1 Candidatus Gastranaerophilales bacterium
GCCATATCAGAGGCTGACTGCAAAGTCTGTTATGCAGCTCTACGAGCAGCAGCTCTAGAGAAATCAGCAACTACAACGTTATCTGTAGCATTTAATTTAGTTTGCTCGTTGATAAGCGGGAACAGCGCCCGCACTCGCAATCCGATTCTACCAATCACGGCGTCAAAACCAGTACATCCCCATGCTATGTGGAATCTTTGAGAAGACGGCTCCGCTCGAAAAACCTGCTCGCATTGCTCTCGCAACGCGACACCGTTTTTCTCGGCTTGCCCATTGCCCTCGCCGGGCAGGCGTCAAAACCAGTACATCCCCTTATTATGTCTTTAGTATCATTGGGCAGGTATGCCCAACCGACAAAACTGATAAAATTTGCCAAGCTTTCAATGTGCGTAAATACAGTATATGCGATGGGCCTGTCTTTTTCAAGTGGGAAAATAAAAACCTAAGCAAATGGTATGTCCGGACCATTATATTTTTTATACAAAGCCATTACATCGTCCGGAAGCTTTTCACCTCGAATCATTTTTGCGTAAGTATCTGCGATGAACTCTCCGATACTTGTTTGTGCATAACTGGAAATCTTTCCGGCAGTTTGCTGTGTTTCTTGATTTGTTAAAAATTCGTACAAATCAGGATATTGTTTCTTAAACTTTTTAGGATTCTTTTCAAACAACTCCTGAAAACCATCATAAGTTAATCCGCTCCATCTGTTGTCAACAAACTCTATTTCTGCTGTATTTTGATGTTTTTTGCCGTTTTTCACTTCGTTCCAGGCATCTTTAAAACTCGGCATTTTCCAATGTTTTATATCTAATTCTTTTAAATTTTTCGCAAAATCTTGCAAGTGCCCCATTTCATGATAAATAGTATGTTCTGTCGGGACAAGTTTCAAATTAAATTGTATTGGCGAGCCTTTTTCGCCTAATGCTTTAGTCATTGTTATAAGAAATTCTTCTTGTTCTTTCGTTGTCTTTTGGGCAAGCTCTTCTATATTAATCTTTTGATTTAACTCTTTTTCAAATAAATTTTTATGTTTCTTTATTGTATCCAATGGAAAACGCTCAAATTTACCTATAAGTTCACTCCATTGACTATTGAAAGAGTAGTATAGAGTACGCATATCATTAACATTCATACTGTCAGGATTTTTATAGAACTGGTTTATTAATTTAAAGCTTTCTTTGCTCGGAACAATTGGAATTCCGGCAAATATTGTGGTTGTAATCCTATCTTTATCTAGCTTTTTATATGTTTGTATTCCTTTTTCATCAAACAGGTACTTATTTATCTGTTTTTTCAAAAATTCTTTATCAAAATATTTTTTATTGATTGCAAGTTCGCCAAATCGCGGAGAATCAATCGTTCGTATAACATAAGCGACGGCATTGCCTTCCATCTCTTCATAACAAAGTTTTTTCGGAATGAAAAGTCTGCCTTTGTTTGCGTTTGCGACTTCTGTCAATCCTCTGTTTGCGTAATTTATTGCATCCAGGGTAAAGTTTTTATCTACATCACCGACTTTTAAGACCTCTTTTGCAAATTTTATCCCTTCCTCAACAGTTTTTGCCTCTTTAAAATCAATCTTGTCACCCAGATTAACGAGCTGCATCTTTTCGTTATAAAGTTTTGTCAGTTTACCGATTTGGTGTTTTGCCAAAAGGATTGCAGTCGCAGCCAGAGTCGCAATAGCGCTTCCAATCCCAATAGCCCATTTCTGACCTTTTGATAAACCTTCTTTCTTTATTTTTTTGTCTGCAGAGATTTCTACAACGTCAGGAGCTGTATAAGGAGCGTTTATAGGAACTGTTGGAACATTCACGGCAGCAACAGTATTTCCACCCGAACGAAATCCGATATTCGCGGGGTAAATATTATAATATGGAATATTATCTATTCTTAATGACATAATCTAACCTTATGTATAGATAAAGTCTAAAAGAAAAGAATAATTGCTATTTTGTAAACAAATATTAACTAAATCATTTGTTTATAAACATTTTAATTTTCTGCAAATCCTTGAGCATCAAGTCTCTTGGGCTTCCCTCTTCCAACGAATGATATCTCAAAAGGTAGGACGGATGAAAAATTGGAATACATTTCCTTTTTTCCCCTCCGATTTCAAGCTCCAAAACCTCGCCGCGGATTTTTGATATAGCAATCTTTTTGTCGTAAAAAGACTTAAGTGCCGTAGCTCCGCAAAATATCAATAGTTTAGGATTAATAATCTCTATCTGTTTCAAAAGATAATCTTCACAGGCCTTTTTTTCACTATCAGCCGGTACACGATTCTTCGGCGGGCGGCATTTTACGGTATTAATTATATACAAATCTTTTTCTCTGGAAATTCCGGCTTTTTCCAGAAACTCGTTCAAAAGTTTCCCCGCTCTTCCTACAAAAGGAGTGCCGGTCTTGTCTTCATTTTCCCCGGGAGCTTCGCCGATTAAAATGGCCCGGGCTGTTTTCGGGTTGCCGTCAGAAAATACGATATTGATTCTTGTTTTGCCAAGCTCGCATCTTAGGCAGTCTTGGCATTCTCTCTTTAATTCTTCTAATTGTTTTGTTTTCATAATAACTATTATACTTGAAAAATTATAAAAATAGGTTAAAATAAGAATACAGGCATGGGCAGCTGTGATGCCCACACCCGCACCATATTAAAATATGGATTTGAGTGTAAGAACTAATGCTAATATAAGTATTAGTTCTTTTTCGCTGATTTTAACTATCATCTTAACCTCCTTTCTTTGATAGTTAAAATGTTTTGTTAAAATCTTCTGCCTGTATTCAATTTTCAATGTATGAACTACTTGAAAAATTCAAGAAATAAGTTAAAATGAGAATACAGGCATGGGTGACGTAAACACCCATACCCGCGTCTCTAAAACAGAGACTTGAGGGTTAGAACTATTGCTAATATTAGTAATAGTTCTTTTTCGTTGATTTTAACTATCATTTTAACCTCCTTTCTTGATAGTTAAAATGTTTTGTTAAAATCTTCTGCCTGTATTCAACTTTAAAAGGTACAGGTTTATTATACAACCTGCACCTTTTAAATAAATCCGTTTTTTAATGTATTATCCGATTCTTTCAAAATCTGCCGCGCCATGTTTACAAATCGGGCAGATGTAATCCGGCGGAAGTTCTTCTCCTTCATATATAAACCCGCAAATTTTGCATATCCAGCCTTTTTTGGCAGGAGCAGACTGAGGTTTTGGTTTAATATTTTTTTGATAAAAATCATACGTCACAGTCGGAACATCGCTCAAATTTTCGGCTTCAACGAGCTGCGCTATAAACAGAATATGGGTTCCCAAATCTATTTCCTGCTGGACGTAGGCAGACATAAACGCATTTGTATTTTGAGTTATATACAAAACTCCATTCGGACTTCTTTTGGTATCATAAAAAGAAGCAAACTTATCCGAATCACGTCCTGAGTGGTAGCCAAAATGTTCAAAGATATCAAATTTGGCTGTTTCAGACAGAATTGATAGATTGAACTTTTTTGTTTTTTGAATCATACCTGTGGTAAAGTTTCTTTTATTAACGGCGATTGCAATCTGGAGCGGATTAGATGTAACCTGCATAACTGTATTAATAATACATCCGTTATCTTTTTCTCCTTCTGATGCGGTTAGAACATAGAGTCCATAGCCGATTTTAAACATAACATTTGTATCCATAATTTAATCCTTTTTAATTTTTCTTATTCTAATTTCGTTATCTTCCAGATACAGTTCGACCTGATCAAGTACCGGATTAATGCCAAGCCCATCCAGTATTGCCTTTGGGATTATAACACCCCAGCTTCCCCCGATACTGCGTAGTTTTTTAGTAATCATATAAGCACCTCTTTTTTGTAATTATAGCAAAATATATTGACATTTTATGACTACATGTATTACTATTTTAATTACTATAAAGGAGGCTCTAATGGACGAAAAAGGTATCAAGGAATTTAATGAAATAATGAAAATGTTTGAAACATCTTTGTATGCACTAAAATGGCTTAAAAACGGCAACTACGGAGATTACGATTCACTGGTTGTGCAAAACGAACACCTGCTCAAAAGACTGAGGGCTTTTTGTATAAATTATGTCGGAGATGCAGAAGAATATTGTTAATCGGTACTATTTAATATACTTATAACTATTTGTTTCATTGTCTCCATTTCTTCTGGTTTGCTTTCTGCGATAAGCAATGTCAATGCAAACAGTGCTGCGCTATCTAAACAAGGGGTTTCTCCTTTGTACAAAAGCCCATTCCGCTCAAGAAAATACAAAAAACAGCTTGCTGCAATACGTTTGTTTCCGTCAGAAAAAGAATGGTTCTTTGTGATTAGATAGAGAAGCATTGCGGCCTTCTCTTCCAGAGTAGGATAGCAATCTTGTCCGCCATAAGTTTGATATATCTGGTTGATAGAACTTTCAAAGCTGCTGTCTTTTGGTACCCCAAAGACAGCGCTTGTAAATTCTGATTTCATGCTGGTTATGATATTCAAAAATTCGGATTTTGTAATTTTAACAACTTTTTTTCGGCTTAAACCTTGTTTATCTAAAGTTTGATGATCAAAATTGTCTAATAAATCAAGTCCTCTTGCAAATTTATCAAGTATTGCAGAAACATTTTTTGCACCATTTATGGTTTCAATTTGATTATCAATACTTCGGTTAAGCAGATGGATTGCCGTTTGAAGAGCTTTTATTTTTTCACTTTGTGCTTTTAGCAGCTTTTCATTAACAACATAGCCATCTTTTAAATATTGCTTTAAAATATTTGTAGCCCAAATACGAAACTGTGTACCCCTTATTGATTTTACTCTGTAGCCGACAGAAATGATTACATCCAAATTATAAAATTTTGTATTATATAGTTTTCCATCGCTTGCAGTTATCCGGAATTTCCGGATAACTGATTCATCATCAGAAAGCTCCCCTTCTTTGAAAATGTTTTGTATATGTTCATTGATAGTACGGATATTCTTATCAAACAATTCTGCCATCTGTTTTTGTGTAAGCCAAATAGTCTCATCTTCTATCTGAGTATCTATAGCGATTTTACCGTCGTCGCTTGTATAGATAACGATTTTGCCTTTAAAATCTTCGTTCATTTTACACCATAAGCAGCTCGGAGAGCTTCCCGAATTGTTCTATAGATAATTTTTCGCCGCGGATATTCTCATCAAGACCCAATTCCGAGATTGCGGAAGTAATTTTATTCTTATCAAAACCTGCGCCTAAAAGGCAATTTTTCAAGGTTTTGCGCCTTTGAGAAAATGCAGCCTTTATTGTTTTTCTAAAATGAGAATAGTCTTCAAGCTTAAGGAGCGGATTTTCTCTTACCTTCATAGATACAAGCGCCGAATTAACTTTAGGAGCCGGATAGAAGGATTTTCTGCCGACAAGCCTTATTATTGAACAGTCGGCCCAGAATTGAGAAAGTATTGTTAAAAGTCCGTATTGTTTTGCGGAACTCTTTTCTGAAGCGACAATTCTTCTTGCAACTTCTTCCTGCACCATTAGAATAATATCAGTTATGCTATTCCTGTTTTTATTATTCAAATCATCAATTTCGCCGAGCAGATGAGCTATAATAGGCGAGGTTATGTAATACGGGATATTTGCAACAACTTTAACTTTCTCATCCGTGAGAGACGATATATCTGTTTTTAGAATATCCTGATGAATAATTTCCAGATTGTCACAGTCAAGTTTTTCAAGCTCTTTTACAGCTTCTTCATCAAGCTCTATTGCGATAACCTTTTTTGCATACTTAACCAGCTGCTCTGTTACAAATCCGACACCTGGGCCGATTTCCAGAACAACATCTTCTTTTGATATGTTTGCAAAGTCAATGATATCAGAGATTACGTCAGGGTTTATCAGAAAATTCTGACCTAATCTTTTTTTTGTTCTAAAAAATTTTGCGCGTTGTAAATAATCCACCATGGTATTAATAATAGTACAAACAGGGAGATGTTAAAATCTTAAATATTATATATATTAATAAAGCGGAGAAATTTCGGCATATTTTATGTATAATGGGAAAAGGAGAATATTGTGAGTTATTGTAAAACAGAATCTCAGGAACGTTTAGAATACAACCAGCTGCTAGACGAGTTTATACTCGGTTGTAAAACAACACAAAAAATCGGTATGGAATATGAGCGCATTCCGATTATAAAAGTAACTCGCGAAGTTGCGCCTTATGGCGGCGAATATGGAGTTTGCGAGCTTCTGCGCGAGGTTGCAAAGGTTGATAATTGGGATTATATTTTGGATGATATAAATATCATCGGGTTAAAAAAACTGCATGACACAATAACTCTTGAACCGGGCTGTCAGATTGAGCTCAGCTTAGAGCCAAAAGAATTTATAAGAGAATTAAAATCAAGGGTTGAAGAGATTGATAAAGTAATGGAGCCGATTCTTGATAAGTTTGGGATAAAACTTCTCAATAAAGGCGTTTCTCCGACAACGACTTACAAAAATATAAAACTGCTTCCGAAGCGCAGATATCACCTTATGGCAAATTACCTCTGGGGTATTTTATCCGATGTTATGATGAGAGAGACAGCAGGGATTCAGGTCGGGATAGATTATAAGTCGGAAGAAGATGCGATGAGGAAATTCCGTGCCGCCAATCTTATGATGCCGTTTGTTACGGCAATGTATGCAAATTCAAGAATAAGGGGCGGGGTAGATACCGGATACAAATCCTTTAGAGCGCTCGCCTGGCTTAATACTGATAATGAAAGATGCGGTTTTGCGACGAAATTCAATGATGGCATGGGCTTTAAGGACTATGTTAACACGCTTCTAGAAACTCCGATGATTTTTATAAACAGAGAAGGACATACGGTAAGTCTGAACGGCAGATTAACTTTCAAGCAATTTATGGAAAAAGGTCATGAGGGATTTCAGGCTACAATTGAGGATTGGCAGCTGCATGCAAACCTTTATTTCCCAGAAGTCCGACTTAGAAACTTTATAGAAATCCGAAACCACGATTGTGTAGGAGGCGGGCTTGAATACTCAATTCCGGCTCTGTATAAGGGGATTATGTACAATTCTTCTGCCCTGGAAGAGGTCGATTCTTTATTATGCAGATATTCTTTTAACGAAATAAATGAACTCCGATACAATGTTGCGCGTTATGCTATCAATGCGAAACTAAGAAAGAATCCGATTTCAGCAATATGCAAAGAGCTTGTTGAAATTGCCTATTATTCACTAAAGACGCAATATGAAGACGAGGAAAAATTCTTAGAGCCGATAATGGAATTGCTGAAGAAAAATAAAGTTCCTGCAGATGTCTAAGCGCTTTGTACTGCGCATCTAAACACATTCTTCCGGCGCTCTTCTATCCCACGATATTCCTGTTTTAACGATTTTGGCAGGTATACCCGATAATATGATATTACCTTCTTCAAATTTTTTATTAACGAGAGATGCCATGCCTACAATAGAATTATCTGGGATTACAGCTCCTTTCAGGATTTTAGAGTACGCACCGAGCCAGACATGATTTCCGATAATTATATCTTTCTCAAAATTACAGGGGAGTTTTTCTCCCTTTGAAAATATCGCATGCCCATCTCCGCTCCAGACTTCAATATTGTAAGAGAACATGCAGTCGTCTCCGATAGATATAAGTCGATTATTACCGTATAATCTGAATTTTGTATTGTTAACCGAGGTATTTCTGCCTATTTTAAAAATATTGCCATTTCCTCTTATCACAAGTTCTGACTTTGAAAAATCGGAGCTTTCATCTATTATTATTTCATTATTACTTCCATAAACTTCAATATTAAGTCCAAACTTTACAAATTTTTGTCTTACTTTTTTCCCATTTTTAATTACATAAAATTTTACGCCTTTAGGACATAATTGAGAGACCAAGAATTCTTTTCTAATCAATCTTCTCAGTCTTTTTGAAGGGATAAAAGCTGTAGTTAAACGCATAATTGCGTTAAATATTGTAAGTAAGAATTTCATAAAAAACTATCCTTTTTCAAATATTATATAAAAAAATATTTAAATTTACACTCAATATTTTAGTGTATAAATAAAGTGTATAAATTATTTTAAAATACACATAAAATATGAAGTATGTTTAAAGTCAGCAAAACCGAAATGATTAATAAAACATTCAGACTGCCTCTAAAGCTTGTGCAAGAGTTGCAAATAATTGCACAGAATAAAGACGTTTCTTTGAATAACCTTGTAAAACAATGTTGTGAATATGCTCTTAAACATTTAGATAAAGATTAACCCTTTTGGTTATCCTCCCTAAGTCAAAAAATGATTGTAAATTTAAATTTTGTATTATATAATTAATGCAAAAGGAAGAGTGAGGAGAAGTTTTATGGAAACATTAAACAAGAATGAGGGGTTAATTACACAGATTATCGGACCTGTAATCGACGTAGAATTCGCACAAGGAGAACTTCCTGAAATCTACACTGCGTTAAATATTACAAATGACGACGGTTCTGTTGTAGTTGCAGAAGTTCAGCAGATGCTGGGCTCAAATAGAGTAAGAACCGTTGCAATGTCTTCAACAGACGGTCTTAAAAGAGGTATGAAGGTTGTAAATACCGGCGAACCGATTAAAATCCCGGTAGGTAAACCTATTTTAGGAAGAATCCTAAACGTTATCGGTCAGCCTGTTGACCATATGGGGCCGATTGAGACTAATGATTATCTTCCTATCCACAGAGAATCACCGAGACTTGTTGACCAGAATACTGATATTGAAATTCTGGAAACCGGTATTAAGGCTATTGACCTTATCCAGCCGTATCAAAAAGGTGGTAAAATCGGTTTGTTCGGCGGTGCCGGTGTTGGTAAAACAGTTTTGATTATGGAATTGATTCACAACATCGCATCTGAGCACTCCGGGGTTTCTGTATTCGGCGGTGTTGGAGAAAGAACTCGTGAAGGTAACGACCTCTGGAACGAAATGAAAGAATCAGGCGTTATCGATAAAGTTGCTTTGATTTACGGTCAGATGAACGAACCGCCGGGAGCAAGAATGAGAGTTGGTTTGTCTGCTCTTACCGCTGCTGAATATTTCAGAGATTTTTCTAAGCAGGACGTATTGTTATTTATTGATAACATTTTCAGATTTACTCAAGCAGGTTCGGAAGTATCAGCACTTCTCGGACGTATGCCTTCTGCGGTTGGTTATCAGCCGACTTTGGGCACTGAAATGGGTGAATTACAGGAACGTATTACATCAACTAAAGATGGTTCTATTACATCTGTTCAAGCGATTTACGTACCGGCAGACGACTTAACCGATCCTGCTCCGGCTACAACATTCTCTCACTTGGATGCTTCAACCGTTCTTTCAAGACAGATTGCGTCTCTTGGTATTTATCCGGCAGTTGATCCGCTGGCATCTAACTCAAGAGTTCTTGATCCGAATATCATTGGTGAAGAACACTATGAAGTTACAAGAAAGGTGCTTGAAATTCTTCAAAAATATAAGGAACTTCAAGATATCATCGCTATTTTGGGTATGGATGAACTTTCTGATGAAGATAAAGAAACCGTAAACAGAGCAAGAAAGATTCAGAGATTCTTGTCTCAACCGTTCTTTGTTGCAGAACAGTTCTCTGGCATTCCTGGAAAATATGTTAAGCTTGAAGATACAATCAGAGGCTTTAAGGAAATCATTGAAGGTAAGCATGATGATTTGCCGGAACAAGCTTTCTACATGGTTGGTACTATTGAAGAAGCTATTGAAAAAGCAAAAACATTGAGTTAGTGAATAGAAATTAGTGAATAGTGAATTTTATAATCACTATTCACTATTCACCTGCTTTGAGGTTCAAATTATGAAGTTAAAAATAATAACACACGAGAGAATAGTTTTTGAAGGCGAGGTTGATGAGCTAGTTCTTCAAACCAAAGGCGGCCAGATTGGTGTATTAAAAGACCATATTCCGATAACAACTGCTTTAGAAATAGGTGTAACTAAGGTTCGTATGGGTGAGGCGAATAAGTATTTCGCAACAATGGGCGGAATTTTCCAGTTTAAGAATAATGAAGCTACTATTCTTACAGATGTTTGCGAAGACGGATGCGATATTGATGTGACAAGAGCTAATGCCGCAAAAAATAGAGCTGAACAGAGACTTGCTGATGCCAGCGCAAAAATTGATGCGGATAGAGCTCAAGCTGCTCTTGCAAGATCTTTAGCCAGATTAAAAGCAGCTTTGGCTAAATAAAAGGATGGTTTTTGTGAAAAAATACTTAATATTTGGTTTAGCGTTATTTGTAGGGTGCTCACTTGTTATTGCGGAAGAAGCAATTTCATCAAACTTTGTAAATGCCCTGAAGACTTGTTCAACTTCGTATTCTGAAAGCGGCAGCTTTACAACAGAAGGAATGAATGTTACTTCTACAAAGAAAATTTTAGGCTGGGAAAATGACAGGTGTGTCTACCAAGAGACTGTTAATTTCTCAGGCATGAATACTTGCTTAACCTGTAAGTTAGCGAAATCTCAGATTGATGAACTTGTTTCTGTGATGCAAGCTTATGAAGTTGTGCAGAAATATTCAAACGAGGATATTGATACTTCCAAACTGTCTGCAGTACAGGACAACCCTGTTGTAAAGGTTTGGAACAAGTTTTTGCAGGATAGCTCAACTTGCACGATGAAGCAAGTTCAATAGGTTTTTATGGCAACAATTAATACTGAATATCTCGAAAAATCTCTTGCGACTTTAGAAAGAGCATATACACTTATAAAAACTGTTCCAGAGGGCAGTATTGATTATGAGATGTATAGAAACTCGCTTGTTAAGGGTTTTGAAATGACGCTTGAACAAAGCGGAAAGCTTTTGCGAAAAAGATTACTGCCGTATTTTTCAAGTAAAAAGGCTGTAGATGTCCTAAACTTTAAGGACTTGTTCAGAGAGGCTGCGAAACATTCGCTTTTGTCAGAAACAGAAGTCTGCCGCTGGTTTCAGTATCGGGATAATCGAAATAATACGGCGCACGATTATGGCAGGGCTTTTGCAGAAGAAACACTGGCATTAATTGATGGATTTATAAATGATGTAAAATCTTTAAAGGATGTTATTGAAAATGAATAACCTTTTTATAAATCCTGCTTATCTGAAAATGCTGAAGGATATATTTGATTCCTATTGTCCCGAGGCCGAAATTTGGGCTTACGGAAGCCGTGTTGGGGGAGATGCTCATGAAGGCAGTGATTTAGATTTAACAGTCAAAAGTTTTAATTCAGAAACCCCTACGCTCGGGAGATTAAAGGAGCTGATAAGCGAGAGTAATATTCCTTTTTTTGTAGATATCAACGAATTTGATAAACTGCCGGAATCTTTTCAGCGAGAAATTGAAAAAAAGTTTGTCGTTATATATCAATAAAGTTTCTGAAAATTTCGATACCGCTTTCTGTTAGGATTGCTTCCGGATGAAATTGAACGCCGTATATGGATTTATTCTTAATCTTTAGCGCCATTGGAAGCTTGTCTTCTGTATGGGCAGTTATTTCTATACTAGAGGATGGATTTGCTACGATAAGCGAATGGTATCTTGTTGCGCTAAATCCTTGCTTTAGTCCTTTAAAAATCTGAAAATCCTCATCAAAAAATATTTTGGAATTTTTACCATGATAAGGCTCCGGCGCTTTTATAATCTCTGCACCGAAGTATTTTGCAATACACTGCATTCCAAGACAGACGCCGAATATCGGCTTTAGATTCTGGTAAAAATCTATTACCTCCATTGTTACACCTGAATTATCAGGATTTCCCCAGCCGGGTGAGAGAAGGATTCGTGTAAAATTAAGCTTTTTAATCTCCTCTAAAGTTAACTCATCATTTTTTATTACAATAGGACTTACCCCGAGGATTTTTAAATATTGAACAATGTTATATGTGAATGAATCGTAATTATCTATTACAAGCATACTTCCACCATTTTTCTTACGGAATTAAAACAGAAGATTTTTTCTGCGGAGCGTAAATCTTCAGGATACAGAATTTTTTCTTTCAACTTTCCTTCATCAATCAATTTTTGGCGGTAAACACCGTTAAGAAGTCCGGATGAAACAGTCGGGGTAAAGAGCTCTCCGTCTTTTAGGACGGCTATATTTGTAAAGGTTCCTTCCGTAATCTCTCCGCGCTCATTGATTCTGATTTCATCAAAACAGTCTGGAGGCGAAGACTCTCTTATTGTTGTTTTATGATAAAGAAACGGATTTGCTGAATTTACGACACCCTGAATCTTGATTTTTCTGGATTTAATCTCACTAAAAGGTCTGTAATCCACTTTATAGCTGCCGTCTCTGTTAAGCAGAACTCTTGTTATACAATCCTTTGAGAGCTTTAATGTTTCTATATCTTTGCACCATTTAAAGCCAAGCTCATCTGCTGATTTTTTCATCCTTTTTACATGTAAATGCCAATCATCAACGGCAGTTTCAATAATACTAAATTCAGTTTCCAAAAACTTCATTTTAGTAACAGTCTCATCCCATTCGTCCTCGGCTGTTGAATCCCAGACGATTGCTCCGCCTACGTTATAGATAAACTTGTGATTTCCGCCCTGCAAAATTCTTATCGGCACACTAAACACAGTCTCCTCAGGCGATAAAAATCCGATAGCGCCGCAGTAGATATTCCTATTATACGGTTCTGTCTCTGATATAACCCGCATTGTTGAAAGCTTTGGCGCGCCGGTTATTGAGCCGCAGGGGAAAATCGCCTTGAAAATGTCATACAAACGAATATTATCATCCAGCTCTGCAGAGATTTCCGAGGTCATCTGGAAAAGTGTAGGGTGCTCTTCGATTTCAAATAGTTTATCAACCTTAACTGTTCCTGTTTTGGCGAATCTTCCAAGGTCATTTCTGAGCAGGTCGACAATCATGATATTCTCGGCGCGATTTTTTATATCACGATATAAAAAATCGCGCCTCTTAGCATCTTCCTCCTTGTTTAATCCGCACGGAGCGGTTCCTTTCATTGGTTTAGTCAGGATTTTACGTCCTTGCAGCTTAAAAAACAGTTCCGGCGAAAAAGAAAGCAGGGTTAAGTATTTATTTTTCAAAAAAGTATTATAAGGAGTTTTTTGCCGGGCGAGCAGCGCCTCATATAAATCTAAATCATCAAGGTTTGTCCGCACCTCATAAGGATATGTGTAGTTAACTTCATAAGTTATTCCCTCGGAAATATAATTTTTAATCTTTTCGATATTTTGAACATAATCCTCTTTTGTAATTAGCGGCTTGGTTAATATGCCGAGCTGTTTGGGGTTAGAGGGCGTATATTTTTTATAAGAGTCATAGAGCTCAAAATAAAGATTTTGAAAATCATAAGTGATATATCCGAGAGCGTAGAATTTTTTGCAGAGGATTTCAAGCTCATTAAGAGCGTTTTTTATATTCTCTTCTCCTTTTACATCAAAAATCCTGATAGGATTTTCGAATTGCTTATCGGCATAAATCTGCATAGAATTATTATATCTGAAATATTTTTGTAATTGAGTTTGCGGAAAAATTTACATTTTTCTCGCAAACTTTTGGATTTTTCCGCATCCTCAATTGTTAAAAAAAAATAAATTTTCCCCATCAATCTGATTTGATACTTTATAATTATCTTATATAATATAAGTAAATAGGGAGAAAATCATGAAAAATCCATTCAAAGGGGGAAATGATAGTATAAATGATGGGGTAAATGACAAGACCCTGCAGGAAAGTGAAACCCTTTTAGATAAAGACAACGAAGGTGTTCAAGAAGAAGTAAAAGCCGACGAAGAAAAGCTTGCGGCTGAAAACTCAGAAGCTGAGGCAGAAGAAAAAACTGAAGAGGCAGCCTCTGATGTAAATCCGTTTGAAGAAAAATATAATCAGTTGAACAATCAATACATCAGACTTGCCGCTGATTTTGATAACTATAGAAAACGTCAGGAACAGGAAAGAGAAGCTCTTCTTAAGTATGGCGCAGAAAATACGATAAAGAAATTTATTGAGGTTCTCGACAATTTTGACAGAGGACTGAAAGCTATAGAAACTGTAGAAGACTGTGACAAGGTAAAAGAGTGCTACAATTTAGCATACAAAAACTTTACTGACGTTATGAAAAAGGTTGGTGTAGAGCCTATTGACGCAGAAGGCCAGATATTTGATCCGAATTTTCACGAAGCTGTAATGCAGACGCCTACAGCTGATAAGCCGGAACATACAATTATAGCAGAACTCCAGAAGGGCTACAAACTAGGCGACAAGGTGCTTAGACCTTCTCTGGTAAATGTTGCGACATCTGCCGAATAGAAATAAATAGCAAGGAATAGAAATAGAAAAAGATAAAGATGAGTGATTATTATGAAATACTTGGCGTAAGCCGAAACGCCAGCAAAGATGAGATAAAAAGCGCATTTAGGAAAATGGCGCGCAAGTGGCATCCGGATGTAAACAAATCTCCGGAGGCGGAATCTAAGTTCAAAGAGCTTGGTAAAGCATACGAAACGCTTATGGACGACGAGAAGCGTGCGACTTACGACAGATTCGGAGAAGACGGTCTTAAAAATGCCGGATTTAATACTCAAGGGCCTTTTGCAGGCGGTTTTGGCGATTTGGACGAAGTATTTAACTCATTTTTTGGCGGCTTTGGATTTGGCGGCGGAAGCAGAAAAGCAGACCCTAATGCTCCGCAAAGAGGCGATGATTTAAGGCTCGACATAGAATTAGAATTTGAAGAAGCTGTATTTGGGCTCACTAAAGAGATTACAATTGATCATCTTGAGACCTGCGAATCTTGCAAGGGAACAGGCGCAAAAGAGGGCTCTAAGCCTACAATGTGTAAGACGTGCGGAGGCTCCGGAAGAATACAGCAGACAACAAAAACTATTCTCGGTCATTTCACTCAGATAGTAACCTGCCCTCACTGCCATGGTAAAGGTACAGTAATTTCAGATCCATGTCCTGACTGCAGCGGACAGGGAAGAAAAACTGTTGAAAAGAAAATTGAAGTTAAAATCCCTGCAGGTGTAGACAACGGCTCAAAAATGAGACTTTCTCACGAGGGTGATGCCGGTATAAACGGAGGTATTGCAGGGGATTTGTATATAGTAATCCACGTTAAACCATCACTTTATTATAAGAGAGACGGTATCAATGTTTACACAAAACTTGATATAACACCTGCACAGGCTGTCCTGGGAGATACAGTAACCATAAAAACTCTTGATGGAGAAAAAACAGTTTCGATTCCTGCAGGAATCCAGCATGGCGAAGTTGTGAAACTAAGAGGGGCAGGAGTTCCGAACCTTTCAAAACCTTCTGTTAGAGGGGAACATATAGTCGTTGTTGGAATTAAAACTCCTACACATATCTCTAATGAAGAAAAACTCTTGTATCAGAAACTCTACGAGATTCAGGCCGGAAGAAAATCAAAAGAATCTGTTAAAGAACGTCTGAAAGGTGTTTTTAAATAATAAAACTTGTGGTAAAATTATAGAAAAATGGGAGAGAAAAAGTTTGCGCAAGTTTTTGTTATTGTTAGGAATATTACTGATTAGCAGCACAAATGTTTTTGCGGCAAAGATTCCTGCAGAAGTAAAAGCCTATATTCTGGACAAAGTTCCTCAGGCTGATATTCGTTTTGACGGCGTAATCATTTTTCCTGATAATACGATTTACCTTCCATTATATCCGTCTTTGTTCTCTGATATAACAACTTTGAAAATAAAAGAAACTTATCCTGCGAATAAAGATTTAAAACAAGAGCCTGATATTATAATTTTTAATAATGATTTTGTCTTGATGAAAGTTCTTACAGACGGCGAAGGTCACAGAACCGTGTTACACCAGACAACTCCGCCTTTGCAGGTAAGAACAGGGCTTCTCCCGCAGGATATGCTTGTTCCAAGCGGATTAATTATTCCGGAAAATATCAAGGGTATAATCGGAAACCTTAAGATTGATATTAAAAACGAAGATATAATCAAGGTTGAAAATGAGGATTCTTATGAACAATTTTTGTCGGAAGGCGAGCCAAGCGTTCAACAAACTTTAATTTCTCAGCTTAAAGACAAAATTCTTTATGTTTCAACGAACTATTCCAAAAACATTCAGGTAGTGGAGCCTGCCAAGGCTGTGCCGAGTTACTCACTGGCTCAAAAATCAATCCCGATTGATATAAAAGCTGTAAACGGCGGCAAGTTTCTTTTGGTAACCTCATACGACAGACCGTTTATTGATATTGTATCTGTTGCAGACGCGAGATTTATCAAACAGATAAATTTAACCTCCAATCCTGCTGAAATTTTGATTGATGAGACCTCTAAAAGAGCCTATGTAACCTCTCCGGAGGCTTCTACCATATTTGTTCTTGATTTGGAGTCAATGTCTCTTATTCAAAAGATTAAAATTAACGGATACTGTGAAAAACTTTTGTTGACAGAAGACAAGCTCTTTTATGTTGATAAACTGAAAAATGAAATTTGGGCAATTGAATTAAAGAACGGTTATGAACTAAAAGATATCGGAAAATTCCCTAATGTTTCAGCGCTGGCTTTTGCTGATAACAAACTTTATATCTCAAGCAGAACCAAAAGCCGTATTGCGGTTATAGATTATACGACATTTGGTTTAATAACGGAGTTTACGACTGTTAATAAACCTCTTGCGATGCTTATGTATAATAAGGTTTTGTACGTATTGGGCGCTGAAAATAACATAATCCAAAGGATTGATACATCTACGGATAAGGTTATCGGAAGTATTGAGCTTGGAACCGGCGGATTCTCGTCAGGATTTCATAGGATTAATAATACAAATCTTGCAGTTGTAACGGATTTGAAGAAAAATGCGTATTCTATTGTAGATTTGTCTAAAAATAAACTTCTGAAAACATATATTTTGAACGTTCCGATAAAAGATGTTGTGATTACAAACAAAGTTGAATTATTTGAATAGCGGTGAATTATGGATAAAATAACATCAGAAGTTATGGCGGAGCTTGAAAAAACACAGAAAGAGTTTTGGAATATTCCGCGAACAACAGGCGTGTTGTTGAATATGTTTATAAAAATGATGAATGCGCAAAGTGTTCTTGAAATCGGAACTTCAAACGGATATTCGGGGCTTTGGCTTGCAAAAGCTTTGAAAGAGACAGGCGGAAAGCTTACAACAATTGAGTTTTATGAAAAAAGACAGAGCATTGCCATAGAAAACTTCAAAAAATGCGGAGTGTCTGATATAATCCGTCCCCTGCAGGGTTCGGCGTGTGATGTTATTAAGTCATTTGATGAAAATGAAAAATTCGATTTCGTATTTATTGATGCAAATAAAAGGGAATATGTAGAATACTTTAGGCTGATAAAACCGCATTTAACCCCCAAAGTTATGATAGTTGCGGATAATATAACCTCTCACAGAGAAAAAGTTCAGACTTTTATTGATGCTGTTGAGGCTGACAAAGACTTTCAGTATGAAATAATAGAGGTTCCGGGCGGTGTTTTAACCGCTTATAGAGCAGGATAAAAAAATAACCGGTTTAACACCGGTTATTTTTTTATTTTTTATCTTTTTCATCCTCCGGTTTCTTTGAAGAATCATCCTGTGCTGGGATTCCGAATCCGCCTCCGGTCGAAGATGTTGTTGAAGTTGTTCCTGCCGCAGCTTCTCCGCCTGTTGTAGCCGACGCTGCAGCAGCTGCGGCTTCAGTTTCTTCAGATACAGCTTCCATATCTTCTTCAAAGTCCTTTGGCACTTCCAGTTCAAAGTCTTCCAAAGTTTCCATAGAGCCTTCGTAGCCCTCTATTGACTCATCATATATATCACTTGTCTCTGCATTTAAGTCTTGGGTAGCTTCTCTCATGCCGATTTCTGTCCCGACTTCGCCGGCCCACTTGAATTGTTGAGTTGCCCCGACACCGCTCATAGCTGCACCCGCTGCGCCCATGGCTGCAAAACCCCAGGCCCATGCTGTAAATATTCCTCCTGATGCGGCAAATTTACCTGCAGAAAATGCGTGTTTTGCACCGCCCGCTGCATTTAAAGTTTGTGCGGCACCTTCCATATAACAGCTTGTTTTAGTTGCTTCATCAAAACTTTCTGCATAGTCAGTCAGGCCTTGAACCTCACCCACTGTCTCGGCTGCATAATCATAGTTTTCTTGATATGTTCCCATTTCGTCATAAAGTTCTGTTACAGCCTCGCCTGTTTCATCCATCATATCCTGCATTCCGACACCAAGTTCCTGCATATATGGGAGCAATTCCTGCATCAAAGCCTGTTCCTCTTCTGTTAAAGGGGTTCCTGATTCAACTTTAGCTTTTAGTGCCTCATAACTGGCTTTATACATATCAAATTCTGTTTTTTGTTCTTCTATTTGTTCATTAGTGTCCTCATTATATGTCTGAGCTTCATCTGAAAGTGCCGTTACTTCTTCTCCAGCAGCAGCCATTTCTTCTTGCGCTGAGTATACAGAGCTTTGAGCGTTTAACATTTCATCCTGCAAAGCATCACAAGCTTCCTTTTGATCCTTATTTGGTTTTTGCGCCATATATTTTGTAGCTGTTGCCAATGTCAATGGTGCACCAACAATCCAGCTGCCTGAGTTTTCTCCAGATTTAGCAACTTTAGCAGAAGTTTCTACACCTTTTTCTAGAGCTTTCTCTGCACTTTTTTCAACTAATCCTGAGCCAATATTACCTATAGCATAGTGCCCAACAGAATTTAAAGCCCCTGTTGACAGAACGGCACTTGCACCTCCAAGAACTATATCTCCGGAAGCATTTGCAATCATTTTGCCACCGCCGCCGCCTTCATAGCCGGTTTTTTCTTGAGCATTATTTTTGCCACTGTCAACAGCTGTATTGAAGTCGTCATCTTCTATTTCATAAGCATTTTCATCTGATTCAGCATTAGCCTTCCAATTTACAAGCTCGCCGCTCCAGTTCTGCGTAATTGAGTTCATATCATCCGCAGAAATACGCATTGTATTGCCGCCATAATTATAGTTATACCAGCATTTGTATGCATAAGACTGTGAATCTAATGCTCTTGAGACGTTAAATGAATCTTGAATTGCCATAATCCCTCCAATGATTTATAAGTTTTGCTACTTATGTTTACGGCATTTTTTGAGAAAACTTTAGAATTTTCTTATATTTTGTTACAAAAGTTAATATTTATATTACGTATCTTCTACCCTTGACTGATAGTTACTCTCAAACTGTATTATAATAATAGAAAAGGAGAGTAAATATGCAAAGTACAATTACAAATGTTTTGGATAGAGTTAATTCCCCTGATGATGTAAAACAGCTTTCTTTAGGGGAATTAAATCTGCTTGCCGATGAGATAAGGCAAACAATAATTAAACGTGTAAATATAACAGGCGGGCACTTCGGCCCGAATTTAGGTATAGTTGAGGCAACTATTGCACTTCACTATGTTTTCAATTCCCCTGTTGATAAGATAGTTTTTGATGTATCCCATCAGTGCTACCCGCATAAAATGCTAACAGGAAGAAAGGAAAGCTTTACAAACCCTGAAAAATATGGGATTTACACAGGCTACACTGCGCCGGAAGAAAGTCCGCACGATTTGTTCAAAATCGGCCACACTTCAACCTCAGTAAGCCTTGCAACAGGTCTTGCCAAAGGACGTGATTTGACAGGTGGAAAAGAAAATATTATTGCGCTTATCGGAGATGGGTCCCTTAGCGGAGGCGAAGCTTACGAGGGCTTAAATAACGCTGCAGTGCTCGGAAGCAATATAATTATCATAATTAACGACAATGATATGTCTATTGCGGAAAACCACGGCGGACTTTACGGCAACTTGAAACTTTTGAGAGACACAAACGGACAGGCCGAAAATAATTTCTTTAAGGCCTTAGGTTTTGAATACCATTACATTGATGAAGGTCACAATATCGAAAAATTGATTGAACTCTTCACCAAGGTTAAAGACACCAATCACCCTGTCGTTATTCATATGCACACAATTAAAGGTAAAGGCGTAGAGGCTGCAGAGCTTGATAAAGAAAGCTATCACTGGATTGTTCCAGGTGCATTGGATAAAAAAGAGCCGGCTCCTGTTTTCGAAAGTTATGAAAGTATAACAGCAGATTACATAACTCAAAAATATAATGAAGATAATTCCGTAATCGCAATATCTCCTGCAACTCCGGGAGTAAGCGGTTTTACAAAAGAATTCAGAGACAGAGCCGGAATCCACTATACAGATGTTGGTATTGCAGAAGAACACGCAGTTGCCTTCTCATCAGGTATCGCAAAAAACGGCGGTAAACCTATCTTAGCGGTTATGAGTTCTTTTATTCAGAGGACTTATGACCAGCTCTCGCAGGATTTGGCGCTCAACAGCAATCCTGCAACCCTTTTAATCTTCTGGGGTTCAATAAGCGGAGCTGATGCAACACACCTCACCTGCTTTGATATTCCTCTGATTAGCAATATCCCAAATATGGTTTATTTGGCTCCTGTGAACAAGGAAGAATACCTAAAGATGTTGGATTGGTCTGTTAATCAAAATGATTATCCTGTAGCAATAAGGGTTCCGGTAGGAAATGTTATCTCAACCGGAGTAGAAGACAATACAGATTATTCAATTTTGAACAAGTTTAAAGTTGAAGAATCCGGAAGCGAGGTTGCAATAATCGGGCTTGGAAACTTCTTTGAACTTGGAAAAGCTGTTAAAAATGAGTTAGCAGCAAAAATGGGAATTAATGCTACGCTTATTAATCCGCATTTTATTACAGGAATTGATGAGGAACTCCTAAATTCATTGAAAGACAACCACAAAGTTGTTATAACTCTTGAAGACGGAGTTCTTGACGGCGGATTCGGAGAAAAAATCGCAAGGTTCTACGGAAACTCTGATATGAAAGTCCTTAATTTCGGGGCAAAGAAAGAGTTTACAGACCGAATTCCGCTTGATGTAATATATAGAAACAATCACCTGACACCTGATTTAATCGTAGAAGATGTCAAAAATTGTTTAAGTTAGGTATTAACTAAATAAGGGGCGAGCTTTTCCAAAGCTCGCCCCTTATTTTATTTCTTCTTTTTATATCTTATTCTATGAACATCCCCCTCATCACATCCGAGCGCCTTATTTAAATGCTCAATCAATTCGCTTGAATGATAATGAACAGCATGTTCTGATTTGTGGTGAATATCTACAATATGATAGTGCATCGCCATCTCGACCTGAATCAGGGCCATATTGTAATCATAAAGAGCACTGACATATTTATTAACTGCCAAAATATAGTCTTCTCTTGCTCTTTGCAGGGCAACATAATCCAAACTTCCGGCAGTGTATTTATCTCGTACGAGATTAAGATTCAAAAGCGCTTGATTTGCCCCTTCTGCTGCAATAGGAACCTGTCCTTGAGCCTTATCTACATTGTTGAAAGCACGCTTAACCTCAAAAAACAAATCCTTTTTAAAAAGCGTAATTTCATTTTCCGCAATATTTACCTGAGCATCCGCCCCTTTTATACTATGCCTCAGCTCCATTAGATTAACCGAAGAATTGAGATTAACCCCCACTTGAAAGCTGTTATTTGAAGTCAGGTTTGAGTTATTAAAACCATAACCCGCACTTGCCGTCAAATCCGGAAAGTACATTCTTTTTATGTATAAAAGAGATTGAATCATTGCATTTTTAGTAGCTTCAAGCACATTTAAATCAGGACTGTTATCGTAAGCTAGCTGTACAGCATCTTTGAGCGGAAAATTAAATACAATAGGTGTGAACGCCGGCATTGTCGTTTTGCGGCTTCCGTACGCAAAATCATTATCGAAAGAAAATGTTTTTGTATTATAGACCTTAAAATCCGGTTGATTGTCTAAATACATTGAATTATCGAGATCAATCCTTGCGTTGTTATAATTATTTTTCGCCTCCAAAAATTGTACTCGTGCCTGACTTAGATTAAGTTCGGCCGTCGTTATGTCCGGCTCTTTTTTGTTTTTGGCAAGCTTAAGAAACTCTTCATTAATTTTTACATTGTTTTGTGCAACCTGCATCAGCGCTTTTGCACGCAGCAGGTTATAATATTTCTCTTTTACGTCAAAGAGAGTTCGGCATAAACTATCCATAAACTCATATTCAGCCCCGAGCTTGTAAAACTCTTCCATTTTGATATAGGCTGTTGTTTTACCAAAATTCCAAACAAGTTTGTTAACCGTAACCGCAACTGTTGGCAGTTGTCTGTAATGTACATCATAGTATCGGTTGTCTGAGTTGTTTTCATTATAGAATCCTACGCCGGCACCTATTACAGGGAAATATTGTGACTTAGCAATTCCAACGTTACTTTTTGCTACATCAAGATTATATTTCATCCTCTTGATTACAGGACTGTTTTTAAAAGCTGCGGCAACGCAGTCCATTACAGTAACCGTAGAACCGTCGGAAATTTCTATCGGCTTAAATAATTCATCATGTACATCTTCTATTGCAAAACAGGGTTTTACTATGAAAATCGAACTTAACAATAAAAAACAGCTAAACTTCTTAAAAGACATATAATATTTAAACCACTATAGACATTTTTTGTCAATGAGACCTAACAAGTACAAAATTATAAGCCAATGGAGGGAGTGAGAACCCGAAAATCGAAGATTTTCGCGTGAGAATCCACCCAACAAAAAAAGACCCCGAAAGGAGTCTTTTAAAGTGGTGGGCAGGGGTAAGGACTCCGTTGGCGAGCAGCAAAAGGTGACTAAATGTCACGTTTTGCGTTGCGGTGCAGAGCAAACCTCAAGTCAAGCATAAGCCAATGGAGGGAGTGAGAACCCGAAAATCTTCGATTTTCGCGTGAGAATCCACCCAACAAAAAAAGACCCCGGAAGGAGTCTTTTAAAGTGGTGGGCAGGGGTGGATTCGAACCACCGTACACTCTCGTGAACAGATTTACAGTCTGTCGCCTTTAGCCACTCGGCCACCTACCCTTATAAAATTTTCATTTAAATTTGCCTTTGACGGGATTTGAACCCGTGGCCTCTCCCTTACCAAGGGAGTGCGCTACCCCTGCGCCACAAAGGCTTAATGCCGCGAGGGCTTATTTAGTTTTCAAACACTTTTTGATTTTGGAACCAAGGGAGTGCTGCTACCCTCCTCCATTTCGAACGATACTTAATCGTTCTCAACGGAGTCCTTGCCACAAAGGCTTAATGCCGCGAGGGCAAACTACTCATCTTAATTTCTATAAGAATAGCCGGTAATAGGAATCGAACCTACAACCTACGGTTTACAAAACCGTTGCTCTACCGTTGAGCTATACCGGCGTCAAGTCTTATGATATTAGAAACAAGATTTATTGTCAACAATAATTTTGACTTTTTGAAAAATATCATTATTAAAATATTAAACTACATTAATCGGATGATTTTACATATTTTTACTAAAGAATATGTACTATTTATCCGAAGAAATAAGGTAGTAAATGAGGTATAACTATGCAAATCAGCGGTGGTGTAAATTTTTGCGAACCAGGTATGCGCTCTTCCATTAGGGCGATGCACGTTCAAAGTGAAATTCTCGGCATGATTAATGAAAACGTGGCGGGATTCGACAAGGTGGGCTATCAAAGAAGAGAGCCGGTTGTATCTTCATTTACCGAGTATATCGGCGTGCATGGTCTTTCTACAACCATTGATGATCAAGTCGGCCGTATCATGGTTTCAAAAAATCCGCTTGATATAACTATGGCAAACAAAGGGTATTTCCAAATTCAAACCCCAAACGGCGTGCAATTAACCAGAGACGGAAGATTTAAGCTTGATAAAGACGGAAATCTTTTGAATCTCGAAGATTGTCCTGTTCTTTCAGATGCCGGAATGCCGATAAAACTTCCGATTGTTCCTGATAACCCGGCGCAGGTCGTTGTGAATACAAAAGGTAAGGTTAGTGTGTATGCAAAAGATTCAAACCAGCTTTTGACTGCAGGGTATTTAGGTATTGTAGATGCCAACGGCATGGCTGTGCTTAACCCTGATGTTAAGCAGGGTTACAATGAGCACTCAAACGTTACCATACAGAATGAGTTTCTTGCTGTAAAACCTGTTGTAAGGAATTTTGAGGCAAACAGACAAATTTTCTTAATAGAGAGCTCTAATTTACAGAAAGTAATAAGCCAATTGGGCTCTACTTCATAGGAGGATTAAACTATGTATAATATGCAAGCCGTAATAAGAAAAAGTATAAATAATACAACAATGCAGTTTGAAAAGTTAGGCTATTTAGCCAATAACCTTGCAAACTATAACACCGTAGGTTATAAAACTTCTCGTTTTGAGCAAATCCTTCGTGAAGACGGTTATGTTGACGGGGCAATCAGAACCAATGCTCTTCAAGGGTCAATAAGGGTTACGGCAAATCCTTATGATATTGCAATTGACGGAGAAGGTTACATTCCGGTTGTTTCTCCTGACGGAGAAATCCAATATACCAGAGACGGTTCTCTAAAAAGAGGTGAAAACGGCTACCTTGTAACTGTTGATGATTGGATGGTAGGTGACGGAATTAAGATTCCTGCAAATTCTTACAGGTTTGAGATAAAACCAAATGGGGATGTTATGAATTATGACAATGCAGGCTCTCTGCCTGAAAAAATTGGAACAATTCCTATTGTTCAATTTGACAACCCGGAAGAGTTAGAGCAGGGGCATAACAACAAGATGGTTTATAATGAACAGTCAGGTGCTCCAAAAATTATAAAAGATTCAGATAATATCAGGCAGAATGCAATAGAAGTCTCTAATACTAATATTTATGATGAGATTAATGACCTTATGAGGCTTAATACATCAATGATTGCGAGTATGAACCTGATGAAGGTTGCTGATGATATGTACAACAAGGCTATTAATATCAGAGAATAAGGTGATTTAAGATGACATTTACAAGTTTGGATTCAATGGGTAAAACCAATTTAATGATGGATTTAATATCACAAAGACAGCGTGCTTTGGGCTCTAATATCGCGAATGTCGATACTCCAGGGTACGTAAGGCGTGATATTGATTTTTCTCAATACTTAGGCTCAATGAACAGCCCTCTTGAAACAAAATTATCTACTGAATTAGGGCCGTCTGGTATCATTGAAGACAGGCGAAAACAAGATGTTGATATTGCACAAGAACTTACTGAAATGCAAAAGAATTCAATTCTGTACACGATGGCAACCAGAAGAATGTCGAACATTATTACGGAAATGAAAACAGTAATTAATGTAGGCAAGTAGGCAGGGGTAAATTTTAGGGGTAAATTCCTCTAAGCCCAGAGTGAAAACACCTGCCAAATAAGACAAGAAAGTGAGGCAATAAAATGAGTATAATGGAGTCAATAAATATAGGTTCAAACGCCTTAAAGGCACACGGCCTCAGACTTGATATTCACGCAAAGAATATCGCAAATATTGATACTCCTAATTATGTAAGAAGAATTCCTGTTCTTAACGCCTCAGAAGACATTTCTTTTCATGGGCTCTTAAATACAATGAAAGAAGATGTATTTGGAGTTGGAACTCTTCCTTATCTTCAAGGCGGTGTTGTATTCAATGGCTGCGTAGAAGACCCGACTGTAGGAGAAAGGATTTACTCTCCAGGTCATCCGGATGCGGATGCCAACGGATATATAAGAGCCTCTAATGTTAACGCGATGGTTGATATGGCGGATGCTATTATGGCACAGAGAGCTTATGAAGCTAACCTTGCTTTAGTCAATATTTCTCGTTCGATGGCTTCAAGAGCGGTTGAAATCGGCAGACAATAATTTCCTATTTGCAGCTTTTATTTGCTTTGCACGTTTAACTATAGCTTTATAATCTGGCTTTATTCGTGCCATATCATTGAGCACAAATTCTAAAAGTTTAATAAATGAAAAACAAAACATTGTAGAGACTAACATTCCGGGGATATTCTGCTTATAAGCACAAGCACCCGCTGCAGGAAGCGTTGTTCCGATTCCGGTTAAACTTGTTCTCTTTATTTTTCTTAAAAACTTATATTGCCTGTTTATGGCATTTCCGCCAACTACTTTCATATACGGTTTTCCTTTTTATGTATAAAAAACCGTAAAAATTTTTTTTGCCCCTATGTTTTATTTTCATTTCTCATGCGCTTAAAAACAACTGCGTATTGCAAATCATAAACATTGTTGATTTTAATACCATCAATTTCTCAAACCTGATTTTTAATTTAAAATTTATAATTTTTTAGAGTATAATTAAATAAAAACGGAGTTTATTATGTTTGAAGAGTTTAATGAAGTTATCTGCCTCGGAATGGGAGGCTCATATTCAGAAATTGCTAAAGACAAATTGTTTAAAGCTTATGATTTGTATCTTTATCAAAGGTCGTTAACCTCTATAAAAGAATGTATAGACTACGTAGATGAAAACTGTAATGCTATTGCTGTTCTGCCGGTTGAAACAACTTATAAAGGAATCATAAGAGAAACTATTGATAATTTGATTCTTACCAAGAACCAGAATATTAAAATTCTTGCTGAAACAATAGTTCCTGTTAATGATTGCATATTATCAAAGACTACTGAATTTTACAGCCTTACAGGCTTGATTGCAAATCCTAATGCTCTTGCAAAAAGTAAAATTTTTGTAAGAGATGAAATGCCAAGGCAGTTAAATATCGTTATTGCAGAAAGCATGGATGAGGCTGCAAGGCTGCTTAATAACTATAATTTAACTTATTCAATTATTGGTACGCACAAAACCGCAGAGATATACAACCTTAATATCTTAAAAGAACATATTGAAGACGATAAAAACAATAAACGCAGATTTATTGTAATAGGTGATGCTGATACCCATCCAACAGGGCATGACAAGACAAGTATTGTTTTATTTTTAAATGATAGACAAGGAGCACTTTTGGATATCGTTCAGGTATTCGTAAAATACCACATAAATATTACACAGATTAACTCTAAAATGATGAATAATAATGCGGAAGAGCAAGCTGTATTTATTGATTTTGACGGTCACAGAGATGATGATATTATAAAAAATTTAATATCAGATTTGGAACCTCAGGCAAAAAGCGTAAGGGTTATAGGTTCATACGCAAAATTCTAGCCTATATGTACTATATAAAAAAATTGCTTAAGTGATATGTGTATGGTAGGATTTTCATTATAATTTTTAAAAAGGTTTTATAATGACAGAGAATATAGAAGAGCACCATATAAACCCTTGGCTTACGTGCCTGCCTACTATGGCGGCTGCGTTTATGTTTGTACTTGATGAGACAATTGCTAACGTAGCACTTCCGCATATGGCAGGGAGCTTTTCTGTGAGCAGGGAAGAGTCAATGTGGATTTTGACTTTTTATCTGATTGCAAGCGGTATTGTAATCCCTATGGTAGGCTGGTTCAGCAAGGTGCTTGGAAGAAAAACTTTTTTCATTCTTAGTATAGTATTATTTACTGTTGCTTCCGGCTTATGCGGAATATCAGAAAACCTTGAAACAATGATTTTTGCAAGAATACTGCAAGGTATTGGAGGCGGAGGACTGCTTCCTATTTCTCAGGCAATCCTGATGGAGAACTTTAAACCTCATGAAAGAGGCAAAGCCATGGCTGTATTCGGGCTGGTTATTGTTATTGCTCCGATTATAGGGCCTGTACTCGGCGGATGGATTACGGAAAATTGGTCGTGGCCGTTTATTTATTTTATTAATATTCCGATTGGAATACTGACTATTTTTCTTGCTAAAGAATTAATATACGACCCTCCGTACGCAAGAAAACAAAAGGGCGTAAAGACTGATGGCTTTGGATTTTTTACACTGTCATTGTGGCTTTTAACATTGCAGATTGTATTAGATAAAGGAAATAATGCGGACTGGTTTGGCTCTGCCTGGATATGCTGGCTTTCTGCTGTATCAGTAATTGCAGGTATAGCATTTTTAATCTCGCAAATTCTTAATAAAGAATCTCTGGTTGATTTGTCTGTTTTTAAAGATAAAAACTTCTTAATAGGAACGGCGGTTCAGGTGGTTATGCAGGCTGTACTTCTTGCATCACTTGCAATATTACCGCAATTTTTACAGTCTTTAATGGGGTATGATGCTTATAAAAGCGGACTTTCTATGATGCCTCGCGGATTAGGCGCATTGCTTGCCATGATACTTTGCGGTACAATGGCAAATCTTATCGACAACAGACTGCTTGTAATGATTGGGCTCTTGTGTATTGCAGGCGGAAGCTGGATGCTTGGGGGACTTAATCTTCAAATATCAACAATGAATATCGGATTTCCAAACTTTTTATTCGGGGTCGGACTAGGGCTTGCAATGATTCCTATTATTACATTATCTATGGCAACAATCAGTAATAATCAGATGACAAACGCAAGCGGCCTGCAAAACTTATTAAAAAATATCGGCGGAGCATTCGGAACTTCAATTGTTGCAACATTACTTTCAAGAGGAGCACAAAAGCACCAGTACATGCTGATACAACACCTTACTGATACGGCACAGCCTTATATTGAAAGAGTACAGGCATACGGAAGCATGTTTATGACATCTGTTGATCCGCATACGGCACATTATATGGGCCAGCATACCGCATACAATCTGTTAAGGCAGCAGGCAAATCTTGCCTCCTTTATTGATGCCTTCAGAATTTTTGCGATAGCAAGTGTTGTAATTATTCCGTTAATCCTTTTGCTGAAAAATTTAAAAAAAGAAAATGCTTAAAAAGAAAAAAGCTGCTTTAGTCAATAGAAAGCAGCCTTTTTTTCTAATTTTCGCTATGACATTCGTCTTTTATGCAATCTTCTTGTTTTGTTGAACTCATTCCCTCTGGAGCTGATACAAGTTGGGATTGTTCAGAATCATTTTCTGATTTAATTTCATTATTAGCGTTATCTTCTGTATCCGCTTCGGCATTATTTTCAGAATTGTCTTGCTCGCTGCTTTCTTCTTCACATTCGGCAACTCGTTGTTTTAAAGCTTCTTCAATTTCTTCTTCGTCTTTAGCCCTAATTACAGGGATAGAAAGCATCAACGCTACCTGATCGCCTTCCTGCTCAAAATTCAACTCCAAAAGTTCCTTATCCATTTCCACATATCTTGAAAGCAGGTCTATTAACTCACTGCGCATCTGCTCAAGAATTTTAGGAGTAAGATTTGTTCTATCCTGCATCAAAACAAGCTTTAACCTGTTAGTCGCAACCGATTTGGAAGCATCTTCTTCCTGCGGGCGGAAGAATTTGGCTACCGTGTTATAAATATCCGTAAGAATCCCCATCTCTTACACCTTCGCTTTCAATTTTGCAAACGCATTTTTAATTTTAGCCATAAATCCCTTGGGTTCATCCAAATCTAAGAAAGGAACTTCTTCACCGAGGATTCTTTGAGCAACATTTCTGTAAGCCTTGCCGGCAAGTGCATTTTCATCGTTAACAATAGGTTCACCCTTGTTAGTTGATGTTATAATTCCGGTATCTTCAGGTATTATACCAACCAGCGGGCAGGAAAGAATTTCCACAACATCATCAACACTCATCATCTCGTTAGATTTAATCAAACTCGGACGAACTCTGTTGAGAAGCAATTTGTAGCTCTTAATTTCTTCTTTTGCTTCCAAAAGCCCGATAATTCTATCAGCATCACGTATTGCAGACATTTCAGGAGTAGTAACGACAATAGCTTCGCTTGCTCCTGCAACTGCGTTTTGGAAACCTTGTTCAATACCTGCAGGACAATCAACAAGGACAAAGTCATTTTCTTCTTTTAATGTATCGCAAATTTCTTTGAGCTGTTCTGCATTAACTGCTGTTTTATCTCTTGTCTGAGCTGCAGCAAGAAGTGAAAGGTTAGGATTCTTTTTATCCTTAACAAGCGCCTGTTTTAATTTGCAGCGCTCTTCAATAACATCTACAATTGTGTATACGATTCTGTTTTCAAGACCTAATAACAGGTCCAAGTTTCTCAAGCCCAAATCAGTATCAATCAGTACAACTTTATATCCGTCCTTAGCAAGAGCTGTACCTATATTGGCGCTTGTTGTTGTTTTTCCTACTCCGCCTTTACCGGAAGTGATTACTATTACTCGACCAGTCATTAATCTCTCCTTAACTTTTTATAAATAACTATTTTTCCATCTTCAATTTGAGCTTCCTCTGGGGTAAACTCATTTGTTTTTTGAACGTATGGTACGTTCAAAGTATCATTTCTGCGAGCGTATAAGCCTGCTATTCTTAGCTGAATAGCATTAAGCTTTAATGCTCTGACTTTTGATGTTATGTTGCCTTGTGCTCCGGCATGTGCAATACCGCCAAGGATACCCCATACTGTAATGTCTCCTGTAGCAACGATTTCACTACCCGGATGTGCATCACCTATAATCAAAATATTTCCTTCATAACTTACTGTCTGTCCAGAACGAAGTGTTTGATTAATATACAATGTAGGAAGGGTTTCTGTATTAACAGAATTTTCTTCCACGCCTTGAGGCAGAACATCGCCTGTATCAAGAAGAATATATTTACTTGCATCCTCTGCAATCAGACCTTCTGAGGTTGCAAGAGTTTCAAAATCGGAATCAAAGTGTTCTGCAGGAATTATTTCTGCAATTTCTTGTGTTGATTCTTCTTCATAAACATCTTCGACACCTTCTGTAGTTTCAATCGGGCTTGAAGGCTGCGGAATATCTGCGTGAACTTCTACAGTTTTGCCGATTTCATCAGAAATATTCGCGGTTTCTTCGTGAATTTCTTCTTTAACCTCAACCGGTTCAGGCTTAATCTCTTCGTTTGCAGAGTCACAAACAATTGACGGAAGCTCTTCATTAGAGATTTTAGAAACCATAATTCCAAGACTTACTGCAGAAGCCTCTGTCTGTCCTGACGCTGTATCTATAAAAGCAATAGATGCTTCCATTGATTCTATTAAAGCTTTTATACTCAAAAGCTGAGATTGTTTCAAATCAAGGCTTCCAAGTTTCAAGCAAATCTTCTTTCCCTTCACATCAGGGTGTTCCATTATTGAACTCAATTCAAACACAAGCTGGGTTGTATTTTTTGCATTGCTTAGGTCAATAATGAACCCATTTTCAACAAAACCTTTTTCCATTTAAAAAATACCCAAATAATCTACCACATTTTCAGGATATATTAAATATTTTTTCATATCAAGAAAATGTAACGTAATATGTAGTTATCTGTTATAATAAGAATATGCATATTAAATCTGCAGAGTTTGAGCCAATATACAAGGATATGCTTACTCAATTCCCGCCGGAGGAATTAAAGCCGTATGGACGGTTTTGCGAAATTCTGGGTGAGAATTATAAAGCGTATGAGTTTTGGGAGGATGAGCCGGTAGGATACGCGATAATTTTTGAGGATAAAAATTATGCTCTTATTGACTATCTTGCAGTATACAAAAAATTCCACTCAAAGGGTTATGGAGGGAAATTTTTGGCAGGCTTAAAGGATGTTTTTCCGCACAAAAAAGGGTTTTTATTTGAGGTTGAAAAACCTGATGAGAAAAATATTAATACTATTCGGCGCATTAAGTTCTATGAATCCAATGGCGCTGAAAAAATTAATATAGATTATTTTTATCCGGCACCGGAGGCGCCGCTTCCGATGGATTTATACTGCATCGGAGAGTATGAGACCGAAGAAATTAAAAAATTTATCGAGCATCTTTTTAGAACTATTCATAACGATTGCAAATATTTAGAAGAAATTCTTAAAAAAATAGTGTTATAAATTTTTAAAACTGTGGAATTATATTATTAAGAGGTGTTTATATGAAATACATTTGGCTTTACGTAGTAGCAGTAATAGCGTCTTTGGGCGGATTATTATCCGGATATGATACCGGTGTAATCTCAGGTGCTTTATTATTTATTAACGAAACATGGGTACTGCCAGATACTCTGCAGGGTTTTCTCGTCAGCTCTGTGCTTATCGGTGCTGTTATTGGTGCGGCAACGAACGGAATATTAGCGGATATTTTCGGACGAAAAAAAATTATTATGGCAACTGCCGTAATATTTATTCTGGGCTCAATATTATGCGCATTTGCGCCAAATGTATACGTACTTATCTTATCGAGAATTTTTGTCGGATTTGCAGTCGGTATAGTCAACTTTGTAGTACCTCTGTATCTTTCGGAGATTTCGCCAAAAAATCTTAGAGGAACTCTTGTTTCGCTTTATCAATGGGCGATTACCGCAGGGATTTTATTTTCGTATTTTATAAACGCTGTTTTTGCTCAGGCTGTATACAGCTGGAGATGGATGTTATTTGCAGGTGTGCTGCCGGGCTTAATTCTTTTTATCGGAATGTGTTTTATGAGCGATACTCCGCGCTGGTTAGTAAGCAAAAACAGAGAGGATGAAGCGGAAAAAGTTTTCAAAAAAATTGAGCCGGATGTTAATATTGAAAAAGAAATCGCTGATATAAAAGCAACTTTGGGTAAAGAAGAGAAAAAATTCAAATTCAAAAAATGGATGGTAATGCCTTTTGTTGTTGGGATTGGGATTATGTTTGCCCAGATTTGTACAGGTATAAATACTATAATTTACTACGCGCCTACAATATTCAAGACAGCGGGATTTGATAGTAATCTTACTGCTATTTATGCTACAACCGGAATCGGGGTGGTAAACTTCATAATGACAATTGTTGCGGTGTTCTTTACTGATAAACTCGGCAGAAAACCGCTGCTGTATTTCGGCTTAACAGGAGTTATGCTTAGTTTATTTGCGCTCGGAACTTCGTTTGCCTTTGCAGGAATTCTCGGCGACAGCCTAAAATGGGTTGCCGTAGGAAGCTTGATAACTTATATAGTATGCTTTGCTATGAGCCTTGGGCCTATCGGCTGGATTCTTGTTTCTGAAGTATTTCCGCTCAAAATCAGAGGAATTGCTATGAGTATATGTACGGTATCAAACTTTGCATTTAACTTCTTTGTTGTAGGAAGTTTCCCTGTTTTGCTGCATAGAATCGGCGGAGCCTGGACATTCTGGATGTTCGGGGTTGTATCTTTGCTATGTATAATCTTCGTTTATTTCTTTGTGCCGGAAACAAAAGGGATTTCTCTGGAGCAAATTGAATCAAACTGGCGCAGAGGAATTAACCCTAGAAAGTTTTAGCCTTAGTGTCCGATTTTGGAAATTGGTGATTCATATAATAATCCCAATATGGCAAAAGCTTTTAAAATTATTTTGATATCCATAGTTGTACTTGCAGGTCTTATATTTGTAGTACACAGTTTTGATAATGTTCATGTAACAGCTGTGTTTGATGAACTTGAACCGTTTCCGAACAATATTAATGTTTACTATAAAGGTTTTAAACTCGGACGCTCTTTAAGGGTTTATCCTTCAAAAGATTTTAAGAGTACAAGGGTTGATATGCTGCTTAATGCGAGAAATTTAAATCTTCCTGCCAATGTAGTCGCCAAGGTTAAAAGTAAAAACAAGCATGATTATATTGAAATAATTTATCCTGATGAGCCGATGCTTGCGACGCTCAAAAACCGTTCTGTTATTCAAGGCAAAAAGGGGATAAATATTTCGTCATACATATCTGACAGCGCAGACTCAGGAGATTTAGACGAAATAAAAGAGAATTTAAACACCACGATTCAGGCAGCGGGTGAAACAATGGAGGCCTTAACAGGGATGCTAAAAATCGGAACAGATATTCTCACAGATTTGCGTCCATCTATCAAGAGTGCAGGAGAAAATCTGGCTGCGACTACACAAAATCTTGCAGAAGTGTCAGCAGAGTTAAATTCATCTACAAGGCCAAGACGACTGAAAAACTCTTTTGAAAATATAGAGCTTATGACAAGCAACCTCGAGCGTTCTACAAGGAATTTTGAACTTGTATCAGCAAATGCCGTAAATATTACAAATCAGGCTAATAGTGAAACCGTCCGCCTCACGAATTGTGTAATAAAAAATATTAACACTGTTGTATGCAACATTAACAAGGTTGTGAATAACGTAAATGACATTATCAAAGGCTTTAAAGCCACTTTGAGCAAACGCTTTGGCGGCGCAAGAATTATTTTTGGAAAACCAATCGATGAGAAAAACAGTTAGCTGTTTAAAATCTCATCAAAAAGTTTATATACAATCTCTGTTTTTCCCTGTGAATCCTGCCATTCAGAGCCGTCAATCATATGAAGCCAATTTTTGTTATCAAAATACTGTATTAAGTCAGTTTGGGCTAAAGCTCTGATATCTTCATCCTTTACCGGCGAATTTTGCCTTATATTCCAATGTAAAGAATCGGCAAACTCCAAGTTCTGTACATTGTATTTTGAATACAATACCGGCCAATTAGCGCTTCCGGTATCAGCACCAACAACTTTAACTTTCAAAAAACCAAACCTGCGCCATTTGCCGAAATTTGCTTTTTTGTTCTTTACGGCACTATATCTAAAAAACGAAAAACCCGGCCAAAGGTACCACATCCCCTTATTAAGTATATAATATTTATGAGGACATCCTTGCGCTCCGTAAAAATCTTGTCCATGCAGATATTCTTCAATATTTACAGGAGCAACAGGCATAATGTCGTGGTCCAGAAAGGCAAAATCATTCTGTCTTGCCTTTACAATATTTTGGTAAACCCAGTTTAGTGCAATACCGTGAGAATCGCTGTAACCGTTAGGATTTTGTTTTGCGTTTATCCTGATAAATGTTACGCCTAATTTTTCACAAACATTACGTATTGCTTCTGATTTTTCTTTTACATTTGAATTATCGCAAATAATCTGGGTATAGTTTCCATTTAAAAATTTTCGGATTAATTTTATTTGATATTCGATAACTCTGGGATTGTTAAAGGATATTGTTATCAAATCAATATTAGTATTTTTGTTGTAGTCCTCAGCATAAAACGGAGGAACATCAAATTTGATTTTAGATAGTTTTCTATGTTCCTTTTTTCTGTATTTACGGTCAATGTCCTCCGGAGTGAGCGGTTTGCCGAGTTTTATTTTTACCCCCAGAAGTCTCAAAACTTTTGTCTTTGTACGTCCTGCGTACTCATTTTTGATAGAAAATAATTTTTCACCTAATTTCGGCCCCAAATTCGGTTCTTTAGAATTTTCATAATCCTTTTTGAGTTCATCATAAATTGGGGTTAATTTTGCGTACTCCCACCAGATACCTTTATAAACATTTCCGCACCCCTTAAAAGCCGGCTTTGGTCCTGTGCAATGCGCTATTACTGCATTCTTAAACGCATCAAGGTATTCTTCTTCATATTCTCCAGAATACTCATAATACCCATTTCTCCACCAAGTATCCATAAAGTTATATTTAGGCGATAAAACAACTTTTTTCTCGTCCACAACTTTGTTTATGGAATCCTGATCGCAAAATTCTATAATTTTCTCGTTATTATTTGCAAAATCAACTATTTTTTCAAAAAACTTTTCACGGCGGCAGTAATCGCAATTGAACAAAAGCATACCTGAATTCAAATAAATCGGGCTTTGCATCCCAAGACGCTCCACATACCTGTTTACACCCCAAATATCTTTTACGCCTGCGAGGAATTTCCCCTCAAGATTTGTATTGAATAACTCTCCCAAATCTCCAAGTACAAGAGTGTCACAGTCCAGATAAAGTATTTTATCCAAATCCTCGCACATATCAGGAAGCTTTATTCTAAACCATGCCTGAATAGTTACCCAGTGAGATAGAGGAAGCGATGAAAACATACTTTCATCCATTTTAAGAAATCTGACATTTGCGCCAATAGCATTCAGCTTTTTTACACTTTCATCAGTTAAAGAAGAGTACATTATAATGAACTCAATTTCGTGAGATTTGTTATTTTTCAGAGCACTAACCATTGAAACTATTGTTTGGTTTACGTATTTATCGTCAGGTGCGTACGCTATATTTATTTTCATTATTGAAACTCCTCTAAAATATGTTCATACAATGTATCTTCAAGATTTATATTTTTTTCCTTTGTAAGAACGGACTGTTTGTGTGTTAACTTATGAACCGATGTCATTTTTTGCAGCTCTTTCCATCTTGTAGGACTAAATTTGTTCAAGAGTTCTCCCTGAGTAAGCTGTACAGGAATAAAGCTGAAAAAAGGAACCTTGGAAAATAAATCTTTATTATACTTGGTAACCATTGTAAACGTATGTAAGAAAGTAAAATAGTTTACCAAAAAATTATTTTCTTTCCAGTAATATTCAAGAGCTTTCAATGTCTGAGCAAGAATTCTGTTACCTTTTTTTGAAGCAATAAAATAGCTTGCCATATTCAATCCGTCAAGGTCAACTTTTAAATCATTCTGGAATACAAATAAATCCGCCTCGGTTATGTATTCGGGAAGCTCATCTGTCAGCAAAACAGTTGCATCAATCCAGATACCGCCATTTTGAATCAAAAGACAGGCTCTTAAAATATCCGAAAAAAATGCAGTTTTGATTACACCCTTCTTTTTAAGCCTTATAAAAATCTCCGGAATCTCAACGTAATTGCTGATTGTATCAGGCGTTAGCAAAATTCTTTTTCTTTTACCCTTAAATTTTGCTA
This sequence comes from Candidatus Gastranaerophilales bacterium, assembly GCA_944323265.1. GTDB lineage: Bacteria > Cyanobacteriota > Vampirovibrionia > Gastranaerophilales > Gastranaerophilaceae > CAG-196. The sequence continues at coordinate 36,588 of CALURX010000010.1, forward strand.
CACTATTCAAACAAGCCTGAACAAGCGGCGGAATTGAGCCGTCAGGGCTTTCCCAATACTGCCAGATTATATCGGAAGTTCCATCAGACGGTAATTCCTTATATTTTTTTACAGCCTTTTTTACATACTTGTACAAATAAAATTTTGCCCAGTTCCCCTTGAGCACCCTTCTGATTCTTCTGTCATATATAAATACTTCCAGAAAAATTTTTATTATGCTGTTAACAATTTGCCAGAATAAAGATTTCATTCCTTCTCCAATATATCAAGAATTTGCGGATACTTCTTAAGAATCGCTTCATACGCTTCTTGAAGCGACATCCCTACACCGGCCTTATTGATTTTACACAAACCGTACTGCTGGGAATCTTCAACATAATTTATTGATTCCGAATACCCTTTAACAAGTCTCGTTTTGTATCCCCCAAGAACAGTCATCCCCCATAGCCAAACGTCATCATGGGTCGGAAGGATTTCTCTGAACAGGTTTTCCTCGGCAACATCTTTGTAAAAGCATCCCGGAGGATAAAGAACAGCTCCATAGCCAGTAAGTCTGTTATGAAAACTTGCCTGCTCTCTGTGCTTGTCCTTGAAAAGTTCCCTTGTCTTTTCCCAAGTAATCTTGCTTTTTTCAACCTTAACCCAATCGCACCTGTGAGCCTGAACTTCATCTTTATGCGCCAGATAGGATTTATACAAACTCTCAACCGTATCTTCAGCATAATAAATGTCATCATCGGTTGTAATAATAACCGCATTCGGGAATTTTTTAAGCGCAGGTATAATTTTTTTATAAGAGCGAATGTCTTTATACCAGTCAATTGTGAGCCCATACTGTCTCAAATCAAGCAGTTCTTTCGGAAGCTCGGCTTCTTTATTCGAAAACTGCTCCGGCGCAAGCCAAAGAATTACTTCATCCGGCTTCATAGACTGATTCAAAAGTGTTTTAATCGTTTTTACAACGGTATTAATCCTCTCCGGAAAACTCGTCAGAGAAACTACAACTTTTTCTTCCCGCTTGATTTTCGTAACCCCGAGAGATGTAACTTCCGGACAGTTGTAAGGTTTAGAGTGTTTTATCCTGATTATCACTCCAAACAAATTTATTATAATATGTCCGTCAAAATATCTTACAAATTTCATACCCTTGCTCCGCAAAGTTCATTATAAGCATCCATAATCTCTTTTGGAGAATGATACCCATCCAGCGTTTTTGCCCTGTATAACCTCTCATCAGGCGCCCACATATCTGTATGCCCGTCATAAAATATACTTACAACAGGAATCCCGAGAGCATTTGCAAAATGAAGTGTTCCAGTATCCACAGTTATACAGCTCCCGCAGATTTTCATAATATTTGCAAGCTCTACAAAACTTGTTTGATTAACAAGGTTTACAAATTCACACCCCTCAAGTTTCTCTGCAAAGTCCGCACTGACTGCACCTGCTCCTGTATAAACAGGAGTTAAGCCTTCATTATTCATCAACTTGAATAATTCAACACAGTCATTTACTTCCATATCCTTTTTATAATAATTGCTTGTGGTGCTTATTATAACAGGGCGCTTGAGGGATTTGACTTTCTGAACCACAGGCGTATTAACCTCCGGCGGATTGTATTTTATCGGCAAATTCTGATACTCTCCGACAAGAGCCTCAATCATTCCTGCCCAGCAATCCTTCATGTGAATATATTCCGGGATTTTAAACTTCTCCCTTGTATTCAAAAGCCCATAAATACCTTTGTGGTTTGATAAGACATGTTGTGAACCTAAAAGCCTCGAAATAAGAATATTCCTCTCATTTGAATAGGTAACAAAAGATGCAAAAGGCTTTTTGTAAGGAAAATTCTTTACAAAATTGAATATTCCCTTCAGGGTTTTATCTTTTTTCTTGTCAAAAATAACGACATCGTCAACGCCGTCTTGGTATTTTGCAACATCAACAAAAGGGGTGTTACATATAAATACAACCTTTGATTGCGGATAATAATATTTTATGTTCCGAACAAGCGTGTTAGTAACAAGCATATCGCCAATAGCGGCTGTATTAAAAACGAGAAAAACCTTTTCCATAACATTTATTTTAGCATAAAAAGACAGAATAAAATCTGGCGGACAAAACTTATGTTTTGTCCGCCAGACATATACTTAGATTCTAGGAAATTCTACCCGGAACAACAACTCCGCCCTTTAAGTTTTTCTTATAAAACTCAACGTGCGGCTGTAGAACGCTGTCCAGAACTTCCGGAAGTTCTCTGTTTTGCATAACAGCTTCCACGATTTCCTGATAAACAGTTGCAAACGCTCTCAGTTGAGTAACAGCACCTGCTGCTTCTGGAGTTAATCCAAGCTTAGAAGTCTCAACGTATTCTTTAAAGAATGCGCCAGTTGATTCGTAAGACTTAGTTAAGGCACCGATATATGCTTCTGCGTTTTCAGAACAAACACCATTATCTACAGGAACCGTAAGCGCAAATACAAGTTTGTTTGCAGGATTAAAGTGTGCTTCTGCAGAGTGGTGCATAGCGTCCGGAACCTTTGCAATCTGTTTTAATGTATCTTTTACAGACTCATTCTGCATTTGTGCATGCCAGTAAACAGTATTTTCAAACATTGACCCCATATACTGATGAACAGAAGCCTCAATTCCGTTCAACTTAGCGTCAGCCCAGAAAATACCTTCTTTTAAAGCGTCATTCATTTCCAAGTCATCTGACAAAGAAAGTGAAGAAATTTCTTGAGCTGCTTTTAGCATAGATGCCATGTCTTCTTTTTTCATACCTGCATAAGCAAGTGTGAATAAGGCGTGGTCATCAAAAGCAGAGAATCTTCCGCCAACATCGTCGTGAATATACAAATCGCCGAGCCAGCCGTTTTCATTAGAAGTTCTTCTAAGTTCACTCTTTTCAGCGTTTTTGTCAGTAACCGCAATTAAGTGTTTAGCAGCTGATTTTTGAGCTTCCTCAGGAGACTGACCTTTCGCCATGTAAGCTTCTTCAAGCATTTTTTGTATTCTCAAAAAACCGTCTTTTGTTTCAAACGTAGAGCCTGACTTGGAGGCAATAAGATAGTTTGAAGATAAAACATCGTTATTGAGCTTGGATAAGAATCTTGCAAGGCTGATTGAATCGACATCAGAATAGAATTCAATTTTGTCGCCTGCGATATTAAGCCCATTGATACCGAGCATGTGCTCAACAGTATGTTTAGAGCCGCCGATACCTAAAACGCTAAGCTTTTCTGCTCCTGTTTGAGATTTCAATTTTTCTGCCAAAGAATAAATCTCGTCGAGCCTTGTAAGCTGTAATTTAGGCAAGTCAACCCAGTTAAGGAATTTTCCCGGCTGATTTGCACGAGACGAGAATTCTTTAACGAATTGAGCAGTCTTAGATGCGTATTTAGAGAAATCCACACCTGTGAAAGTTGTTTTTAAAGCTGAAGTTTTAGTTAACATAATCGTACTCTCCTTTTTCTTCTATGATAGCATGAAAAAAGAGTTTATATTTTACACAAATCAACACGTTCGTATCCTGTAAAAAATCTACAAGTATTACAAGGCGATATTTTTTCTCCATTGCACGCAAGTAGTCGTCTGTAATTTATAATTTTTTCACCTTGGAATATATCAGCAAGAGAAGATTCCATGACATTACCTATAATGAACTTTTGATGTTCTTTTACATCATGCCGCAAGTTACAACATAGCATTACATCACCGTTATAATCTATATATAAGTGTTGGAAAGGAACAATACAAGAAGCCGTTCTTGTATATGGTTTAATATTTTGGGAAAGAGTTTCTCCCCGGTTATTTGCCATATTTTTAAAATCATACATAGAATATGTTAATTTTAATTTTTCATAATCAAAATATGCTATAGAATATTTATCATGATTTTCTATGTGGTAATTTAAATTAAATCTCTTGGCGAACTTTTGAGTTTTTTCTTCAAAAGTTTTGACACTAAAAACTTCATTTTCATTTAAATAACATTGGACAGAGAGTTCATTTAAACCTGCATCTGCGAGCTCATTAAGATATTCTATCGATGTTAAAAAATCTCCGTTTGAGTTGGTCCTAATCAAAGCTTTTGGACAGTATTCTCTAGCAAGTTTTATACTTTTTAGAAAAAATTCTTTTTGTGATAATGGTTCATTATATCTTGAATATGTTATCACATTAGAATAATCTATTTCTGATAGTTGTTTTAGAATATTTAAATATAAATATTCATCCATAAATATATTACTACTGTGCCTGTCTATAAAACTATTCGGGCAAAACCAACACTGACGGTTACAATAAGAAAAAAGCTCAATTTCTATTTGTGTTAAATTTTTTCGCAGAATATCTCTATTATTGGCGGTGGAGTAACCCAAAAGTTCGGCAACATTGTTTATTATAAGGGGAATATCAGGTGATATATTAATTTCAGATTTTTGTTGTTTAAGCGTTTCTCTTAATTTACGTAACTTCTTATAATCTAGAAATTTAAATTTTATTCCTAACACTGTATAAATATCGTGCAATTCGTCTGCTGCTTTATTAAATAAACTGTTCTTCATTTTATTTTTTCCTCTTTTGTTTTTTTTATTATCTCTCTGTATAAGTCAATAATTTCATCGATATTATTTTCAATATAATATTTGGGTACAATTTCTTTATACGCATTTTCACCCATCTTTTGTCTTAATTCGGCGTCTCTGATTAATAAAGATAGTTTCTCATACCATTCATCAGTATTTGAAGCAATAAAACCATTGTGTCCATCCTTTATACATTCTTTATAAGGAATAATAGGTGAAACTACGGAAGGTATTTTGAGCAGGGCTGATTCAAATATCTTTAGCTCACTTTTGGAGTTATTAAAATCATTGATTTCTAATGGGGCAATATTTATATCCATTTGAGATACATATTTTTGCAGTTCTAAATAATTCATGTATTTATGTTTATAAACCTGTTTACAAAACCTTTCAAGTTTAGATGGAAGCTCTAAAGGACCTATCAAATGAAATTCTACATGCGAATTCTCTTCTAAAATTCTATATATAGCGTCTGAACACTCAAGAAAATCTTTATTATGGCTCATCGTGCCACTCTGATATGTAATTCTAATCTTATTACTTTTATACTTCTTTATTTTACTTGCAAGTTTATATTGTTTGTAATTAATAGTATTTTTTACAATATGTACATTATTATTTAAAATTTTATAAAAATTTGCTAAGGTACTAGTTGTTACAGTTACCATGGAACTTTTTTTTACTAAACTCGACACTGCTTCTGAAACGGTATCTTGTCTATGATGGAATAATAAATCATCTACATCATAAATTATAGGAATATTATTAAGGATAAAAGAATTATACAGGTCGTTTATTTCATCAAAATAATCAATATCCTTACCATCTCCACTTCTGAACACCATTAACAAATTATATTTATTAACATTTTTCTCTAAAATTTTGATAGAATTCTTATAATACCTATCTGCAGGAATAGACCTTTTGCTCAAACCCTCTACAATGTTATTTACACGATATCTTTCCGAACGATTATCATCGCACCCGACATAAAATGCAAACCGCAAATTACTTTTATTTTTTAATGTAGAATATTTAACATGTGGAATTCTTATACTAAATTTGAATCCCATAATACGTATAAGCTTATGTTTTCCTCTATTTGTTATTGAAAAAATATGTTGATATAATTTTGTCATTGTTTCAAATTTTCCTTGTTAATTATTACTTTAATAATAGTTTGTTCTACAACTTCTCCCATCTTATCTTCGCCATCAAATTCTTGTTCAGCCCATAATCTTCCATTTGTACCAACATGTCTTAACAAATCAGGACTGTTTATAATGTTGTACAATTCTTCTGCCATTTTCTCAGGAAGCGGATTTACAAGAAATACATTATCTCTGCTACCTCCGTATTTAGATTCTGCACCTTCCATATCAAGGTCAACAACCGGTAATCCGCAGTGCATCATTTCATAGGGAACTAAACTCGGGTTTGTTGTAGAAAATACAATGCCTAAATCCGCACTTCTATATAAATTAGCTAAGTCTTCTAAAGTGGGTAACAAGCCTTTCACTTCTGCATCAAAAGGAATTGAGTTAACCTTATCAGAACCAAATAAAATAATTTTAACCTCTGGAGCTCTCTTTTTTAGGATTTCTAAAGCCTGAATGCCAATTTCATAACACCTTCTTGGCATTTCAGGTTTTGCAAAAAATACTATTTTCTTAGAATTAGTGTTTTTCGTTTCTTTTACATAATAAATGGATTTGTCTACTGGAAATTGAAAATACTCTGCCTGTGCATTATATTTTTTTATTAAGAAATTTTTACACCAGGGCCCCGAACAAATATGAAAAAATCCTAGCCTATAGGTATTTTCCGCCATTATATATTGGGTTGACATTGGAGAAAAAGAGGGCTCAAAATCCTGTACAAAATAAAATGGATAGCTTATTTTTTCAATATTATTTTTAAGACAATAAGCCGTTTCCCACCAAGTAGCAATCGCAACATCATGGTATCCCAGCTGACCTTCATAACAGATAAAAGGAATATCTCCCATATCATAAAACCAAGAACTAACATTTTGTTTTACTATGTCAGCAGGTTCCAATAAATCTGTGTAATAAACGGTTATTTTATGTCCTTGTTCTTTTAAATATTTCACTGCCCTATAAATATTGCGATGACCGCCACTACCCTTAATAGGAGGTGGTACAATAAAAGCAATATTTAAGCACGATGTGTTTACATCAGAGCTCTTTGCTCTTTTAAATACTTGGTTCATATACTGCTTATTTTGCAAAGATTCTCGCGAAATCTCTACATTTTGAAATTTTTGGGCTATTTTGACACCAAATATTTTTATTATTATATGATTATTATCTTGTCTTATGGAAAAAACTTGTTCTAATAAACGCATACACCCTCCATTTGAAGATTTTTTCTGGGATTATTGGTATGTCTATATGAATCATTAACATAAAATGACCAGCCGATATTAGTTTTTCTAATGTCTGCTGGAGCTCCTGCAATAAGGACATTTGATTCTGTGAATTCTTTATTTACAATACTACGCATTCCTACAACACAATTATTTAAAATTCTTGCCTTGTTTAAAAACACAGTATCCTCGCAAATCCAATTGTTATCACCAATTGAAATACCGCGTTCTTTATTTATTTGTTCCATTGTTGATAAATCATATATTAGGTGATCCGTAATTCCCTTAATATGAATATTCCTTGCAAATACGTTATTATTTCCTATTGACGTACTTCCATCCAATGTTGTTGGCAAGACAATTTCAACGGCGCCGTTAAAAAGATTATTATCTCCTATAACAAAAGAAGATTTAGACAAAGAGCCGGGAGCATTATAGCCGGTTATAAATATCCCCGGATTATTTATTGTATTATTTTTCCCAAACTCAAAAATAAAATTATCTACTCGTAAGTCAATAAAAATACCGCCTGTTCCATCAAAACAGTTCAATTTTATAGTGTTTCCCTTTCCTTTAATATCTAATTTTATATTCAATTTTTCATCGAGCTCAAAAATACGCTTGCCATCAAGAAATATTTCATTGTTTAAAAACATTTTTCTGTTTTCAAAGTTCTTTCTTTGCTGCCTAAGCTTATTTCTTATCCCTCTTACAAATAGCTCTATATCATACAATACAGGTATTTTCATAAACATTTCCTCTTAAATTTCAAAACCATCAGCCCAAACAAGTACACCTTTATCAATCCGACGGTTTCAACAACCTTACCGATTGGAACAAGCCCAAACAATGACACAGGGGTTACGTAGAGATATTTTTTTTCAATCCCTTTATAACGCTTCCTGCACAAGAGCTCTAGTGTATACAGACCATAGGTATTAAGCTCCATTTGTTCAAACAGCTCATAAGCATACGCAAGAAGCAAAACTTTATCGGATTTTTTGCAGTGACTTAATGCTATCTGTATCCAATTTGCATAAATCTTGGCAAACAGCTCGCTGTTTCTGTTAAAATTTCCGGCAGCCCTGAGGCTTTCATACAAATAATAACATCCCCTCAAATGGTCTTTTACCGCCTCATATTCCTGATGATAAGTCTTTGTCATGCCGGAATCGCGGCGCTGATTATAATTGTAAAGATTTTCTTGTAAATAATACGCTGCATTCGAAGCCATTACGTACTGAAAATAAAACGGAAAATCTTCGTACTGCATATTCTCCGGGAAACGGATTTTAAATTTGTCTATTATCGATTTTCTAAAAACTTTATTCCACACATGAACATTGGTTTTTAATATCACGTCATCGCTCACGGAAACTCCGCCTCTGAATTTCGGGCTCAAGTAGTCCGCAAGCCCCTTGGTAATTAATTCCTCATCCCCGACAACATTCGCGCCAAAAACGACAAAATCAGCACCTGTCTCAAAACCGTTCATAGCTTTTTCAAATGTATCAGGCTCTATCCAATCGTCGCTGTCAACAAATGTCACAAACTCACCTTTCGCGACATCCAAACCTGCATTCCTTGCGCCTCCAAGCCCTTTCTTGATATCCTTCAAGACTTTAACTCTTCTGTCCTTAGCATATTCATCACAAAGCCTATGTTCTGCCTCGTCGCCATCTGATACCAGAATAACTTCAACATCTTTATAACCCTGCGTCAAAATGCTTTCCATACATTTAGGCAAATACTCCGATGTCTTATACACTGGCACTATCACGCTTAGTTTAGCCATATATAAGCTCCTTTACGTCAGCCTTGGAAGTCATTACACTATGAATCATGTGACAAATCATTATATGGATGTCTTCGCTTACCTGCATATTGTTTATATTGGCATTAATAGAGTGTCTGCATATTTTACGCAAAACTCCGCCGTCATAACCTGTAAGCCCAATGGTTACAGCTCCTTTTGAATTTGCATACTCTATTGCTTTCAATATATTTTTTGAATTTCCGCTGCCGGAGATTCCGATAACTACATCATCCTCGTTTAAAAAATTCTTCAATTGCTCCACAAAAATATCTTCATAACTTATATCGTTAGAATACGCCATCATTGTAGGAATGTTGTCATTCAGGCATATAACCTTAAAACGCTTGTCTTTGCCGTAACTCATTCCTTTATTAAAATCGCATACAAAATGACTTGCAGTAGATGCAGAACCGCCATTTCCCATTATATAAATACATCTCCCTTTATCTCGTGCATTAAGCAGAATGTTTATAAAGGTTTCAAGCTCCGTTCTGTCAAGGTTATCCAGAGTTTGTTTTAACAGCTGAAAATAATTGTTTATTGATGTCCGCATCTACACTACACTCCTATATAAGTTTGCTTTGTTATAATAAATTACACTCGTGCCTTTGTTATCAAATTTAAAATCAATTTCTTTAAGATCCGAAAGAGCACGCCTTACACGGCTTCGGTGTTGTTCTTCTACATAAAACAACAAGAAGCCTCCGCCGCCTGCTCCAAGAAGTTTGCCTCCGAGAGCGCCGTTTTTTATCGCTAAATCGTAGTAATAATCTATATCCTGATTACTGATTCCGTTTGCAAGTTCTTTTTTATACATCCAGCCTGTATGGAGAATTTCGCCCATTGCATTGGTATTACCTTTGAGAAGTTCTTCTTTCAAATCTTTTGAGAGCTGAACCATTTTATGCAGATTCTTAATTTTTGCCTCATCGTTTGTTGTATTTTTCTTTTGCTCGGCTAAAATACTTCCTGCTGCACGAGTTGTTCCTGTATAAAACATTAAAAGATTTTTCTCCAAAACGTGATAAGCGTCTGATTGAAGATAGAGTTTTTCCACATCTACAACGCCGTCTTTATAAAACTCAATAAAGTTAAGCCCTCCGCAGGCGCAGGCGTACTGATCCTGTTTTCCTATCGGCTCTTTCAAGTCCTCAATTTCAACCTTGCATGCCTTCTCCGCAATAACTTCCTTATTCATATATTGGTCTGTGTATGCGTTACACAGGTTAATAAGTCCGACTGTAAAAGCTGATGAAGAAGCAAGCCCGGTTCCGGATGGAATATCGGCGCTTGAATTAAAATCAACACCTCTGATACCATAATCTTTAAACACAGTCCTTATTATCGGGTGCTGAATTTCATCCACTCCTTTTGCCTGCTCTGTTTTTGAATATTTAAGAAGATATTCATTTTCCTCAAAATATGGGTGCATGGAAAGATAAATATATTTATTTATGGAAACACTTACGACAGATCCGCCGAACTTTTCATAATAGTTTCTCAAATCGCTTCCGCCGCCAGCAAAGCTTATTCTAAAAGGGGTTCTTGTGATTATCATACCAAAACACCGTCCTTATCTAAAATATATCTTATTGATTTTCTGACAGCCTCATTGGAAGATACTTTTGCGCTCCAGCCGAGTTTATGAATTTTATCAAGACTGTAGCTGAAATCCGGAACATCTCCGACCCAGCCCCTGTTTCCGCCGGTATATCTTATTGACGCATCAAGCTTCATTTCTTCTATAACCATTTCTGCCATCTCTTTTACGGTTGTCCTTGTCTCAACCCCAAGGTTATAGTAGTTAAACTTTTCATCTGTTGTTGTCCAAACAAGAATAATCGCATCCACAAGATCTTTTACATAAAGATACGGCTTAATCTGCGTTCCGTCTCCAAGAACTTCAAGCTCTTTCGGGTTCTTTTTTAACTTGTTTATAAAATCATAGATTGCACCATGTGTCGCTCTTTCTCCAACAACATTAGGAAACCTCGTTATCCATGCTTTAAAGCCGTAATTCTCGCAAAAGCTTGAAATATACGCTTCTGATGCAAGTTTTGATGCACCATAATGAGAAATAGGGAATAACGGGCCGTAATTTTCACTTACGCTCACGCCTGTCTCGCCATAGATTGCAGAGGTGGAAGCAAAAACAATATTTTTAACCCCAAACTCCTTCATCGCAAGAAGAACATTGTAAGTCGTTGACAATGTGTTATCAAAATCAACATCAGGATTGGCATGACTTTTTGCAATATCAGAGTTTGCAGCCATGTGAAAGACCGTATCAAAATTTCCTTCCTCAAAAAGTTTAAACAAAGCCGTTTTATCTAAAATATCACCCTTCACAAATTTAAAATTCGGATTTTTTGAAGCCTCTTCAAGATTACTCAGCCGCCCCAAAGACAAGTTATCAAATACCGTAACCTTACAACCGTCATCTAAAAGTCTGTCCGTAAGATGACTTCCTATAAACCCTGCACCACCTGTTACAAGAATATTTTTAGACATTCTTATCTCCTTTTATAATATATTCAACTGCTTGTACTAAATTTTTCGCACAAAAATCCGCCCCCAAGCCTTCACCAATTGACACGGTTTTACATCCGGCATTCTTTCCTGCTTCAATGTCTCTCTTGCTATCACCTATCATCCAGGATGATGATAAGTCTATATTCATATCTTTAGCGGCCTGTATAAGCATTCCCGGCTTTGGCTTTCTGCAAGAACACTCTATCTTTAACTCCGGCACTTCTCCCTCAAAACCTTTTTCAGGGTGATGCGGACAATAATATATTCCACTCAAAAAAGCATGCTCTTTCCCAAGCAAAGTTTCCATCTTCTTATTAATTTCTTCTGCTTCATTCCGACTGATAAAACCTTTTGCAATCATCGGCTGATTTGTTACAACAACAGCTAAATAATCACTGTGATTAATCATTTTAATCGCTTCTGCAGCACCTTCCAAAAGTTCAAACCCCTCAACAGAAGGTGAAGAATCCATATCTTTGTTAATCACACCGTCTCTATCAAGAAAAATACAGGAACGTTTGTTAATTTTATTGAGCCTCCGAACTTTTCCGGACAAGAAATCCTGTTTAACCTTTTCAAACCTGTCTGCAGTCCCCATGTCTTTTATATATTCCGGAGTTCTGTATCCCATAAGACATTCGCCTGATTCTACAAGTTTCTCAAAAATATCCCTGCCAAAATCCTGAGACTTATCTTTTTCTATATATTTAAAAATCTTTGGAGAGAAGATATATACAGCCGCATTAACAAGGTTCTGATAAAATTCTCCGTCCTTATGAGGTTTCGGCAGCATTTTTACAACCCTATTATTATCATCCAGCTCCAGCAAATCGCTGTCATAAGGATGGTCGTTTGGATGCACTATAATCGTCCCTATAGAATCGTACCTTTTATCAAATTCAATAAACTCATTTATATCAAAATCCATGACCACATCGCCGTAGAAAACAAGAAATCTCTCCGCCAGTTTCCCCTCTAGAAGTTTTATACAACCTGCTGTTCCCAGCGGGTAAGGTTCGACAACATGGTGAATTTTTACACCAAATTTTGTTCCATCTCCAAAATAATCAACAATTTTATCAGAAAGATGACCGGATAGGATAAAAATTTCATCTATACCAAATCTTTTAGCTAAACCAATTTGATGCTCCAACAAGGGTTTATCGCCAATTTTCACCATCGGTTTTGGAATATCTTTAAGCCCCAGCCGGGTTCCTTTTCCTCCGGCTATTATTACAAGCTGCATTACAACTCCTCAGTATTCATCGTGTTATTTTCAACATTTTGATAATTATGTTGAGTATGATAAATTTAATATATCACAATACTTGTAAAATAGATATTAGTCGATAAGTTTTGTTAAATATTCTTAATAATCATTTAAAATTCAAATTACATAGGAAGGTTCAAAAATTTTATATATTGTCTGTTCTTTTCTCGTTTTTTATAGGCATTTATAAATAAGGTTTTGCTCTTTTAATTCTACAAATTTTTTATATATGTATGGAATACTGACAGAAATTTCGCCATACTGTTCATCAGGAATAAGACTATAGTCATTTATAAAGTTTTTATCCAGTGAAATTTTATACTGTCCCGGAGAAATTCCTGAAAAATAATAATTTCCTGCATCATCAACCGTTGAATATGCAACTTCTGCGCCGGTCTCATCATAAAGGGATATGATAAAATCTGATATATTCATTTTTCTATTAAAATCATCTGATATAAGAAGTTTTCCTGTTATATTCCCAACAGAACTTTTGAGAGGAAATTCTACTCTTGTTGTCTTTTGAGGTTCTACATATATATATTCTTCTGATTTTTTTTGCGCAGAGAGATTTGCATGCATATTATCAGAATCAAGACTTACGTCATAAAAACCCTTTTCAACACTCTGTAAATCACAAAAGCCGTTCCTTTTAGTCATTATCGGATTACTTTTCCAACTAACTTTTATTGGGACATTAGAGACTTTGATATCCTTATTATCAAAGATTCCGTTATTATTTTTATCAATATAAGTAACAACTTCAACGAAGCCTTGATTTGGGGATGTTGTTCCGACAGACTGCAAACCGTTATTTGTAAAAGCAAAGGTATCATTAACTGTAAAATTAATAGAGTGGCGTGCATTTGAGGGAATATACATATTATTAAAAATATAGCCCATTGCGGTATTATATTGATAATTCAAGCTTACAATCATTCCGGTTTTTGTTCTGTAACCTATGGCAGCACTATAGGTACAGCCGCCGTCTAAGCCCTGATATTTATAGCCGATTCCGAGCCCGAGGAGAAATCTTTTAAATTCCGGAAACTGATAATTTATCCTTATCATATTATAATCATTTTTCGCCCCGTTTGATTCATAAGATACTGTATCATGCCCGAGTTTTATTGCGCCTTTATTTTTGGGCAATCTGTAATTAAGATTTGCATAAGTTGAATTATACGAACTTTTAAAACCGTTTGTTAAACTGTAATTTGAAGAATACTGAGTATCATACGCATTCCCCATGTTACCTGCTTCAACAGATAAATTTTGTTTTATATTTTTTGAGAAGTTTAAGTTGTAGTAATAATTCAAATTATGCCCTATACTATTTTCTCCGTATCTAATATTTCCGTTAAGCCTCATTCTTGCATTACCGAAGATTTTCGCACCGGCATTAAAATATGCTTCATCAAACGAGGTTAACCCTCCGGAGTATCTGCTATCAAGATTTGAATAATACCTTGTATAACGCAAATTAGCATTTAAACTATCTTTTGTATATGCAGCAGCGACTTCCGCACCCAACCTGTCGCATATGAATCCTGAATCGGAGCCTGCTACGTAATAATCCGGAGATTGCTGATAAAGCCTTAGTTTCAATGTGGAATTTTTATAATCAAAGACATTTTCAAGCGAAAGTGAATATCCAAGATTATAAGGACTATCATTATAATTAAAATCTCTCATTATCGAGGCAGCAGCAAGCGCATTCAGACCGTAATACTTATTTTTATACAAATTTAATGTATTAATTAGGCTCAGCCCCTCCATAGTATTTGGGTTTCTGTAAACACCGGACGAGAGAAGAGAATAATCATTGTTAAAACCTGATATAAACAAGGCATTATCATTTTGTTGGAGAATTTTGTCATAAATTATTTTAGTATCAAGCTTCATATTATCCGAAAGCCCATATTGACGATTTGCTCCTGCAACAAGCTTTTTGGAAGTCATCTGGTAAATATATCCGTTTGAGCTGAAAAGTCTGTTATTATATCCGGAGATTCCGGCAAAAATACGGTTTTTAGATTCACCTTTCGTCAGAAATTCTATTTGTTCCTGATTCAGCTGCCTTTTTTCATACTGATTATAGTCAGAAATCTGTGCACCTATGAGCATTGTTCCAATTGAATTATATTTATCCCTCAAACCAGACACCTGACCGAGTTCGTAATAATAATCTCTGAATTTATTTTTGTATGTAAAACTTAAACCTCCAAAAGAGAAAAAACGTTCCGCATAATTGTTTGTATTGAAATTTAGTGCATAATCTCCCTCATACAATTTGCCTTTCAAACTCATACGCGTGTTATTATTGAACATAACATTATTCTGGCTTGCATTTAAATAAACTTGCTTTGTTGAATCGCTCATCATTGAGTTATTTATCTCAAATGTATCAAATGAAAACCTGCCTTTTTCTTTCGGATTTATAGCTTCTTTTACAGGCAGCGAGTCCTCATACGATTCGGCAACGCTCGTTGGGTTTTCTAAAGCCCTGTTCATAACACTCACACATAGTGAGACTGCATCAACCGAAATATTTGAGTCAAAAATTTTAGAGGCAGTATTTTCATCAATAAAAAACTCATCAGCTTCTATAATTCCGTCCCTCTTGAACTTCGGCTTGGCATCTATCAAAACTCCGTTTAGAAAAATACCCTTTTTACTTACTACAACCTCTTTGTCATCCAAAACGGAAAATTTTATTTCCTTGGCAGAATGATTCTCTTTAAATGGAATTTTTAAAATTCTTGCGGTTTGTTTTACCGGCACATAAATTTTGTTAGAAGAGTCCATATAAACTTCTATATCGCTATAGTCCGATTTGTTAAGTTCAAGCCCGCTTACGGTTGTTTCGTCGCAATATGCACTTATACAACAAGAGAAAAAGAGCAAAGACGCAACAAACAGACATTTCCACATTAGGGCTTCCTGTATATATTCAAAGTTATTACAGCTTCATACACTCCTGCCCCATCATCCTCCAGTGAATATGTTCCCGAAAGCGGGGTGTTTCCGATATGCTGAGACACATTAAAGTTTTGTTTTCCTTCACTTAAAAATTTGCAGCATACACTGCCGTTATAGTTTTGATATGTGCTCTGAAATTCCGCACTTTTCAAAACCGGATAAGCAATCATATTTTTATTGCTCTTGGGTGCAGCGGAATAAATATCGGCAAGTGAAGCTAAATCAGGGAAGTGCTCTTTGTTTGCAAGTATAAGATATAAGTCCCCATCTTTTAAGAAATATCCGTTCTTTTCACCAGCTTCTGTATTTATTGAGCTTGAGAGTACAAAATCGTATGTACTGTCATCCCCATTTGTTTTTACATTAAAGACAGCCCCCAATCCCATATGTGAACCTGTCTGCGGATTTATGGTGCTATTATTTATTGCAGACGGAATAGTATTTACAACAGCGGCAGACGGAATGATAACAGTAAGTACACTATCAGTTACTGCCGCACCGGAACAAGCCGGTGCGGTTATTAGTAACAAAAATAAAAATCTTATAAGATTATTTTTCATTAAAGGAAATCCTTATGTTGTAGTATCTGTCAGAATAATATATGCTTCATAATTTCCTGCTCTGTCATCAAATGAATAAGTTGTACTGTCAACAGCAGTTGAAATAGTTGTCAGAGCAGTTGTTACCCCCTGCTCTACACTGAATTCATATTGTTTTTTAGAGTCATTAAATTCAGGATCGCTGGTATACTTGCCCTGAAGGTCGACATTTGCAATCGGATATGCAATTGCATTCTGGTTATTTTCAGGTGTTGCAGAACCGCTTGTAATATCTGTAATAGCAGCAGCAGAGGGCTTCATCGTTGTATGACCTAATACAAGATAGACAACTCCGCTTTTTTTGAAAAATCCGGGCATTGCAGTTCCGCCGTCAGCAATTGTTTCGGCTTTCAAGTATAAATTGAGTTTGTCATTTGAACTAATTGTAAATTTTGACGTAATGGTATTTTCCAATTCACCTGTTTCAGGTTTGATATTACTATGCAGACCGCCTTCTTCTGCTTTAATATCAACATAGGCCGGTAAAGTCGCCTGTACGGTTTGTCTTGCAAAATTCTCCGCATGAGCGCAGGTTGCAGTCGCAGCAAGCATTAACATTGCTGCCAAAAATTTTCTTGTTTCCATTTTTCCTCCTTTTTAAATTGAATCGTTTACGTGAAATTGTGTTTCTTTTATCAAGTTTTTATTTTCACCCTTTTCGTTTTTATATGTAAGAATAACTTTAAAAACATAATCACCTTCTTCTAAGTTTCCGGGCAACAAGCCTATTTCTGAAAATACGCCGTTTGCGCGTATCGTGTTACTGTTGACAGGAAATTCTTTAATCAGTTGGTTATTTTTTATAATTTGAGCTTTGCCATGATAGCGGACTTTACTATTACCGCTTGCGCTTAAATCCATTTTGTATACCAGATTTTTATTACTATTTTTTTCGACTTTCAGGTCATTAAAATTTCCGGCTTTTACAACCCGCCCTTTATCAACATAAATAGGAATTCCCAAACGAGTTTTGACAATAAGCCGTGTATTCAAATTTTTATTAGCATTCGGCAGCATTATCTCTTTTGCGGCAACATCTTCAATAAACATTACCATCCTTGATTCACCGTCAGGCAAGCTTTTTAAATCAGTAAAAGTTACACGTACAACTTGCGGTACACCGTTTTTCAAGGTAAATTCATTCGGCACAAAACGTGCATGGGAAATTAAATTATCAGCATTGCTTGAAACAGGTACCGCATCCATTTTCCCTTCATTTGTAATAGTAAAATACTCAGGATAAAGTTTAAATCTCACTGTCTCATTTTTATCTGCCTGAACAGAAAAAGATGTTGTTAAATAATTACCCCTGCTTTTATTTGCATTCAACTCTATTAGAGTCGGCATTACTTTCACAGTAGCAAATGCCGGCGTTAGCTGCGACAAAAAAAGTAACAATACAGCAAATTTTTTCAAAAAGTTTTTCATGTCATTCTCTCTCCAATATGTAAGTAAACGGATTTTGTCTCACTCCTTCTTTTATATAGGCGTCAGAATTTGTATTTTTAAATGAATACTCAATTGTAATGTTAGTCGGGACTTTGTTACCGCATTCAATCCCCTCCAGAGTCGGCTCGCCGGAAGCAAGTAAATATCGTTTATTGGCAAGAAGTCTTGTACTGTCAGGTTCGTAGTTTAACACCTTTCCGGAGACATTTTTCAATTGAAAATAATATTCACAATTTTCATCGTCCAAAGACGATGTACTAAGCCACAATTTCCACCTGGTATTTGATGCCAAATCAAGTCTTACATCATTTTGATTTTTTATACATAACTGTTTGTTAAAAATATCATTTTCGGACAATATAATAATAGGATCACCGCTCGTTGAAATAATCGAATGCTTATCCTCTATAATAAACGTAAACAAGAGTTCACATTCGTAGTCCATTGTAAGCCCTGTTTTATCTAAGAACTTGAGAAGCACGGTATAGGTTCCCGCAGGAAGTTCCCCAATATTTTCAAGCTTTAAATTAATATTTTTCTGGGCAGAGCCTGTTATATCAAAAGTATCAATGTAAAACCTCTGCCACCCATTATTACTAATTTGAAATTGCTGACCGTCACAGAAAAGATACAAGTTTGTTATAGGAATTTTTATATTCGGATTTTCGTTATTAATTATATAGCTATCAGCAGAAGTGACAAAAAGTCTTGAATACCCCATCTGTATGTAAGTCAGGTTAACATTTGCAGTCACACTGTTTTCCGTAACAATCGGAAACCCCGTAATCTCGGCTCTAAAGTGCGGATTGGCAAAAACACGCGGACAGATTACTGACATAAACAATATTATTACTGTTATTATTAAATTTTTCACTTTCGTATAAATCCTCATATCTTTTATAAATTTTTGTTTAAGATAAAAAATCGGCTTGTTGTCTAAAGCTTTAAGGGTAGATTTTTTATACTCTGTAAGGTAATTTATATGCCTGACAAATACGGTTAGAGTTTTTATGATGAAAAATTTAAAAAAATACTTGTTTTTAATAATGATAATATTTCTCAATGTAGGAACTGCTTCTGCCAATAAAGATGCCAGACAAATTGTGCAAGCAGAGCTGCCGGAAATTTTACACATTGAAAAAATCATTGTTGAAGGAGCTGAATATGAAAAGGATGATATACTTACCAATGTTGATATCAAAAGTGTCGAACCGTTAAGCGAAACTTGCTTCAGGTTAAATTTAAGTCCGTTTGTAGTAAGAATACATACCAATCTTGCCGAGCCCATACAGGTTAGCGCAAAGTTTGAGGATTGCTGCAGCACCTGCGGACGATATCCGATGAAAAACGAAAATCTCTCAATTACACCTTCTTCATATACAATTCAAAATCCGTATGATAAAGTCGAAACGGACTTTTTCACACCACATGTACTTGCTCATGATGATACTGTCTGTACGACTTACAACGCAAAATTGATTATTACGCTTGGAAGGGTTTGATATGATAAAAAAATTTTTAACAATTTTTATAATGTTGTCATTAAGCATCCAAACAGCTGTTTTTGCAAGAGAGGGAAGACCCGCATTTGTATTTGCAATTGATGATTACTTTGATGATTCAAGCACATCTAACTCCGGCGGCGGTCTTTCCGGCGGAGCCATTACAGCAATAACACTGGGTTCAATCGGAGGGGCTGCGCTTCTTGGTCTTGGAGGATGGCTTTACAAAAGAAAAACTGAACAATGTCTTGCGGCAGGGTGCATAAGAGGTGCAGGAAACCCCATTGTGCCATTCTGTATGGAAACAAATCCCAATGCGGAAATTTATGCACGCATCAATAATAATTATCCTTATTTAAAAAAAGCCTTAAGTCTCAACGAAATCCACTACTGCCCTAATTCAAAATATCTGCTTGTATATGATACTCCTATTGAAAAACGCAAATTCGACTCTGTAAAATTTGAAATTCCACAAGGTACAAAAGCGCTGAAAATAACCCACGTTACCGATTCTTTTGCACGTAAGGATGTAACTGCCGAATTATTTTTATATAAAAATGAAACAAATACAACAGAACCTTATATGGCAGAGTTAGAAAACATCTCGGAGAAATCTTCTGAGAAAAATGGAATCATCATGAAAACTTTAAGTATGGATTTCCAAAACTATCCTTATGCGGCATACGTTGTATCAAATTACTCAGACAAAAAAATCTACGCAGTTGTAATAGAATTTATCTTCCAAAGTTAAAAACAAATTTAGAAATTATAACTCAATATTGCATTTATTCCCCAATTTTTTCCGGAATTGTCTTTTATGTCCTGAAGATTATAGCGTTGTCCTTCAATAGAAAGAGACGAGTTATTTCCTATTTTTTGTGTAAATCCTGCAAAGATTCCTGCGCTGTTTGTCCATTTATTATTTTTATAATCGTACTTTCCTGCATAATGAGGATTGGCATAAAAACTCAAGTTTTTGTTTAGCGGAACCTCAACAGTCAATGGCGAATATCTTATTTGGGTTGCCGAACTATTTATACCTATTGTATTTCTTATGCGCAGATTTTGGTTCAAAATCCCATTTTTATCATATTTCATACTGCCTTTTAGATCTATAACCAGCATCGCATCGTTATTAAAATTCGTACCAATACCAATAAAAGATCCGGCAGAAGTTCTTGGAGATACAGCTTTTTCTTCTATCCCCGCTATTGTTAAGTTGCTGCCATCAAAGTTTTGGTATGTATTTAGGCTGGCAGAGCCTTTTGTTATTACTGGATATGGCATGATTTCTCCTAAAATTCCCTTATTTATATAAAGTATTTTTAGGAATAAAAATTGCCTTATTTTAGTATAATTTTACAAAATATGTTATAGTTAAAGTATGAAAACACAAACTTCTTCGAAAATTGGAATTGTAGAGACCTCTTTAAATATTAATTGGTAATATTTAAGGAGGTTAAAATGAAATTTGAAATAAAAGATAATAACTGGAAACGATATAATTTATTCTGGCATTATATCGATAATTTGCGTAATGTAATTAGTATGACCTGTGATATTGATATAACAGGATATTTAAATTATGTAAATAGTAATGGGTATAGATTTTACCCCAGCTTTATGTGGGCAGTAAGTAAAATTATCAACACCCACGAAGAATTTAAACTCGGTTGGGGTGATAAAAATCAAGTGGGTGTATATGACATTATTCACCCATATTTTGCTCACTTCTATAAAGAAGATGAACAATGCGCCTTGCTCTATACTGAATATCACGAAAATTTGGGAGAATTTCACAGAAACTTTGTAAAGACACTTGAAGAATACAAGGCTTGCCGTGCATTTGATTTCCAAGATATTCCGAAAAACATATTTAATGTATCCTGTCTGCCGTGGATTCATTACAAAAGTTTTGATATCCATGTATTTGATGAAGGCAAGTATCTTGCACCAGTCGTAACCTGGGGTAAATATACTCCAGTTGGAGATAAAATAATGATACCCCTATCATTTAATATACATCACGCATCAGCTGATGGTTTCCATCTCTCAAGATTTTTTGTTGAACTTCAGGAATACATAGATTCTTATAAGTATTAATTCTGCACAAAGAGGCAATATTGCCTCTTTTTTATACAAATAAGACATATTAACTTGATGTTTGCAAAAGAACACATGATTTGATTATTTGGGGCAACATAAATTTAAAATATTAAATAAATGAACAAATTTACAATTTCAAGACTATAAAGTCCCTGTCATAAAAAAATTAAAATATATAATTTAACCCTGCATTTTATCAAGCAGAGTTTTAATTTCCATAATTTTATCTTTAGCGATTTCAGAATCAGAAAAAGATTTAGCAACACATTCTTCAAGATGTGTTTTTAATATATTGCTCTCAATATGCTTGATTGCCGAACGTACAGCCTTAAGCTGTACAATAATATCCGGACAATATCGTTGTTCTTCAATCATTTTTTTGATACCTTCCAACTGACCTATTGCCCTGTTTAG
>CALURX010000011.1 GCA_944323265.1 Candidatus Gastranaerophilales bacterium
ACGACGTAGATAGGATGCAGGTGTAAGAGTGGCAACATTTTCAGCCGAGCATTACTAATCGGACGAGGGCTTTTTCTAAAAGCGTTAGCCGGTGTGCAGTCTGGAAAACACTTGCCGAAGTAAAGCAGTGTTGCGTGAGCAACACGATTTACGGAGAGCAAGGGTTTGTAGGATGAAACACTACGATACCGCCGTAGCAATCTTTGATTGCCCAGGCGGATAAGAGAAGGCACGCAGAGAATTAGTAGAATTGATGAAAATCTTATGCAATCTTCAGCGTACAGCTGAGGCCTTGAATAAAAGGAGATCAGCAAACGGCAAGTTTGTTGGTGGCCAATCGTGAGTAAACCACCCGTTCCCATCCCGAACACGGTCGTAAAGACTTACAGAGGCGACAATACTTGGCGGGCCACCGCCTGGGAAGATAGCACGCTGCCAACATCTATTTTAGAAAAGACCTTAGATTTAATTGGATAATTAGAATCTAAGGTCTTTTTTTGTGCAAAAGAAAAGAGCCACTAGGAAGGCTCTTGGAATTAAGAATAGCTGGAAGTATGAAAAAGATTTAATATACTTATATTAAACTCATTTTTTTTAATTAATGCTATTAGCTACTAAGGTTATTTATTCAAAAAATGGGCATGTAAAAAGCCCAGCTATTAACCGGGCTTTTGTCCTATTAGTATTGATTTACAGCATTCTTTCGATGCTGTCTGTCATTTCTGCGTTATATCTTGCGATAGCTTCTGCAGAAATTTCTACGGTATCTTGGATTAAGCTGCCAGCAATATAGCTTGTTTGTTGAGACATGCTCATACATTTTGCTGCATACTGTGCCTGAACCTCAGGTGTAAGAGCGCTTCCGCCTACTGAACTAATATCCATAATATCCTCTTCTATAAAATTGGTATGTACATATTTATAATAACATTATTTCGATATTTATGCAATACTATATATATCATATCTGTATAATTTATTGACAGTGAGTAAGTGAAAAATGTATAATTAGTGTAATTATGAAAAAGTATT
This sequence comes from Candidatus Gastranaerophilales bacterium, assembly GCA_944323265.1. Classification (GTDB taxonomy): domain Bacteria; phylum Cyanobacteriota; class Vampirovibrionia; order Gastranaerophilales; family Gastranaerophilaceae; genus CAG-196. Next base: position 1,033 of record CALURX010000011.1, read on the forward strand.
TAGTATTTGTATTATTGTTAATAACCTCTTTGGCTTGTTTTGCCTTAGAGAAACCTCGTTGGGTGGGGCTTCCTATATATGTTTATATACCTGAAAATGGTCAGATGAGTAAGCTTATGAAACAGGCTTTTGAGTCTTGGGAGGAGAGTTCCAAATCTTTGGTTCGTTTTAAGTTTGTAAATAATCCGAATACAGCAAATATAGAAGTTGAATTTGTTGATTTCGTTGCCAATTGTAATGATGCGGGGGCTGTTGGTTGTACTGAGATGATGACAAGAGGCGGTCAGTATTATAAGGCTTATGTAACGATTGGTACAAAGGAATATTTGCGTACATATGAGGGCGGACAATATATAAGAAAGATTGTTACTCGTTCAAAGGATCATATTTATGGGGTAATGCTGCATGAAGCCGGACATGCTATTGGATTAAATCATTCACCAAATCAGGGAAGCATTATGTATCCTTATGATTTAGACTCAATGCAATATCTTACGGACGAGGACATGCGGTTATTATACAATAAGTATCATTAATTTTGTAAATTTTTGTAAACAATACACTTGAAAAATTGTACATTATACCCTTATTAACTTGACGAGGATTTTTGATGTTGTACGATAAAAGAACATGCTGTATATGGGATAATTATGTCCGAAATAAAAGTAGAACAATAACAAAAATTTTATATAGTACATCATTAGAATAGATGAGGTGAATTAATGTCGACAGAATATGCAAAAAGAGTAACTCCAATGGGTATTCCTAATACACGTTTGGATGATTTACCGGATTTAATTGACGTGCAAAAAAAATCATTTGAATGGTTTTTGAAAGAAGGGCTTAAGGAAGAACTTCTTGCTTTTTCTCCTGTAAAGGATTATACAGGACGTTTAGAGCTCCACTTCCTGCCAAACTACACGTTTGATAATGCAAAATACACAGTTGAAGAAGCTCGTATTCATGACGCAACTTATGCAAAACAGCTTCGTGTTATGGTTAGACTTGTTAACCGTGACAGCGGTGAAATCAAAGAACAAGAAGTTTACATCGGCGATATCCCTACAATGACAGATAAAGGTACTTTCATTGTAAACGGTGCTGAACGTGTTATCGTTTCTCAGATTGTTCGTTCTCCGGGTGTTTACTTTAAAAGAGAAATCTCTCCAACAGGTAAGAGACTTTATAACGCTACAATGATTCCTAACCGCGGTGCATGGTTAAAAATAGAAACTGATTCTAACGATATTATATATGTTAAGATTGATAAAAACAGAAAAATCCTCGCTACAACTCTGTTGAAGGCTATGGGCATTACAGTTTCCGAGATGGAATCTTTGTTCACTCACTTTGAATTCTTGAAGAAAACTTTGGATAAAGATACTACTGAAACTACAGATGATGCTTTAATTGATTTATATAAAAAATTAAGACCGGGCGACCCTGCATCTGCTCAAGGCGGACGTCAGATTCTTGAATCAAGATTCTTTGATGATAAGAAATACGACATCGGTCGTGTAGGTCGTTATAAATTAAACAAAAAATTGAATTTGAATATTCCTAAGAACCAAAGAACATTAACTGTTCAAGATATCGTTGCATCTATAGAATACTTGATTAACTTAACTTATGATGAAGGTTCTCTGGATGATATCGACCACTTAGGAAACAGAAGAATCCGTTCAGTCGGTGAACTTCTTCAAAACCAGTTCAGAGTAGGTTTGTCAAGAATCGAAAGAATTGTTAAAGAAAGAATGACCCTTCAGGATTCTGAAACATTAACTCCTTTGAACTTGTTGAATACAAAGCCGTTGGTTGCTTCTTTGAAAGAATTCTTCGGTTCTTCACAGTTATCACAGTTCATGGATCAGATTAACCCGCTTGCTGAATTAACACACAAAAGACGTATTTCAGCATTGGGACCTGGCGGTTTGCAGAGGGAAAGAGCAGGTTTTGCTGTTCGTGATATTCACCCTTCTCACTACGGACGTATTTGTCCTATTGAAACTCCGGAAGGTCCGAACGCAGGTTTGATCGGTTCATTGGCTACTCACGCAAGAGTTAATGATTATGGATTTATTGAATCTCCGTTCTTTGTTGTTAAAGACGGAAAAGTTACGGATGAAGTTGTATATATGACAGCTGACGAAGACGAAAATTATCGTTGCGCACCTGCTGACGTACAATTGAATCCTGATAATACTTTTAAAGCCGCTCAAATCCCTGTTCGCTACAGATCAGAGTTTATTATGAGTGACTCTTCAAAAGTTGACTATATGGGTGTTTGCCCGATTCAGATTATCTCTGTTGCAACATCAATGATTCCGTTTATCGAACACGATGATGCTAACCGTGCTTTGATGGGTTCAAACATGCAACGTCAATCAGTACCTCTTCTTATTACTGAAAGACCTGTTGTAGGTACAGGTATGGAAAGAAGAGTTGCAAAAGACTCAGGTATGGTAGTTTGTGCAAGAGTTGACGGTGTTGTTTCTCGTGTAACAGGTGAAGAAATTGTTATCACTGATCAGGGCGGCAAACAACATTTACATACATTAATGAAATATGTACGTTCTAACCAGGATACCTGCATTAACCAGAAGCCGATTGTTAATGAAGGCGACAAGGTTCAGGCAGGCGATGTAATCGCTGACGGTGCTTCAACAAGCTGCGGCGAACTTTCAATCGGTAAAAACATTTTAGTTGCTTATATGCCTTGGGAAGGGTATAACTTCGAAGATGCTATCCTGCTTTCTGAAAGATGCGTACACGATGATATCTTCACGTCAGTTCACATCGAGAAATTAGAAATAGATGCTCGTCAGACTAAGCTCGGACCGGAAGAAATCACAAGAGAAATCCCGAACGTTTCGGAAGAAGCTTTGAGACACTTGGATGAGCGCGGTATTGTTCGTATCGGTGCAAGAGTTTATGCTGATGATATCCTCGTTGGTAAAGTTACTCCGAAGGGTGAATCTGAACATCCGCCGGAAGAAAAATTGTTAAGAGCAATCTTCGCTGAAAAAGCAAGAGATGTTAAGGATAATTCACTTAGAGTTCCTCACGGTGAAGGCGGAAGAGTTCTTGATGTTAAGGTATTTGACAGAGAAAAAGGCGATGAATTACCGCCGGGTGCAAATACTGTAATCAGAGTTTACATCGCTCAAAAACGTAAGGTATCTGTAGGTGATAAATTGTCAGGCCGTCACGGTAACAAAGGTATCGTATCAAGAATTCTTCCAAAAGAAGATATGCCGTTCCTGCCAGATGGAACACCTGTTGATATAGTTCTTAACCCTCTTGGTGTACCTTCTCGTATGAACGTTGGTCAAACTTATGAATGCTTGTTAGGTTTGGCTGCATACTTGACAGGTGAACATTATGAGGCTCCTTCTTTTGATGAAAGATATGGTGATAACCAGTCTGAAATCGCAACTAAGGCTGAGCTTCTAAGAGGTATTAAAGAATCAGGATGTGACTGGGTAAGAGAAGACGGTAAGGTTTACCTGATTGACGGAAGAACCGGCGAACCGTTTGATGAACCGATTGCGGTTGGTTTATCTTATATCCTGAAACTTGTTCACCTTGTTGACGATAAGATTCACGCTCGTTCAACAGGTCCTTACTCACTTGTTACACAACAACCGCTTGGTGGTAAGGCTCAATTCGGCGGACAAAGATTCGGTGAAATGGAAGTTTGGGCGCTTGAAGCTTACGGCGCTGCATATACTCTTCAAGAAATGTTGACAATTAAGTCTGACGATGTTAACGGACGTAACAGGGCTTATGAATCAATCGTTAAGGGTGATAATATTCCGAGACCGGGTATTCCTGAATCATTTAAGGTACTTGTAAGAGAATTGCAAAGTATCGGTTTAGATATTACAGTTGCTAAGAAAAATGGTGTGGAAGTTGATTTGATGTCTGATATGGATGACCTCCGTAAGTCAGCTCCAAAGAGAACTCTATCAGATATTGATTCAGAGTTATTGAATATTAACTTCTTTGAAACTTCTACAACATTAGGCGAAATATAAGGAGATAGGAAATTGTCTACAAGTATTGATTATTTTGATTATATACGCATAAGCATCGCTTCACCTGAAAGAATTTTGAAGTGGTCTTACGGCGAGGTAACAAAACCTGAAACTATTAACTATAGAACTTTAAAACCTGAAAGAGACGGTTTGTTCTGCGAAAGAATCTTTGGGCCTACAAAGGACTGGGAATGCTATTGCGGAAAATATAAAAGAGTACGTCATAAAGGTATTATCTGCGAAAGATGCGGCGTTGAAGTTACAGATTCTAAGGTAAGACGCCACAGAATGGGACACATTAAGCTTGCTGCTCCTGTTTCTCATATCTGGTTCTTAAAAGGTATTCCTTCATATTTAGGCTTGCTTCTTGATATGACTTTAAAAGATTTAGAACAGGTTATTTACTTCAATAATTATGTTGTAATTGACCCGGCAGACAGTCCGTTCAAGAAATTACAGCTTCTTTCTGAAGAAGAATATGAAGACTTTATGATGGAAAATGAAGAGTCAAAACTTGAAGTTGGTATTGGTGCAGAAGCTATTAAAAAGCTTTTGGGCGAAATCAACGTTAAGGAATTGGCTGAAGAAATCAGAACAGAGCTTGCAGGTCATGTAACATCTGTTCAGAGAAAAGGTAAGCTGATTAAGAGATTGAGATTGTTGGATTCATTAATCTCTTCTGAAACTGACCCGACCTGGATGATTATGGATGTTCTTCCTGTTACTCCTCCGGATTTGAGACCGATGGTTCAATTAGACGGCGGAAGATTTGCTACATCTGATTTGAATGACTTATACAGAAGAGTTATTAACAGAAACAACCGTTTACAGAGACTTCTTGAAATGGGAGCTCCTGAAATTATCGTAAGAAACGAAAAACGTATGCTTCAGGAAGCTGTTGATGCTCTTATTGATAACGGCAGACGCGGAAGAACTGTTGTTGGTCCAAACAACAGAGCGTTGAAGTCATTATCTAATATTATTGAAGGTAAACAAGGTCGTTTCCGTCAAAACTTGTTAGGTAAACGTGTTGACTACTCCGGTCGTTCAGTAATCGTAGTTGGTCCTACATTGAAGCTTAACCAGTGCGGTTTACCGAAGGAAATGGCTATTGAATTATTTAAACCATTTGTTGTAAATAAACTTATCGAAAGAGGATTTGTTCAAAACATTAAATCTGCAAAGAAAATGATTGAACGCTCAGACGCTAAGGTTTGGGATATATTGGAAGAGATTATTGACGGACATCCGGTATTGTTGAACCGTGCTCCAACCCTTCACAGATTAGGTATTCAGGCGTTTGAACCTAAACTTGTTGAAGGACGTGCAATTCAGCTTCACCCATTGGTATGTACAGCATTCAACGCTGACTTCGATGGTGACCAAATGGCTGTTCACGTACCGCTTTCAATAGAAGCTCAAACAGAAGCAAGAATGCTTATGCTTGCTACAAATAATATTCTGGCTCCTGCTAACGGCAGACCGATTATTACACCTTCTCAGGATATGGTTCTGGGTATGTACTACCTGACTATTATGAAGAATCCGGAACAGGAAGTTCAAGGTTACTTCTACAGCTTCCAGGATGCAATCTCTGCATTAGAGGCTAAGGTAATCACTCTTCACGATAAAATTGTAGTACGTGATGAAAAGGGCAAGAGAATTGAAACAACTGTCGGAAGAATTATATTTAATGAAGCCGTCAGATCAGCTTTAGTATAAGTTAAGGATTAAAAGGAAATATAAAATGGAAAATACATACGCACATACAAAACAAACTCCGGAGTTTATTAATAAACAAATGGATAAAGGCGGTTTAAAGAAACTGCTTTCGCAGATGTATTTGGAATACGGCGGTGCAAAAACAGCCGAATTGGCTAATACACTGAAAAACCTTGGTTACAAATATGCGACCAAATCTGGTGTAACTATTTCTATTGCAGACCTTTCTGTTCCGGAATCTAAAAAAGCTTTGTTGGAAGAAGCTGAAAAGGAAATCGAAAAGTCTACAAACAGATACTTAAAGGGTGAAATTACAGAAGTTGAAAGATATACAAAGGTTATTGATACCTGGTCAGAAACAACAGCTAAGCTGACAGAACAGGTTGTTGAGAACTTTGATAAATTAAACCCTGTATATATGATGGCATTCTCCGGTGCGAGAGGTAACTTATCTCAGGTATCACAGCTGGTTGGTATGAGAGGTTTGATGGCAGACGCACAGGGACAGATTATCGACTTGCCGATTACTTCAAACTTTAAAGAAGGTCTTTCTTGTACTGAATATATTATTTCATCTTACGGTGCAAGAAAAGGTCTTGTAGATACAGCTCTTAAGACAGCTGACTCCGGTTACTTGACAAGACGTCTTGTTGACGTAGCTCAGGATGTTATCATAAGAGATACTGACTGCGGTACTGATAAATATATCAACATGAAGCCTATTTGCGATGGCGATAATATTATCGTTCCTTTGATTGACAGACTTTTGGGCAGAACTGTTGCAGAAGATATTTACGATGAAGACGGTAAAACTCTTCTGGTTGCAAAAAATACAACATTAGACAGAAAAGATATCAAGAAGATTTCTCACTTGAATCTTCAAGAATTAAAGGTTCGCTCAGGCTTAACCTGCGGACTTGAATATGGTGTTTGCCAGAAGTGCTACGGCTGGGCAATGACAACTCAAAAACTTGTTGATGTCGGTGAAGCAATCGGTATTATTGCAGCTCAGTCAATCGGTGAACCTGGTACACAGTTAACAATGAGAACATTCCACACCGGTGGTGCTGTAGGCGTTAAAGAAGCTACAAGAGAAATTCACGCAAACGAAGCCGGTACTGTATCATCTAAGCTTAAAACAAGAGAGCTCAGAACTCGTCACGGTGATGTTGTAAGAGTTTCTATTTATGAAGCTGATATCGAAGTTAAAGGTTCTAAAAAGACAACTTCTTACCATATTCCTGCTGGTGCTACTGTATTCTTTGAAGACGGAATGGAAATTGAAAAGAACTTTAAACTTGCTGAATATAAACCAAATTCAAATGATAGCGGCCGTTTGACAGAAAAAGCTACAAAAGATATTAATGCTGATATGTCAGGTATGGTATTGTTTGAAGACTTCGTTGCAGATGAAAAGAAAGACAGACAAGGTAATATTTCAAGAACTGCAAACAAAAACGGTATTGTATGGATTATAGGCGGTGATGTTTATAATCTTCCGGGCGGTTCAAAAGTTCTTGTTGCTGACGAACAAAAGGTTAAAGCCGGGGATAAGCTTGCTGAAACAATTATGATTTCGGAACACGGCGGTGAAGTTCGTTATGCGGAAGATTTAGTGGTAGAAGCTGTTAAATCCGGAAAGAACAAGATTAACAAGATTGTTCAAGGTAAGGAAATTACTATTGTAATAGCTTCCCTGAACCCTGCTAATGCAACATTTGAACAAACTAAGAAAGAACAGTTATGGACAGTTAAGAAAACAGGTGAAAAATATATTGTAAAAGCTCCTGTAGATACAACTGTTGAAAACGGTATGATTATTGCAGAGTTAGTTGATGACGAGTGCTCTGTATCTTCATCAGGTGAAATTAAGTATGTTGATGTAGAAGTTGATGATAATCAAATCGTTACAAAACCGGGTAATATCGTGTTTGTTCCGGAAGAAGTTCATCAGGTTAACAAAGACGCTTCATTGAGAATGGTTGATAACGGAACTTTTGTAACTGCAGGTACTGAAGTTGTAAAAGATGTTTACTGCCATATCGACGGTATCGTTGAGTTCAAGGAATTTAACGAGGTTATCCATGAAGTTACAATCAGACCTGGTGAAGTTCATACACTGTCAAGTGTTTCTGAATTGAAGGTAGAAGAAGGTGCTGTTGTAGAAGAAGGCACTGTAATTGCTAAAGGTATTAAGGCAAAAGAAACTTCTATCGTAACAATAATGGAAATGGATTTTGATGATTTGGATATTGATGATTTAGACGAAGAAATCGATACTTCATCATTAGAAGAAGAATCAATTGAAGATAAACCTATTCAGATATTGGTAAGACCGGTTCAGCCAATGTTTATTGAACAGAAAGATGTTTCTATTGAGTTCAATACAACTGATGAATTGATTAATATTGTACCTGTAACTCAGCTTCAATACAAAGATGGTGCAAGAGTTAGAAACTTAGACGGTGCAACATTAACAAGAACAAGCTTAGTTCTTCAAATGCAGGGTTACTTATCACACCTGAAAGGTTTAGTAGAACTTGATGAAAAAGGCGAGTTGAAGATTGTTGTATTGGAAACATTGATTGTTCGTCGTGAATTAGAGGGTAACTCTAAGATGAACAATTCTTTACAAACGGAACTTCTTGTAGAGAACGGTCAAGTAATTGATCCTAAGACTCCGATAGCTAAGACAGAAGTTTTGGCTCTGAATGACGGTGTTGCATCTATCAAAGGCGATTTAGGAGAATCAAGAAGACTTCTTCTCAACTGTGCAAACTTTGAAACAGTTATTGATACTAAATCGAAACCATCTGTTAAGAAAGGTGATTTTATAAAATTAGACACAGTTCTTGCAGAATCAGGCGAAGTTGCTACTGTTTCAGGTAAGATTATTGATGTAACTCCAAAATCAGTAACTATCAGAAACGGCAGACCATACTTAATCAGCCCTGGTACTATGTTACAGGTAGAAGAAGGCTCTCTGGTACTTAGAGGCGATATGCTTGCAACATTGGTATTTGAAAGAGAAAAAACAGGCGATATCGTACAAGGTCTTCCGAGAGTTGAAGAACTTCTAGAAGCAAGAAAACCCAAAGATTGTGCAATCTTGGCAGAAACTGACGGTGTTGCTGAAATCGAAATCGAAGATGATGTTCCGAGACTCTTCCTGGTATCAGATGGCGGAAGCAGAACTGAAATCAAATTTGCAATCGATGCAAGTATTGTTGTTCAGAATAAGCAGAAGATTAAGAAAGGTCAGCCTTTAACAAGCGGTCCTTTGAATCCGCACGATGTAATCAGACTTTGCGGACCGGAAGAAGCTCAACAGTATCTGGTAGACGAAGTTCAACGTGTATACCGTTCACAAGGTGTAGAAATTGCGGATAAGCACATTGAAATTATCGTTCGTCAGATGACTAAGAAAGTAAGAGTTGTTGACTCAGGTGACACGAACCTTCTGCCGGGAGAACTTGTAGAGGTTCAGGTATTTGAGAATGAAAACAAGGCTGTAAGAGAACATGACGGTCAGGAAGCTACTTGTGAATATATGCTGTTAGGTATTACAAAAGCTTCATTGAATACTGAAAGCTTTATCTCAGCTGCTTCATTCCAAGAAACAACCAGAATCTTGACAGAGGCTGCTGTAGAGGGTAAGAAAGACTTGTTAAGAGGTTTGAAAGAAAACGTTATTATCGGTCGTTTAATCCCTGCAGGTACCGGCTTCTATCACTTATCTTGTGCAAATGAAGAACGTGATAAAGAGGCTCAAAAGCGAGCTGCACAGAGAAATCAGGCAAGAAAACCTTCGGCTATCTTGGAAGAGATAGAAGGTATGTTCGGAGCTCCTGAACTGACCGCTGGTACAGATTCTTCTGATAAAGAATAATCTTGGATATTAATAATAAAAGCATACAGTTTTTACTGTATGCTTTTTTGTTTATTTATGATAATATTTCTTAAAGAGGTTTTAAATTTTGACGATAAAAATAGCAGTAACAGGAAAAAGCGGAAGCGGAAAAACTACAATAACTAAAGCTTTTATGAAAGTGATTCAGGAATATTTTCCTGAAAAATCTATTTTGCTTTTTGACAATGATTTAACCAGCGAGCTTGGGCATTCTTTCGGGCTTGATATAAGGAATACTATTTACGGTATAAGAAGCGGGAAGCACGAGTATAAAACCGGAATTCCAGAGGGGATGACAAAGCATGAGTATGTAGAATGGGCTATGGAGGATATAATAGTTCCTCTAAACGATACTACAGATATTATTGTATCGTGGTTTGTCGGAGCAAAGGACTGCAGGTGCCCGATTACTTCGCAGATAAATGATGCCTGCCAAAAGCTAATTGAACGATATGATTTTGTTATTTTTGATTGCGAGTTTGATTTGAAATATTTGAATCAGCTTGTTGATACAGATATTGATTTAACGGTTATTACTGCGAATCCTACAATTGATTCCGTAAATCTTGCAAAGCGTATAAGTGAATTTTCTGCCAAATATGCTGCCGGTGGACAGATGGGTGTTATTGTGAACAAGGTTGGCAATGAGGATATGACTGCAGTATACGAACTTATGAGAGAAGCAGATTTAGAAGTATTAGGAGCAGTACCGCTTGATAAAGATTTGACAGAGGGTTCTGTGGATAAAGAATCTGAAATAGTAAAAAATGCTATTAAAGCCTTGTATTGCAGATTAAACCTGCCGCAGGAGAATTGTTAATGATTCTGGATGGAAAGCTTGTATCACAGAAAATACTGGAAGACGTGAAGAGAAAGGTTGAGGAACTTGATGTTCAACCGCATCTGGTCGTTATTTTGGTTGGCGAAGATGCTGCAAGTAAGATTTATGTGAAAAATAAGAAAAAAGCTGCGGAAAAGGTTGGGATTAAATCAACTATTATAGAGCTCAGCGAAACTATTTCCGAAGCAGAACTTTTACGCCAAATTGAACTCTTAAACAATGATAAAGATGTTACAGGAATTTTAGTGCAGCTGCCGCTTCCTGTTCATATAGATAAAAATAAGGTTGTTATGGCGATATCCCCGAAGAAGGATGTTGATGGGTTTACACCGGAGAATGTTGGTCGACTTGCAATAGGGTTGGAACCATATTTTTATCCTGCAACTCCACAGGGAATAATTATGCTTCTTGATGAATATAATATACCTATTGAGGGAGCAGATGCAGTTGTCGTCGGACGTTCTAACATTGTTGGAAAGCCTATGGCTCAAATGCTTTTGAAGAGAAATGCCACAGTTACAATGTGCCACTCTTTCACTAAGGATTTAGAAGACAAAATAAAAACCGCCGATATATTGATATCTGCGGTGGGTAAGAAAATTGTAAGATGTAAGATGGTTAAGAAAAATTCTTGTATAGTTGACGTTGGAATTTTTAGAGATTCTAACGGCAAACTAACCGGTGATATTGATTTTGATTATGTATCCGATAGCACCGGATATATATCACCTGTTCCGGGTGGGGTTGGACCGATGACCATAGCTTCTTTAATGTACAATGCTTCAAAGGTATATAGATGAGGATTATATCCTCATCATTTACCATTATGATTGTAAAAGTCCTGTATCTTGAGCTGCTGTAGAAGTTGCAGTCTTTTCGCTTTCCTGTTGAGCTCTCATTTCTTCTAACAATGTATCATACATAGATTTCATTGTGTCATATTCTATATCTAAGTCTGCGAGTTCAAGTGATAACTCTTCATCATATTGTTTAACTTTTGCGTGAGCATAGGCGTCTGCAAGCATTTCATTGTTGTTGCCTTCTGCAACTGTAACTCCGCCGGCCTTTAATTCTTTTGTATTATCAATGGCTGAGTCAAATGCGCTTTCCCATTTTTCTTCATATTTAACTTGTTCATTTAACTTAGCACTGTTAGCTTCATACTTAGCATTCCAGTATATAGATTGCTGAGTATAGTAGTTAATATCTGCGTTAGTGTTTAATAAGTTTCCTAATAATGCTGCTGTGTTTGCCATCTTCTTATACCTTTTGTTTCATCTTACATATATATAAAGTATTTATAAATTATTGAATTTCACAAAGGCTTTATTTTGTTACAAAACTTAATATTCATATCTAAGTTACTATTTATATGCAAACCAGTTTATTTTTTATATTTTATGTGCTATAATAAATATATACGGAACGATACAGAGGAAGGTTTTATTATGGCTGAACAGAAATATAGAGTCGGGATAGGCTATGATATTCATAAGCTTGTAGAAAACAGACCGCTTATAATTGGCGGAGTTGAAATCCCTTATGACAGGGGTTTGTTGGGACATTCTGATGCGGATGTTTTAATCCACGCAATAATAGATGCTCTTTTAGGGGCATTATCTATGGATGATATTGGAACAATGTTTCCGGATACTGATGATAGATTTAAAGATGCTGATAGTTCAATATTGTTAAAAAGGGTATATGATAAAGTACAGGCTCAAGGTTATTGGATAAATAATGTTGACTGTAATATTATTGCTCAGGCTCCAAAATTAATGCCTTATATTCCGCAAATGAAAGAGGTTATTGCGCCGCTTTTGGGATTAGATTCTATGGATATTTCCATTAAGGCAAAAACAAAAGAGGAACTTGACTCTGTAGGTTTTAAGCTTGCAATAGAGGCTCAGGTCGTTGTGTTGCTTGAGCGAATCGGCTAATAAGTAACATTGTAAAAATTTAACCCTGCTTAGTTAAGCAGGGTTTTTTGTTTTGCAATAAAACTTAATGATTTGCCATGCCTTTTAAAACTCCGATATAATACTATCGGGTAATTAGTCGATTTTAAGGATTTATTATGAAGTTATTTAATATAAATAAGTGGGCAGGAGCAGTAGGCTTATTCTTGTTGTCTGCAATACCATCGCAGGCTGCAATGACGTTTCCTAATATTAATATAGGGCTCCAAAATGCAAATACTCCGCAAGATTTTACAAATGGTCTGCAAATATTGATTTGGTTGACTATCTTGACCCTGGCGCCAAGTATTTTGATAATGACGACTTCTTTTATAAGGCTTGTTGTAGTGCTTTCTCTAACAAGACAAGCAATTGGTGCCGGAACATTGCCTCCTAACCAGGTTATAACAAGTTTGGCATTGATTTTAACTTTCTTTATTATGGCGCCGACTTTTAATGAAATTAATGAAAAGGCTCTGCAGCCTTATATGAATAACCAAATTACACAGCAGGCAGCCATAGACAGGGGGATTGAGCCTATTAGAACTTTTATGTTTAAGCAGACGCATGAAAAGGAATTGGCGCTTTTTGTGAGAATGGCAAAGATAGAAAAGCCTAAAAACAGGAACGATGTTCCAACTTATGTCCTGCTTCCTGCGTTTATTCTAAGTGAACTGAAAACGGCCTTCACTATAGGCTTTGTTGTTTATATGCCGTTCCTTGTAATTGATATCGTTGTTTCATCAGTTCTTGTATCAATGGGTATGATGTTTCTGCCTCCGACGATGATTGCTCTTCCGTTTAAACTTATTATGTTTGTTATGGTTGACGGATGGTATCTTGTTGTTAAATCTCTTGTTGAAAGCTTTGTGAGGTAGTGGAAAATGAATCAGGACGTAGTTATAACGATATTGCAAAAAATGTTTATATTAACTCTTGAGATGTCTGTTCCGATCTTATTGGTCGGGGTTGTACTGGGGCTTATGGTTAGTATATTCCAAACAGTAACACAGATTCAGGAGTCTACTCTTACGTTTGTTCCTAAAATTGTAGGGTGTGTGCTGCTTCTAATCTTTCTTATGCCCTGGATGTTCAGTGTATTTATTACAACGGTGAATGAGTTTATGGATATGATTCCACAATTAATCGGCGGGTTCTGATGTTTAATCTGGATGTGTTATTTTCAGTCGGGAATATAATACTTTTTATGGCAATTTTAACGAGATTGTCAGGTCTGTTCGCGTCAGCTCCTTTATTTTCAACATATCCGATTCCTATGCAGGTAAAAATATGGCTTGCTGCATCAATTGCCTTTATACTTTTCCCAATTGTTCAGCATAATACGCAATTTGTTGTTCCGAATTCTGTCCCTGCATTGACATTGATTTTATTTAAAGAATTTTTAATCGGCTTTGCAATGGGATTTTGTGCAAATATAATTTTCGTGGGAATAGAACTCGGTGTAAATATGTTCGCAATCCAGATGGGTATATCTGCAGACCAGGCATTAAACCCTTCATCCGGCGGAAACTCTCCAGTTATAACTCAAGCATACACCTATCTTGCTTCTATGCTTTTTATTATAATAGGGGCCCATCAGTGGTTATTTTCTGCTATTTACAATAGTTTCAAAACCATGCCTGTAGGATACGGCTTTGCTTTTTCTCCGGAAATTATAGGTGAAATTGTGAGGATGACAAGCCAGCTTTTTAGCATAGGACTTAGTATTGCTTTACCAATTTTTGGGGTGTTATTTATAACAGACATCCTGCTTGGGTTTACGTCTAAGATGATGCCGCAGATGAACATATTTATGGTATCAATACCTTTAAAAATTTATCTGGGGCTTTTGTTATCACTCATATTTGTGCGCCCGATGGCAGAGTATATGGTAGTTATGATAGAACGATTTATTGAGCAGATAGCTTTGGTATTTTAAGATAGGATAAAATATTAACAGATGGGGAACGAAGCAGCAGAAAAAACCGAAGAAGCCACCACCCGACGGCGAACGAAAGAAAGGGAACGCGGTAATGTAGCAAAAAGCCGTGATATGGATTCTGCGCTTGTTATGGTTGCGGGGATTGCTCTGCTTGCGATTTTTGCATCCGGCATGATAGAAAATATCCAAAACATGCTAAGAGATACTTTTTCTCATCTCAATGTCTCTGAAGTGGATGTTAACAATATTCTGGGACTCTTGTCGCCTTATTTGATATACTTAGCAAAAATCCTCCTTCCGTTTCTTGTTCTGCTTTTGATAGCTTCAATATTTATAATACGTTTTAATGTCGGGCATGTATTTGCTCTCCAGAGAGCAAAAATTGATTTAAATAATCTTTCACCAAGAAGGATGCTTCAAAATGCCAAGCGTATGTTTAACCCTTTTGAACCGCGTTCAATGGTAGAATTTGCAAAGTCTATTTTGAAAATCGTTGTTGTAGGTGCTTGCGGTTATTCTGCAATAAACAGCAGAAAGGGTGATTTGTTAGGGCTTATCGGGCTTGAAATCCCTGTTGCGCTTAATATTATTGTATCAATAATAATTAATATGATTATCAATATGTGTCTTGCAATGCTTGTTCTCGGGTATCTTGACAAGAAGTACCAGAACTACGAGTATGAAAAATCCATTAAGATGACAAAGCAAGAAATTAAAGACGAGCATAAGGATACAGAAGGTGATCCGAAGATAAAGGCCAAAATCAAGTCTATACAAATGCAGATGGCAAGGCAGCGAATGATGGCAGCAGTCCCTGAAGCGGATGTTGTAGTAACAAACCCGACGCATTATGCTGTTGCAATAAAATATGATAAAACCAAGGCTCCTGCGCCTATGGTTACTGCAAAAGGTGTTGATTATCTGGCATTCCAGATAAGAGAGATTGCAAAAGAAAATAATGTACCGATTGTAGAGAATCGACCGGTTGCACGAGCCCTCTACAATTCTGTACCAATTAATGGTATAATACCATCAGATATGTATGTTGCTGTTGCAGAAATTCTGGCTTATGTTTTCAGACAGAAAAATGAACAGTAAAGGGCTTGGGAGAAGTTAATAAAGAGGTAGGAATTGGGTAAGTTAGCAAAATTACTTAGCAATAATGATATCGTCCTTGCAATAGGCTTGGTCGTTATCGTATGCATGATGGTAATTCCGCTGCCTGCTCCATTATTGGATATTTTATTAACGATAAACATATCTCTTGCTGTAGTAATTCTTCTTGTTTGTCTTTATACGCAAGAACCTCTTGATTATTCATCATTCCCTACTGTACTTCTTATCGCAACACTGTTTCGTCTGGGTCTGAACGTAAGTTCAACGCGTTTAATTCTGCTTCATGGGCAGGCGGGTAATGTAATCAGCTCATTTGGAGAGTTTGTTGTCGGCGGGAATTACGTTGTAGGTGCGGTAATATTTTGTATTCTGGTTTTGATTAACTTTATGGTAATCACAGGCGGTGCAACTCGTGTTGCTGAAGTATCTGCAAGGTTTACATTGGATAAAATGCCTGGTAAGCAGTTAAGTATTGACGCGGATTTAAATTCAGGATTAATAAACGAAGATCAGGCAAAAGAAAGAAGAAGAAAACTGGAAAGAGAAACCGACTTCTACGGTACAATGGATGGTGCATCTAAATTCGTAAAGGGCGATGCAACGGCAGGTATTGTTATTACTGTTGTAAACATTGTCGGCGGCTTGATTATCGGAGTTGTGCAAATGCACATGAACATACAGACCGCACTTACTACTTATACAATACTGACTGTAGGTGATGGTCTTGTATCACAAATTCCAGCGCTTTTGATTTCAACTGCAACAGGTTTAATCGTTTCAAGGGCCAGCGGAAAAGATGAATCTCTTTCTCAGGATATTAAAAATGAAATGTTTTCTGACCCTAGAGTTCTCGGTGTTGTATCCGGTCTTTTAGGATTTATGGGGGTAGTTCCCGGCATGCCAACAGGCCCATTTCTTTTGATAGCGGCTGTTGTTGGGGGTATGGCTTATTGGAAGGCTAAAGAGAAAAAAGAACTTATTCAAACCCAGCAGGAAGAGATGGTACAGCAGGCACAGCAGGAAAAACTCGGCAAAAAAGAAAAACGTGCAAAAGCTACAAGAGAAAGTGTTATGGAACTTCTTAACGTTGATACAATCGAAATAGAAGTCGGATACAGGCTGGTTCAGCTTCTCAATGTAGAAATGGGCGGAGATTTGCTTGAACGTATTGCACAAATCAGACGTCAGACAGCGTTGGATTTGGGGATTGTACTTCCGTCAATACGTGTTAGAGATAATTTGCAATTATCACCGAATTCATACCAGATTAAGCTTAAGGGTGTTGCTCTTGAATCAGGTGAAGTTTATCCAGAACGGTATCTTGCTATGTGTGCGGGAGACCCTGTAGGAAATTTTGCGATAAATGGTATACATGCAATTGAGCCGGCATTTGGGCTGCCTGCTTTATGGATAGAAGGCAAGGATAAAGATATGGCAGAAATGTCCGGCTACACGGTAGTTTCTGCGTCTGCCGTAATTTCTACGCATATTACGGAGGTTATTAAGAAGTGTGCATCTGAAATTCTTTCAAGATTTGACGTTCAACAGCTTATTGATAACCTTAAAAAAGAAGTTTCGGAAGATTATGTCAACGATATTATGAAAGATATCTCTGTGGGTGATGTTCAGCTTGTAATGCAAAACCTTCTTAAAGAGGGAGTTGCAGTTCGTGATTTGAAAACTATTCTTGAAACAATGAGCGTACAGGCTAAAATTAATAAAAATCCGAGCTTCCTTACAGAGCATGTACGTCAGGCACTTTCCAGAAATATTTGCAAGCAGAACCTTGCTGATACCGGAGAATTGTACGTTATTACTCTGGCTCCTGATGTCGAAAATACAATTGCAAAAGGAGCAAGTCCTGATGGGCAGAGCGTTACGCTGGATCCAAGCTTTACGAAGAATATGTTTGATAAGATGAATGTAGAATTAGAAAAAGCAATTACTGCAACTGGAAATCAGCCTGTAATCCTGTGTTCATCACCAATAAGACTTTTGTTTAGAAAATTAGTTGAAAGAACATACCCGCAAATTGCGATTATGGCTTATAATGAAATTAGCCCTAACGTTAAGGTAAAATCTGTAGGTATGGTAAAAGTGGAAGCTGTTAAACGATAGAAAGGATATATATGAGAGAACTTATAAAAAAAGATCAGCTGGTAACAATTGTTCCGCAGGATTTTAAGAATACTAATAAGGGAAGAGTTTTAGATGTGTCTATGGACGGCTTCCGAATGGAGTTAAAATATAAACCTGTAGGATTAATGGTTAATCATATATGCGATTTTTATTCTTTTACCGATAATGGATATTTGTATTTTGAATCTTATATTCAGAAATTGGAAAACAATGTTGTGACCATTGCAAACCCTGTAAAACACAGATTCTTACAGAGACGTAAATTCACTCGTATCAAATTTATTGAGGATCTGGAACTGGTTTCCGGTGATATTACACACAAAATAAGAACTCTTGACCTTTCTGCAGGCGGTATGAAGCTTGTAACCTCTGATAACATTGATATTGAAAAAACTTATGATGTTTCAATAAAATTAAGCGAGGAACAGCTTATAAAATGTAAATACCAGCTAATCAGGGTTGAGAAAAATGACAGCGGTCAATATACAATATCCGGAAGATTTGTAAACTTAAGTAATATTGATAAGATGACACTGGTTCAATTCTGTATGAAAAAAGATATGGAAAACTTGAGTAAGTCAGGAAAATAAGATGGGATACAGCGATAATCTAAGACTGCTTTTTATAGTTGTAACAATGCTTGTTATAGGAACAACCTGTATTGTAAAAATTGGTACAATAGATATGCATACAATACTTTCGACAAGCATTATTCTTGTTCCTGCTGTGGTTGTAATGGGATATTTGGGGCATCGTATGGGAGAAATTATTGACAATCCTAGAAACAAAGCAGATGCTGATTATAAAATAGCGGTTTTGAACGCTCTTAAAAAAATGGATAAATCAATTACATTGCAAGAGTTGAATGAAAAACTGACCAAGCAGGTTGCAGAGCCGGATTTACCGGATCAGGAAGAACCGGAAGATGATATTGATGTATAAGTTTTATTCATAAACTCCCTATTTTGTGTTAATATAATACCAGAATAATTAGGGAGGTATAAATGAAAGAGTCGTATTTTCCTCAGGAAATAGAAAAAAGATGGCAGGAAGTTTGGGAAAGAAATAATGTTTTCCACACTCCTGATAATAGTGATAAGCCTAAATATTATGCTTTGTCAATGTTTCCGTACCCATCCGGCAAGCTTCACATGGGGCATGTTAGGAATTATACAATTACTGATGTAATTGCAAGGTTTAAGAAGATGCAGGGATATAATGTTCTTCATCCGATGGGTTGGGACAGCTTCGGGCTTCCGGCAGAAAATGCTGCAATGAAGCATGGTGCAGATCCTGCCAAATGGACTGATGAGAACATTGCCTATATGACAAAGCAGCTTAAGATGTTAGGGCTTTCTTATGACTGGCAGAGAGAAGTTACGACATGTAAACCTGATTACTATAAATGGACACAGTGGCTGTTTATACAGTTATTCAAAAAAGGCCTTGCTTACAAGAAAGAAGCTGCTGTTAACTGGTGTGAAAACTGCGGTACTGTACTTGCAAACGAACAGGTAATTGACGGCAAGTGCTGGAGATGCGATAGCGTTGTTGAGAAAAAATACCTCTCACAATGGTTTTTCAAGATTACAGATTACGCGGAAAGATTACTTGAAGACTTGGATAAGCTTGACGGCTGGGGTGATAATGTTAAAACAATGCAGGCAAACTGGATTGGAAAATCCCAGGGTGCTATATTCCGCTTCAAAGTTAAAGAAATCGAGGGGCTTGAGGTTCCGGTTTATACTACAAGACCGGATACAGTGCATGGTATAACATATCTTGTAGTAGCTCCTGAATATAAGGATATAGAAAAACTTACAACTCCTGAAAATAAAGAGGCTGTTGAAGAATACAGAGCAAACGCAAGAAAGATGACAGAAATTGAGCGTCTTTCAACTGATAGAGTAAAAACAGGCGTTCCTCTCGGGACACACTGTATAAATCCGTTTACCGGAGAAGAATTCCCTCTGTGGACAGCGGATTATGCTCTTGTAGAATACGGAACAGGTGCTGTGATGGCTGTTCCTACGCATGATACCAGAGACTTTGATTTTGCAAAAAAATATAATCTACCGTTGAAGGTTGTTATTCAAAATCCTGAAAACCCTTCTGACTGCAAAGACGGTGCTTACACAGAAGAAGGAGTTCTTGTTAACTCAAATGAATTTAACGGAATGAAAAATACTGAAGCTAAACAGGCTATTACACAAAAAGCTGTAGACGGAGGCTTTGGAGAATTTAAAACACAGTACAGATTAAGAGACTGGCTGATTTCAAGACAGAGATACTGGGGAGCTCCGATTCCTGTTGTATATTGCGATAAGTGCGGTATTGTTCCGGAAAAAGAAGAGAATCTTCCGGTAATGCTTCCGACAGATGTGGACTTCTCTGTTGTTGGAAAATCTCCTATTACAACATCAAAAACATTTGCGGAAACAACCTGCCCAGTATGCGGCGGAAAAGCCAGAAGAGAGTTGGATACAATGGATACCTTTGTATGCTCAAGCTGGTATTACATGAGATATTCCGACCCTAAAAATACAGAACGGCCATTCTCGAAAGAACTTGTGGACAAATGGCTTCCGGTTGACCAGTATGTAGGCGGTATTGAACATGCAATTCTGCACCTGTTATATTCACGATTCTTTACTAAGGCATTGAAAGATATAGGACTTTTAAGCTTTGATGAACCGTTCAAAAACCTTTTAACACAGGGAATGGTTCTAAAAGACGGCTCTAAAATGTCAAAATCTAAGGGAAATACGGTAGATCCGGACGAAATATTTGAAAACTACGGAGCTGATACCGCAAGATTGTTTATACTCTCAGATTCACCACCGGCGAGAGATTTTGACTGGTCAGATGCAGGTGTTGAGGGCTGCTATAAGTTCCTAAACAGAGTTTGGAGACTGGTGAGCGATAATCAACAAAACCTGATTAAGGATTACAAATTAGAGTTTCCTCTTACAAGAGAAAACGATGATTTAGTCAGAACTGTACATATAATGATTAAGGAAATCACAAACGATATTTCAAACGATTTCCAATTCAATACGGTCATATCTAAGTACAGAGAATTGACTAATGCAATCTATGAATGGAGAGGAGCTAAAAAGGAATTAAGCGAAGAAGACAAAAATGTTTTAAGCTTTGCTATTATTACCTTAATCAAGCTTATGTCACCTGTTACAGTTCACATGTCTGAAGAAATATGGCATGAACTTGGCTTTGACGGCTCAATCCACGACCAAATGTGGTGTGAGTGGGACGAAAATCTTGCAAAAGCAAGTAAGTTTACGCTGGTTGTTCAAATCAACGGTAAAGTTAAAGACAAGATTGAGGCTGATGAGGGAGTAACTGACGAGGAACTTAAGGCTATAGCTCTTTCGAGTGCAAAAGTTAAAGAACTGATTGCGGGAAAAGAGATTGTAAAAACGATAGTTGTTCCTAAAAAGCTTGTGAACATTGTTGTAAAAGGATAAAATCAAGAGGCTGAGCAAAAGCTCAGCCTTTTGATTTTAGTATTTATATATTTACATCTAAACATTGTGCTATCACATAGCCATTCTTTCCCTGTTGGGATAAGGCCTACAGGCTTGGCGTTTTGGGGATGGAATTGCCACTCCCTAAATAAAGTATATTTACCCCGCACGCGTGTGAGCGAAGCGAGCCATAGCGTGCGTGAAAGATTGGGCGAAGCACAATAACAAACCACATTTGAGCGGTAGCGAAAATGTAGAAAACAACAGCTTTTTTCTTCTCTTTTGGTTCTGTTTTCTCTTCTTTTTTTTGCTAAAAAGAAGAGAAAATGAACATATATGTAAATTTTTGTAACAAAATAGACTTAAACCCTAAAGATTTTTGAATTTGTGCCGTAAATACGAGTATTAATGTAACTCAATATGTATTGTGTTACTTGTAAATTTCTATAAAAAGAGGTTAGTTTATAAACTAACCTCTTTTTCCCATCTATCCCTCAAAATTATTAGTTATTGTATGAATATATTCCAGAATCTGTGAAAAATATGCAAGATTGGTATCACCGTTAATAATGATATCCGCTTCTGCTCTGTATGGCTGAACATATTTCTCACCTGCGCCTAAAATATATTCCCAGTGTTTTTTTGCGTTTTCTAAATCTTGATTACGCTCTGTGCAAGCGCGTGTCATAAAACGATCTCGTCTGATATTTATGTCTGTTTCAACATAAACCTTGATATCAAAAATATCCTTATTATCACCAAACATAGATGCCATACCTTCAACAACAACAATCTTATTAGAAGGTACATGTTTTGCCTTAGGAACAGACACGCCTGTCCCATTAAGCAAATATTCCGGAGAATACACATCCTCTCCGTGTGAAATCTTATCTAAATCTTCCTTTAATACATCCAGCTGAAAACTGTTAGGCGAATCAACATCATAGCCGTTGTCTCTAAGGTTATCAAATGTGCCGTATTCTTTTATAAGCTCGGATATATCGTTAAAATAGTTATCCGTAGTCAGTATTGTAACCGGCATATTAAACTTTTTGATAACATTTTCAATTTCTCTGCATATTGTTGATTTCCCAGACGCAGATTCTCCTGTTATACCTATCATAATCCTTTTGGAGGGATTCGTGATAAGTCTTCTTGAAAACTTCTGTATAAAATCATACCGAACCTCAATAAAAATCGGCTCGGCAGCTTTGTTATCATACGCAAGAACTTGTTTAAATTTTGATTGCAGGTAAAATGCAAGGAGTTCGCGTCCTGTTTTCTGATTAAAATCAGGTTTTAATATCTTATCAGAGGAATTTAATTCCTTTTCTATTAAATGGGAAATCCCGGTTTTATCATCTTCTGTCATACTTTGTATCCGATATTTTTATATTATAACTGCAAGAAATTTAAAGGTAAAGAGGGTAAATTTACTTTATGACTCAAAAAGCTCGCTGATTTTATCTGCAATATCTCTTGGGTCAATTTCTTGTGTAACTTTATTTATATCCTGGGCTGTTTGATATAGTTTAGCAGCTTCAACCTTATCTCCAACAATTGAGATTGCTCTGGCAAGGTTAAAATGCGCGAGTGCATAATTAGGATTAGCCTCTACAGCTTTTCTGAAGAGTTCTATTGCCTTGTTAACTCTGCCTAAATCATCAAGATATATAACACCCAGGTTGTTGTACGCAATATCATACGTGTTATTATACTTGATTGCAAGCTCATAAGATTTGATAGCCTCTTCTGTATCTCCCTTACCCCAGTATAGGAATCCGAGATTACAATGAATTTTAGCATTGTGAGGCTGCAGCTCCAGAGCTTGTCTGTATACAGCAAGTGCATTTTTATAATCTTCTTTATCATAAAAAGCGCTGCCCAAGTTTACATAAATATCAATATCTTCCGGTGTTAAAACATAAGCTGTCTGATATGCGGAAATTGCCGCATCAGGATCTGATTTGTTTTCCTGATATACGAATCCCATAGTCTGCGCGATAACACTTGTCCATGTTCTGTTAGGGTTGAGCGTTATAGCGTTTTGATAATTTGAAATAGCTAAATCAAATTCACCTTTTATATAATAAATGTTTGCTAGATTTGAGTATAAATCCGGAATCGTTGGTGCCATTGCGATTAGTTTATTATAAATATCAATAGCTTGATTATAGTCACCCTGTTCTTCATAGGCTCTGCAAAGGTGTCTGTATGCGGCGATATTGAATGAATCTAGCCATATTGCCATTTTGTATTCAGTAATCGCATCCTCAAAATAGCCTGTAGAAAGATAAATGTCACCCAGCACACAGTATAGCGGTGCAAACCCCGGAGCCGTCTCAACAGCTTCTTTATATAGCTCAATAGCTTTTGGAAAGTCTTTTAGCTGTATTGCATAAAAACCTTTCAAAAATATAGGCAAGAAACGAAGGTAAAGTATGTTTTTTACAATATTTTCTCTTGCTATTTTATCAAACGGAGAAAGAAGTATGGAAAGTATTTTTTCTCCGAAAGCTTTAAATTTCGTACCTGTATTTTTAAAAGAAGAGGCATCATAAAGCTTGTATAACAAAAAGTGTGCACTTGATGAGCCGAAGCGCGAGCATAGAATTGCAGCTTGTGCTGCATCTATAGCATCTGTAAAGTGCGCTTTTTTTACGAACGTTTCTGCGAGCATATAGTAAGCTTCATAATAATGATTTTTCTTTTCAAGAGCAAGGGTGAGGTAGTTTATTGCCTTGTCTAAATCTCCTTTATGGTAAAATGCTACACCGAGTTTGTAATAAATTTCAGGAGAATCAATTAAAGATTCCATTGCAAGCTGATATTCAGTAATAGCTTCATCAATATACTGGCAGGCATTAAAAATATCCAGATGCCATTTCATATATAAGTCACCAAGTCTTACATGCAGTTCCGGATTAGTTGGGTCTTTCTGCAAGTCAAGACGGCATCTCTCTATTTGGTCATACATTTTATTCTTTGTCGTATTTTTGGAATCATTATCTGCTAACTTTTTCATGGTGTTTCCTAATCGCTGTTGTTACTGTATAAGTACATGTAGTAAAGAAGTGTTTGTCTATCGTTTTCTGTCATACTTGAATAAGTAATTGTATACTCATTTTCATATACAGGATCCACATCTGTTACGATTGCTGTAAATGTTATTATACCATAATCCTTAGGTAAAATTAACTCACAGGAAAAATTTTCATCCTGAACAAATGGTGTTTCTGAATAAAATTTAATATATTCAGTAGAAATTGCAATTGTTTTTACAACGACTACACTATCTTCTTTTTTTATATTTAAGACTTCGATTGCATTAATAACCGGCATATCTTCGCTTGCAGTAAGTCTCATTGCATTGTAATCAAGCTCTACAGAAAAAACATCTTCCATAGGAGATGTGATTACTATGGTATTGAAGTCTATTGTGCCGATTTTAGAAAAGACTTTTGCTGTCAAGCGTTTCCCGACTTCCAGAAATTCTATGTATCTCATAAAATACGGCGGAAGTTCAATTACAATTCTATCTTCCAGTACATTGGAAATAGTGCATGACATTTCTACAAGATTCTCTTCTTTTGGGAAAAATAAACTTATTCTCTGTCCCGGCTTTAATAAATCCATATTTAATATTATAGCTTCTGCAGGCTAAAAAAACAATGATTCTTAATATGGAAGCTTATCAATAAATTCCGGAACCTTTACATCATCCATCGGTACATCTTTTTGCCTTAGGGATTTCTGCGTATAAGATATCCAGTTAAACATAATAACCGAGCTAGGTTTATCAATAACACCATTAATAATACTTCTAAACTCTTTTGTATTGCTTGTAGGAAGCTGAGGAAGCTTTTCAAAATCTTCTGGAAGAATATTATATTTAGTATCTTCTCCTGTCAGCATGACCATAAGTTTATTCATCGAGAAGTCTCCAAAAGCACCAAGTCCGGAGATTATTTCATCTGACAAACGTCCCAGCACTACAAGTTTTGCATAATCGTTAGCCGGATTATACTGCCCCTTTATAAATAGCGTCATTAGCGGGCCTTGTGATTGAAGCATTTTTATGTTTGCAATACCGTCTTTGAGGTGAATATCTCCTCTTAAGTATTTAAACAAACCAGTATCCTTTAGCGTTATTGCCTTGGTTACAACGCTCAGGGATGTCCTTAGCATGCTGTCCGCTATAACGTTCTGTGCGTAAAGAAGGTGCTCCAGTTTTCCTAATGCACCCATGCGTCCGTTATGTACAATAAACAGAATATCTCCGTTTAGAGTTTCTTTTGTAGACAAGTCTCCGCATAATTTTGAATCAAAATCCATTATACCGCTTATGGTTTCATTTCTGGCTGATATTACATCAAATATAGGGGCTGCACTTACACCTCTTGCTTGAATCTGGGAGTCAAAGTGTTCATCTTTTAAGTTGAAATCAAGACTTCCGGCAAGTTTACCATTAAAGATTTCTGAAGAGATGTTTTTGGCAGAAAGCTTGTTGTCTTTTAATGTAAAATCACTGCTTAAAGCAGAGAAATATAATGGTGAGCCGTATATAT
The DNA here is from genome assembly GCA_944323265.1 of Candidatus Gastranaerophilales bacterium. Taxonomy (GTDB): domain Bacteria; phylum Cyanobacteriota; class Vampirovibrionia; order Gastranaerophilales; family Gastranaerophilaceae; genus CAG-196. Next base: position 26,751 of record CALURX010000011.1, read on the forward strand.
TAACTAGAGCTTTTTCTGCATAAAATTTACCTTCTTTAATAACAATAGGAATCGTCTTTAATAACGGACTATCTTTGTACATAAGAATTGTATCTGTATTGGTATATTTTGATTTAATATTAATATTTTTTACGGTGAGAGCTTTTGATATATCAGTAAATAATGTAGAGTTAATACTGAATGCAGAGTCTGCAATTTTAACCTGGGGTGCATTTACTACTGCAATATTCTTATTGAAATCAATTGTCATATTATTAACGGCCATCTGCATAAACTGGTTGACAGCATTTTGTAATGATATCTGTCCGACAACTTCCGGCTGATTTGGCTTGCCGTTTACAAAGATATCGCCTTTGAGCTGAGCTACAGTGTCAAATAAATTTATGTTGAGCTGCTGCGGTATGAATACTCTAATATTCTTAAATGTTGGGTCTGTTATGTTTTCAATATTTCCATTAACGATGATTTTTTTAGAGCCTTTAAGGTTTGCCTTAAAATCATTCTGGAAACGACCATTGAATGTCGATACGGACAGGTCATCTATTTTTAGAGTATTGTCGGTAATTTTTGACGATAAATTGATTATAGCAGGTTCATCCAGTATAATAGCATTTTCTAAAAGTATTTGTGAATTTAGGTTCTGAACATCTCTGTTGCCATTGAATACAAGCTTAACCGGATAAACTATTGAATATTTATTTAAACTTTTAATATCTCTTGAATTGATAAATCCGTCGACATTAAAATTAAATGTTAAATCTTTAGTATTGTAATTCATCAAATCAGCTTTAGCTGTTAATTTTGAATTAGCCATAAAGATATTGGTGCTTGGCACTTTGATAGTATCTCTGTCAATATTAATTTTTAGCAAAGGAACTTTTATCAGTTCTGTTTGAGCTGTCTTTATATTGAGATTATTGATGTATGCTGTATTATCCTTGTTTGTATCAAGTTTAAGTGTAGAAAAACTGATGTTTCCGTTGCTATTTGATGCCTGAAATTTATCTATCTGTAAATTTTCTTTGTGTGAAATATTCTGGAGAGTTCCGGTTATATTGGCGACAAGTGATGCAATACCGTTCTCGATTCCAAAAGACGATGGGCAGAGGTGTTTTAGTTCAACTTTGTTCATTAATAATTCAATGTCAATTGTCTTATCAATCTTACCTTTTGCCATAATCGGAGCATTGTTAACATACCCAACCGCGTCTGTTATATTAATTACGTTATTGGAAAAATCTATGTTTGAACTTATTTTATTAATATTTACACCGCTTGCCGCTATTGCAGCATCAGAAACTTTAAGATAACCATTAGATTTTATTTTATTTAAATCCCCTTTTATGCTAAAATCAGCCTCTAAATTTCCGCTAATGGAGTTTATACCTTTTAAGCCGGAACAGTCAGCAAGGAGTTTTACTTTGTTATATAAATCTTTAAGCTCAATTTTATCCGTTTTAACCTTCAAATCTAAGCCTGGTTTTTGTGAGTTATTTATAACCCCATCTATATAAACCTTTTTGTCTCCTGTTGCATAAATATTTGATAATACACCTATTTTATCTCCCAGGAATGTTAAATAAATAAAACTCTTAGGAGTTTTCTTGGCCGGATCAAGCACTGAAATATTATCAATATTTACCAGCCCTGATATTTGCGTAGAGCCGTTTATGTTTTTATACAATTTTAAATCTGCAATTATATCAGAAGAAAAATCTAAATCTTCCATCTGTTCGATAAACTCTGCATAATCAACAGTTTTTTTGCATTCAGGCATATCTATATTAGGCAGAATTGATAAATCATAGGATATAAATTTTTTGTCATTGATAAGAAATTCACCCATTGCAGCAAGTTTGAAGTTCTGGTAATTTACAAGTTTAGTTAATTCTACAGAAGGTCCTGCAATTTTATATTTTTTATCAATTTTCTTGTCGTAATATGTTATGCTATAGTTCTTGAATGTTATATCCGGTACTTCCGAAAAATCTTTACTGCGGAGCTTTGATAGGAATTTTCCAAGGTATTTGTCATTAGAGCCCGCTTTTACAATAAACTTATCGGCATATATTCTTTTTACTATGACATCGTTTTTAAATAGTGTTGACCATGGTATAAAGAATTTGACATTATCTAGTTGAGCAAATTTTTGACCGTCTTCATACATCATGTGCATTACAGGTGCTTTAACTTTTAGCGACGGTCCAAATCTTAAAATTAACTTTTCTATATGTATATTAATTCCTAAGTCTTTTGTAACTTGTCCCTCAATTGCAGGAATAAAGCGTGTTGCATCTATAGGCACAAAGCATATTGATATACAAAAAGCTAATATAATAAAAGCTGCAATTATATAATTTCGATACTTTCTCATACTTAAATAACTTCTCCGCTGTTTTTATCAAAGAAAAACATATTATCAACAGATATTCTCAATTCAATTTTATCACCAATAGGATAATCAAGCGGAAGTTTTGCAGAACATTTATTTCCGTTTAAGTAAAAATATGCAATTCTATCTCCGCCGGTCATCTCTACAATTTCAGGGTTAACAGCTATTTCAGTATCCCCGCAAATCATTTTTTCGGCTCTTATTCCTGCCGTAACTTCTTTTCTACTCCCTAAATCTCTATTGCAATTAAATCTGACACCATTTATTTCAAAATAGTTATTTTCAAGTTTTATGTCAATAAAATTCATTTGTCCGATAAACCCTGCGACAAATTTGTTTTTAGGATTATTATATATTACCTCCGGTGTATCAACCTGCTGAATTTTTCCCTTGTCAAGAATGACTATTCTATCTCCCATTGTAAGCGCTTCTGTCTGGTCATGGGTTACATACACAAATGTTGTCTGCAGTTTTTGGTGCAGTTTTTTTATTTCAGATCGCATTTGCACCCTCAAGTTAGCATCCAGATTTGATAATGGCTCATCCATCAAGAAAACTTTAGGGTTTCTTACAATCGCACGCCCGAGAGCTACTCGCTGCCGCTGCCCCCCTGAGAGCTGCTTGGGTTTTCTATCTAAAAGCTCATCAAGGTTAAGAGATTTTGCAACATCTCGAACCTTTTTATCGATTTCATCTTTAGGGTATTTACGCATTTTAAGACCGAAGGCGATGTTTTCATATACACTCATGTGCGGATACAGAGCATAGCTCTGGAATACGAATGCAATATCTCTGTCTTTAGGATGTATATTATTTACTACACTGTTATCAATAAGGATTTCCCCTGATGTAATATCTTCAAGCCCTGAAATAAGTCTTAATATAGTTGACTTTCCGCAGCCGGATGAGCCTACCAGAACAATAAATTCTTTATCTTTTATTTCCAAATTTATATTATCAATAATATTCTTTTTGCCATCATAGCTTTTTACAAGGTTTTTCAATATTACACTGCTCATCTAAACCTCTTCATACTCCTAACTTATACAATATTAGACGGAATTAGTATATTAAAACTGGTGTTTTTAAGAATTTGTGATTCTACCCAGATAGTTCCGTTTAAAGATTGTACAAGGTTTTTGACGCTTGCAAGAACAATAGCTCTTAATACATTTTTTCTGTTTGTAGAATCTACAATTTTGTATGGATCAAACATGCATTCTAAATCGTGTTCTGAAAGCAGAAGCGCATTACTTGAAAGTGTAATCATAGTATATACGCTTTGAGGCAGATTTTTTGAATTTATAAATTCTTCATCTGGAGTAGATAGTGTGATTGTAATATCTCCCAAATCCACAGATTTAAGGATTACTTCCAGAATATCCTGCAGAATATTTTTAATAATTTCTTCATCTGATGAAATTGTTTTCTTCAAATTAGCTTCCTGCTGAATATTTATTTTGACGTCTTTTCCTTTGTATAGCTGTTCATTAAATCTCACAACCGAGTTAACAAGACCTAAAATGTCAAATGTTTTGTACTCAGGAACTTTGAGGGCTGATTCGGTTTGAGAAAGCTCAAGGAGCTTGCCGACAAAGTACATTAATTCAGACGAGTTCTTATTGATAATTCTGATATACTTTTCCTGTTGTTCTGTCATGTTGCCGCCAAGGCCATCTGCCATGGCTTGTGAGAATCCGACTATTGACTGAATAGGTGATTTTAAGTCATTGGCTAGCTTTAAAAGAAAATTATTTTTTTCTCTATTGATAACTTCTTGAGCTTCATCCAGTCCTACTTCTGGAGCTGGTTGAGCGGCGTCTCGAAAATCTAAAACATAGCCTTCTTCGATTTCTTTGACTGTCATATCAAAATAAATCTCTTTGCCGATAAACTTTGTTATTACAGGTTTGTGCATAATAACGGAGTTTGTTATTAAAGTCATTGGATTTTCTATAAAATCAGAGATATTTGAAGTAAGCAAATGCATTTTTGATGTTTCAAAAATCTCTGCTGCAACATCATTTACCCATTGAATTTTGCCGTCTTTCCCGCATAGCACAATTGCGTCAGGAAGCGCTTTTTCAACGTCTATAGAATTTGTTCTAAATAAAATTTTCTTTATATCCATTATTTAATTTCCCTTATTAATGTATGTATTTTATCACAAACTTAATATTCTTATAATTAAAAAAAGATTAACTTTATTAAGAATTGTAATTTTTTGTATTAATATATAAATATAATATAAAGGATAAACTATGAAGTACAAAGATTACTATGAAATATTAGGGGTAAAGCGTGATGCAGATACTGCAGCGATAAAATCGGCATACAGGAAGCTTGCAAGAAAATATCATCCGGATGTAAATAAAACTAAAGAAGCAGAAGAAAAGTTTAAAGACATAAACGAAGCTTATGAAGTTTTATCAGATAAGGCAAAACGTCAGAGATATGACAGCCTTGGCTCAAACTGGCAAGGCGGTGCTGATTATACTCCGCCTCCGGGATTTGAAAATTTCAGCTTTAATTTTAATCAGGGTGGTGCCCAGTCGTTTGATTTTGGCGGCAGCGGGTTCTCTGATTTCTTTAGCTCTTTGTTTGGAGACATGATGGGAGCCGGAATGGGCGGCGCAAGACAGACACAAGCTAATTTCGGCGGATTCGATTTTACAGGAGGCGCTAGTTCTGCAAGGCAGAGAAGGACTTCACAGGCTCCAAAGCAAGAAGATTTGGATATAACAAAAAATTTGAATGTTACGGCAAAAGAGATTTTTGACGGTAAGCCAATTTCCGTTACTTTTAATCAAATGGAAAAATGTACACAATGTCATGGCGGAGGTTACTGTTCAAACTGCGGCGGAACAGGTATTGTATCCAATTCAAAGACCGTAAAAGTAAAACTCCCTAAGGGGATAACCGAGGGGAAAAAGGTTCGTCTTAAAGGCGAAGGTAAAACTGATGCCTACGGTAATAAGGGGGATTTGTACTTTATTGTACATTTCAAAGACAGTGAGTATGACTTTGACGGTGAAAATCTGGTTAAGGAGGTTGATATTACCCCTCCGGAAGCTGTTCTGGGCTGCTCTAAAGAAATTGAAACTCTTCATGGAAAAATTAACATTAAAATTCCTGCAGGAGTGTCAAGCGGACAATCTCTGAGATTGAAACAAATGGGATTACCTAAGACTACCGGATACGGAGATTTGAACGCAAAAATTAAAATAGTCGTTCCTAAAAATATGCCAAAAGAAGTCATTGATTTATATAAACAAATTCAAAAGCTAACGAATTAAGAGACCAAAAGGTCTCTTTTTTTTTGCATATCCTCTATTTATTTGATTACAAATTATAAATAATCCTATAAACTGTAAATATCAAATGGGGAGAGATATGTCTAGAACGAATTTAAAAACAAAAAATGCCGTTAGTAAGGCAGACCTTAAAGTTGTTGATAATAATGCTGTGAAAACAACCGCCTATAGCGATATAAATCTAAAGAAATGGCGTGATTATGACTATATTAAAACCGATACTTTATGGGAATTCCCTTCTCGTCTAAAAGAGGGCGGACATTCAAACGAGTATCATGGGAATTACATTCCTCAAATAGCGCAGCAAATTTATGAAAGATTTACTAAAAAACATGATATAGTTCTGGATTTATTCTTTGGCTCTGGCACGTCCGGTATAGAGGCAATCAATATGGACAGAAGATGTATAGGTGTAGAGCTAAAAGAAGATCTTGCAGAATCTGTTTCTGAAAAATTTACTCCTAAACAGTTGGTTACGGATGTTAATATAATCTGTGCAGATTCCGCAAGCGAAACTGCACGAGATAAAATTCAAGCCCGCCTTGATATTATGGGGCGTAAGCAGGCTCAGCTTCTTATGCTTCATCCGCCGTATGATGATATTATAAAATTTTCTGATAAGAAAGAAGATTTGTCTAATTGTGCTACTACCGAGGAATTTTATGACCTCTTTGAAAAAGTTGCTAAAAATGGGTATGACTTCCTTGAAAAAGGAAGATTTGCCTGCCTGATAATTGGTGATAAGTATGCAAATTCTCAGCATATTCCGCTTGGTTTTGAGTGCATGGCAAGAATGAATAAATTAGGATTTATAACAAAGGCAATAATCATAAAAGATATGCAGGGAAATGAACGTGCTAAAGGAAAGACCGCTAATCTTTGGCGTTACAGAGCTCTTGCAGGCGGTTTTTATATTTTTAAGCACGAGTACGTAATGGTTTTCCAAAAAGTATGATAAAAGATACTGAAAATGGGCTTGTTATTCAAATAAGAATAGTTCCGAACTCTTCCAAAAATGAGATTATTTTAGAAGAAGAGTTTGTAAAGGTTAAGATTACCGCCCAACCTGTAGAAAATAAGGCAAACAAGGCTTTAGTTGAGTTTTTGTCAAAACAATTCAAGGTTCCTAAAACAAGTATTGAAATTTTGAAAGGTCATACATCTAAAGATAAAACTCTTTTGTTTTCGATATCGGATGAGAATAAGAAATCTTTTATAATTTCTCAATTGACAAAATAGTGTAAAACCTATACTATAGTAAATATAGAGTATAGAGAGGTAAGAATGTACAAACGCTGGTATGATGTTGACCCTACAGTAAGCTTGGCAGTAAGTTTGATGAGAAATGCAAATATCATGACACAATACAAGTGTGCAGATATTATTGTTAAAAAATCAAAAGATAATGGTATTGATTTATCAGAAAATATTCTCACAGATGCCTTTACTTATGTATTAAGACGCTGGTACGATACTGATCAAAAAATAGCAGAATCGTTTGAATACCTAAAAACTTTACCACTTGATTTACAAAAAGAGGCTGCTCTTGATATAATTAATTTCTTGCAGGAAGAAGAAACGCATAAATAGTTATGGGTACGTTTATAAATTTTATTTTGAATCCTGCATTAATTTCGGTTGTTTTACTTTGCATATTATGCCTTAGAAAAATAAATGTACTTCTGGCGATAATTATATCGACTCTTTGTGCCGGGCTGATTTCCGGTATGGATGTAAGAGATGTAATGAGTGTTTTCATATCCGGAATGGGCGGAAATTCTGAAACAGCCTTAAGCTATATTTTGCTGGGGGCTTTTGCTGCAACAATGGCCCATTCAGGATTTACAGATGTTATTTCCAATAAAATCGCAAAATTTGTTGCTGATAGAAAGTATGTGTTGCTGGGAATTTTAACCTTGATTGCAATGGCTTCTCAAAACCTTATACCAATACATATTGCTTTTATTCCAATTATTATCCCTCCGCTATTGGGTATAATGAATAAACTTGATATAGACAGACGAGCTGTTGCCTGCGTATTGGCATTTGGGTTAAAAATGCCATATATTGCAATTCCGGCAGGGTTTGGGCTTATTTTCCAGAATCTTATAGCAGATAATATGGTTCAAAATGGGGTTCACGTTTTAAGAAGTGATATTTGGAAATTCAATTCTATCCTGGGATTAGGAATGGTTGCAGGTTTATTAATTGCAGTCTTTATTTCTTATCGAAAACCCAGGATTTATGAAAATAAACCGATTGCAAATTCAGATTTGCACGCAGCGGAATTCAGACCGAAGCATTGGATAGTAATTCTTGCAGCACTTGCAACTTTTATCGTGCAGCTACTTACACAATCTTTACCTCTGGGGGCATTGGTTGGGCTTGGAATAATCTTTTCTTTTGGAGTAATTCCGCAGAGCAAGATGGATCATATGATGAATGAAGGCATTTATCTTATGGGATATGTAGCATTTGTAATGCTTGTTGCAGCAGGGTTTGCCTCTGTATTGAAAGAGACCGGAGCAATTGACAGTCTCGTTAAGATTGTTTTGAACTACCTTCCTTCAAGCATAATTCTAACTTCGTTGATAATTTTGTTGTTGGGTTTATTTATAACAATCGGAATAGGAACTTCATTTGGCACAATCCCTATAATAGCAGTCCTGTTTTTACCTATATGTATAAAAATGGGATTTAATGTTCCGCAAATGGTTATCTTGGTATCAGCAGCTGCAGCTCTTGGTGATGCGGGTTCTCCGGCTTCTGATACAACATTAGGCCCAACTGCAGGTTTAAATGCAGATGGGCAGCATAATCATATTTTTGATACCTGTATTCCGACTTTTTTGCACTATAATATTGCTTTGATACTCTTTGCATTAATCGGAATTTCAATTTTTGGTTAATTAACCATTCAATCCATAGTTAAAGTCTTCTTGGATATTGTTGGTTAACATTGTGCTCATTGATTCGATATAAGCATTTACTTCTTCAAGTTCAGCACTATCAGTTGTCATTTGAGCATCGAGTGCTGTTTCCCAGGCTGTTAACTCATCAAGCTGGTCTTGGTATTTAGCAGTAAGCTTATCGATTTCTTCTTCAAAATCAGGAATCTGAGTATAGTCTTTGTATTCAGCCTGTAATTCTTCATCACTTTCATATAGAGATTTGAAGTAATCTCTGATTGAGTGTTGTTCAGATGATTTCAAAGATTGAGCATCTGCCTGAGAGTAAGTTGCCAGAGTTTTCTGGTTTTGAAGCTGAGTGATTTCAAGGTTCAACTCATTTCTTCTTAACTTATAGCTTAATAATGTTTCGTGTAAATTTGCGATTGCCATCTTTGTTCACCATCATTTTTATCTTACATATATATAAAGTATTTAAATGATATCTAATTTCAAAGACGATATATTTTGTTACAAAACTTAATATTTTCTATACCAAATCAAAAAGCCCTCTTTTAAAGAGGGCTTTTTGATAATTATTAATTGTATTAATTATTGCTCAAAACAAGTCTAAATGTTGCCAGGTTTTTGATAGAAAGCATTCTGTGTTTGTTTCCCTGCTTTTCTGCTATCTGGAAAATTCTGCAGATTCTCTGGATTTCTTCAATATCCTTTCTGCTTTCAAGCTTATATACGTTGTTTATTGGATCTGCTATGACTGACATTGCTGCATTTAGTTCTTGTTCTTTCATGATAAAATCCTTTACAAACTGTCTATATATATATAAAGTATTTCTGTTCATGAAAATTGCAGAAAAAGGCTTAAATATGAAGAAATGTTAAGTAAAATTATTAAAAATTCCGACTGAAAGTATCACTATTGTTGCTAAATAAAGTTTTTTAGTGTATGTTATTCCTGTGGGTAGTAAAGTGTTCAATTATTCGGAAGTTTTGAATAGATGTGGGCTTGGCAGCGAACCCGCAGGCGATGTTGTCCGTAATATCGCAAACTTAGAGGAGTTTTATGATTCTGACGATTTGGTCGGAATATATAACTATGTTTTGCAAAACTGTTCGGAGCCGGAAGTTTTATCCGGGGTTATAAGGCTTGCAGATGCTCATAAATCTGCGGAAACACTTTCTATTTTATTGGATTTACTCCTGATGAAAAGGGATGGGATAGAGGATTCTGATAATATGACATCCCTTAGGGTCTTATGCACCAAGGCAGTGTCAAATTATAAGGATACATCGACTGTCGGAGCTCTTTTGTACTGCTTGAATAATAAGAAAGAGGATTACAAAATCAGGCTGGCTTGCGCTGATGCCTTAGGAAGAATCGGAGATAAGTATGCGGTTGCACCGTTGATTGATGTTGTAAAAGACGAGGACGAAAAGTCTGTTTATGTAAAAGAGTCTGCGACTTTTGCTCTGGGTTTGCTCGGAGATACAAGCGCAATTGAACCGCTGGTTGAGATTATGGAATCAAAACAGGGACTGTGGGATAAGTTTTCATTTCTAAAGGAGAGAATTGTCGAGGCTCTGGGTAAGCTTAATTTAAACAACACAAGAGTTTTAAAGGTTTTGAAACAGTCATTGATGGATTCTTCTCCGATGGTTAGAATTAACGCGATTGAAGCATTGATGAACAGTGAATATGATGAGGCTTACGAACTTATTAAAGGATGTCTTGAGGATGAGGACGATGAAGTTAAGCGAAATGCGCTTATAGCTCTCTATAATCTAAAAGGACGCAGTATTCTTGATGAAGTTATCGGGGGAAAATATTCTGAATTTCTTAAAACAGAGGCTCAATCAATACTTGAAGAGGAAGAAGATGATGAGTAAGGGAATAATATTGCTGTCAGGAGGCTTAGATTCTCTGTGTGCATTAGGGCTTGCAAAGGATAAGTACGGAATAGAGCTCGGACTAACGTTTGATTACGGCCAAAAATCCGCTAAGCAGGAAATTGAAGCCTCTCGAAAAATCTGTGAGTTTTATAAAATTAAACATAAAATTATAGCTCTTGATTGGCTCAAGGATATTACGCAAACGGCCTTAGTATCAGAAAAAGAACTGCCTACAGAGGGGCTCGGGACAAAACAAAGCGCCGAAAGCGTCTGGGTCCCGAACAGAAACGGATTATTCCTGAATATTGCAGCCTGTTTTGCGGATTCTTACAAGTATGATTATATAATTTTCGGCGCAAATAAGGATGAAGGCGAAACTTTCCCTGATAATACCGAGGCTTTCCGCAGAGAAATAACTAAAGTTTTTGAATCATCCACTCTGCAGAAGCCAAAAGTAGAAGCACCCTTGATTAATTATACCAAGAATGATATAGTTAAAATTGCGATGGAAAAATCCGTACCGCTTGAATTGGTAAGGAGTTGTTACGGCGGAAGGGAAAAGCATTGCGGAGTCTGCGAATCCTGCAGGCATCTAAAAAAAGCACTTATTGCAAATCAAGGTGAAAAGTATATAGATATTTTATTTGAGAAATGATTAAGACTAAATTTATAGAAGAAGAGATTAAGTATATCGGATCACAGCTTGCACCGCACTGGATTTATAAGAACTTTAAGATTCAAGGAGATGCCATTGTTGCTTTCTGTGACGAGTGTAAGGTTGATTTAACAGAGATGGTTGATATTGAAGATGTTATAAATAATGAACCGATTTACAGCAAATATATGCTAAGCTTTATCACGGAACAATTTTCAGTTGACTTAACAGAAGGTGTTTTCAGGCAGCGTCTGTTAATGTGTATTATAAAAGAACTGCTGGAAGAGCGAGGTATTTTTGTTGTAAGAAACGGCGATGATTTGATGATAGACGGCGCAAAATTGTCCGTATCTATTGCAACAAAATCAACAACTTCCATTCTTATTCACACAGGCTTGAATATATTATCTCAAGACGCGCCGGTTAAAGCGTGCGGCTTGACAAGCGAGCTTGGGATTAAAGATATTAAAGAATTTGCACTTGAGGTTATGAAAAGATACTCGGAAGAGATTGAAGATATAATATTAGCAGGAACAAAAGTTCGCGGAGTGTAAAATAAATGGGAAAACAGTTTGGGTATAAAAAATACATGAAGAAAGATGTTCGCAGAGAGGATCATCATTTGCTGAAACTCTTTGTTATAACATTATTTGGAATGCTGCTTGTGTTTACGTTTTTGATTAAATCATTTTCACCAAGCGTAGATGTCTCAATCGGAGATTATCAGGATGAGCCTGCGGAAACAGCAGAAGAAACTAAAAACCCTGTAGATGACAGACTTGCAATGATTCAGAATGAAGATCAGGGACGTAATTTTTCAGATTTAATGGCAAAACCTGACGACGTTGTACAGCGAGATGTTCATAAAGAAATCGAAACCTCACAGCCGCAGGCAGCGGCCGAGGAGCCTGCCGTAAATACAGAACCTGCACCTGTGGAACAACAGCCGCAGCAAGAGGTTGTATATAAAGTTTTTGTCGGAACTTATACATCAGCAGAACAGGCAAAAGTTGCAAAAGACATTATCCAAGAATCAGGAAGCGGCCTGAATCCGATTGTTAAATGCATAGGATCTAACAATTACACTTTGCAGGTCGGAATATTTAAGAATAAATCCAGTGCAGAAACTATGCTGTATACTGTACAGCAAAACCATCTGCCGGGGAGGATTGTACAGGATTATTAAAGTTTGAAAAAAAATCTTTACATCACGCAATATTTTGATTTATTTTTCAAATTTTGTGGTACATTATAATTAATAAGTATTAAATCCGTTATGGGGAATTAAGTTAGACTATCATAGGTTAATATAGGAGATATTTGATGCCTAATTATTTGACGAAGGAAGAGATAAGACAGTGGAGAAGTTCTTTGGAAAAAATTACGCTGGAAGAATTTGCAGCAAGGCTGGGTAAAACCGTTGAAGAGAGCAAACCGACTAATGATGTGGTTGATATTGTTATGTCAAAAGGGACATCTTCAAATACAAGCTCTCATATGAAGGACGGTTTTTCTGCAATAGCTCAAAGAGCATTTGAGCGCGAACGCAAAATATCTCATACACCATTTTCTATAAGAAAAAATGAATTGCAGGCAAAGGCTGCTGAACAAAGTTCTGTTAAGCCGGCTGCTCCTAAAAAATCAACAAAGAGTGTTAAAGCAGTTAAAGAATCAAAAACCGTATTAGATAAGGTTGAAGAAGTTTCATCTAAAAAGGATGCTCAAATTGTTCTTAAGAAGTCTTTAACAGATAGAGAACAGATGGTTTTTGAATACCTGCTTAATAATATCGGCAAAACCGTTTTTGCAAAAGATTTGGCTAAACTGCTTGATTTGCCGAGAGATTATGTTTACAAATATATTAAAAACTTACGTGCCAAAATTGAAGGAGACAAACTCAAAAATGTTCCTTCAGGCGGGTTTGTTTTAACAGAGTAAGAATGGAAGTTGTAAATTTACTTGATTTTTTGAATATTGCCCGAGACTTATTCACCTTGGATTACGCAAAATGTGACGGCAAGCTGGTTAATTTTCTGGATTTGATGACAGAAGATGAGCAGTTCACGCAGAGAATCGATTTGGGTATTATTTTTATTAACCAGAAATCTGCAGATCAGTATACTATAGTCGACGGACTTAACAGGATTCTATCTCTATCTCTGCTTTTGCACGCAATATGCGAATGTTATAAAAAGACAACCAAGCAAAATGAAAAAGCAATAAGCACAATAAGAAAAAAATACCTTATTCACGGCTCTAAATCAAAGCTAAGGCTTAATGAAAAAGACGGAATACTTTATAACAAAATTATAAACGGCGAGCGATTATCCGGGAAAGAGAAGGAAACGCCGATGTTTATTCTGCTCCATAATTTCTGGTCGCAGATTAAGGAAGAAAAGCTTCAGGCGGCAAATATTTTTCGAATGCTTCAAAAGGTTACGGTAACACTTGCAGAAACGGACAAGGTTTCCAAGCGTAACTTGTATTATAAGCTTAATTCTTCTAGAAAACTTAATCAAATTCTTCTTATTGAAGATTTTTTGAAAGAAAATGGGGTTGAAGAAGAATGGAATCGGCTTAAAAAGCTCTATTTTGCAAAAGAAAGAGATATTATAAGATTTTTAAAAGACTTTTTTGTAACTAAATTCAATTATAAAAAGTTTGAAGAAGACAGGCTGTACGAAAGCTTTGTAAACTATTTTGAGACAATGATGCAGTATATGCCGGAAGATGTTTTGATGAACAAAATTACCAAGGCTGCAGGGCTTTATTACAACATTTTGAACGTTAATTTTGAAAATGATGATATCAAAAGAGCGTTTATCGATATTAAAATGCACTCCGGCGAAGATACTTACGCTTATATTCTTGATGTGTACGAGGATTTTGTTGAAAACAATATTTCGGAATCAACTTTTTTAGAGATTTTAAAAACTATTGATGAATACCTTAGAAACAGAAATATTCACGAGAATAACGTTGAGTTTAATGAACTTATCAAATATTTAAACGCCTTTATTGCTTGTAAATAATCACAAATCCGAAAATATATTAATAATAATTTTTAAAATCGGTTTATACTATTAAATATAAGTATGAACAAAGATTAATATATTGGAGGTCTTTATGGAGAAAAACCATAGAAGCAGATTAATGAGCATTCAACAAGCCAACTTTAATGAGCTTTATAAGGCAGATTCTATCATCCAGCTTACAATACATTCCTGCCAGGAGCGTGAATTTGCCGGACAATATTACGGCGCAACAAAAGAGATGAAGAAAAAAATCAGCGAAGAGCGCAACAATTATATTAATATGCTAACCCTTTTGTCAGAGAGGGTTTCAAATATGATGGACATAAATCTTTCAATGGAAAGAGAAATTCTTCTAGAGCAGCACTCCGACAATTGCAGCTGATAAATAGCAGCTTAAAGTTCCGCAAATCAAAGCTCTTAAACCAAGACGTGCAAGGTTTTTCTTTTGATTCGGAGCAAGCTCGCCGATTCCGCCAATTTGAATGGCAATAGAGCCGAAGTTACCGAAGCTGCATAGTGCAAAACTTGCAATCATAAAGCTCTTAGGATCTAAAATATCTTTAATTCTTGATAAATCAACGTACGCAACCATTTCGTTGAGTACAATCTTTGTACCCATAAGAGCACCTACTGTTGAGGCGTCGTGAAGCGGAACGCCGATTATCAGTGCAAAGATTGCAAATATTTTGCCCAAAATAAGCTTTAATGATAAGTGGCTTAAGAAGGCAAAATGAGAGCAGCCCGGACAGAATTTATACAAGAACATTCCGCCTAATCCCAGCACCCAGTCAATAAATGCTACAAGGGCAACAAGTGCCAGAATCATTGCTGTTACATTGATAGCAACTTTCATACCTTCAGAGGCGCCATTTGAAATTGCTTCAAACACATTTGCAAAAGTGCGTCTTCTTGAAATTCTTATATTATCTCTTGTTTCAGGCTCGCCTGTTTCCGGATAAATTATTTTGGATAGAATAAGTGCACCCGGCGCAGCCATAATTGAAGATGCCAGAATATAATGCGCAGGAATTCCCATTCCTATATAAATCGGCATTATTGCGCCTGATATACAAGCCATACTTCCTGACATTGAAGCAAGAAGTTCCGAGCGTGTAAGTTTTTCCAGATACGGTTTAATCATTATTTGTGCAAGAATTTGACCGACAAATGAGCTTGCGACGTTTGATAGAGCTTCTGCACCTGACACATGCATAAATTTATTCATCGCCTTGCCAAGCGCTGCTACTACTCGCTGCATTATTCCGTAATAGTACAAAATATTTACAAGAACCATCATAAATATATTTGTACAAATAAGCTGAACCGCAAAAATACTGCTGCCAGTACCGAATAGTTCAGCAAGTTTTGCTTTTTGAAGCAGCGGCCCGAATACGAATAAACCGCCTTCTGTTGCAAATTCCAATATCTTCTGGATAAACATTCCTATCATAAGGAATATTTTCTGTCCCAGAGGAACTTTAAATATAAATACCGCAAAGATTATTTGCAATAAAAAGCCCATTCCTACTGTTTTGTAATTAATAGCCTTACGATTGTTTGACATTGCAAAAACTATTAAAAATATAACAACTATTCCGATAAGGCCTATAAATCTTTCCATTGAAACTCCTTGTATGTTATTAAATTATATCAAAAAAAAGCTGTCTTTTATCAGACAGCTTCAATATAATTTACAATTTCTTCTTCGGTATTCATCTCCGTTGCACAGACCAGTATCCGCCAGCTGTCGAGCTTTATACCGCCGAGAATATTCTGCTCTTTTAATCTGTTTAAAAATTCATCCGAATCCTTAACCTCAATTACAAATTCATTGAAAAAGTTCTGATTAAGCGTTCTTATACCTTTGCCCCTGAGCATTTTTGATAAGGCATGCGCCATATTTGCAGACATTATTCCTGTCTGCTTAAACCCTTTTTCACCCATAAGGCTTAGATATAAAGTCGCAGAGAGAGCAATAAGAGATTGATTTGAGCAAATATTGCTGGTAGCTTTTTCTCTTTTTATATGCTGCTCTCTTGTCTGAATCGTGAGTGTAAAAGCTTGTTTGCCGTCAGCATCAACGGTTCTTCCGACTAATCTTCCCGGAAGTTGTCTCATATAAGCCTCTTTACAAGCCATATAGCCTGCGTGCGGTCCGCCAAAATTCATCGGAATCCCGAGCGGCTGAATATCTCCGACAACTATATCTGCCTCAGAGGGCGGTTTAATTACAGATAGCGCAGACAAGTTTGCACACACAATTAAAACAGTATCCGGCTTTGTAATTTCCGTAATTTCACCGTAATAATCAGGATATTGAATAAGAACGCAGCAATAGTCTGCCGTGTTTTCAGGGAGTTCCTCAAACCATTCAAGCTCGATTCCCTGAGCCCAGGCATAGGTCTTAATAACCTCTGCATACTCAGGATTAAGCCTGTTTGAGATAAGTGCCTTATTTTTCTTCCCTCTTGCAATCCTGTGCGCCATAAGAACAGCCTCGGCGCAGGCAGATCCGCCGTCATACATTGACGCGTTTGCAATATCCATGCCGGTAAGACGAGATATCATTGTCTGATATTCGTATATTACCTGCAAAGTTCCTTGCGAAATCTCTGGCTGGTAAGGAGTATATGCTGTTAAAAATTCAAACCTCTGTGCGACATAGTTTACACAGGCCGGAATAAATTTGTTATAAACTCCGCCTCCAAGAAAATTTGAATACTCAGTCTTGTTCTTTCTTGCAAGAGCCTTAATTTTTCTTTGAGCTTCCATCTCGCTTAAAGCATCCGGCATATTGAAATCCTTAAATTTTACCGGAATTTGAGTAAACAAATCTTCTATAGAACTGCAAGAAACGTCATTCAGCATATCTTGCCTTATTTCATCTGTATGTGCAATAAAATTTTTCATTATTCAACTTCTTCTTTATAATCTGAGTAATCCAATAAATCTGCAAATTCAACCTGATCTGCTGAAGATTCTATTTTGATGAACCATTTATTTTCATAGCTCTCATCATTCAATAATTCCGGACTGTTTACAATTTCTTCGTTAATCTCAACAACTTTTCCGGAAATAGGCATATATATTTCAGAGGCAGCTTTTACAGATTCTATTGTTGCAAAAACTTCATTCTTGGCAAATTCAGAACCAACTTCAGGCAGTTCAATAAATACGATATCACCAAGCTGCTCAATTGCGTAATCGGTAATCCCGACTTCGTATTTGTTTTTACTTGTCTCAAGTACATATTCATGAGTTTTGGTACATAACATACTTTCGTTCATTCAATTTGTCTCCTATTATATAATTACTATTCTTATTTGATAAACTTTTTAGTATCAATTGAAGGCTTCTTCCCTTGAGGACTTTGGCTTCATTTACCAAGATACTTTCCCCGACGGAATATTTACCCTCCCCTTTATGCCTTATTCCGTTTGGCAACAAAAGGTTTTTTGACTATTTCGGCATTGTGGAATTTGTCACGTATCATTACTTGAATTGTAGAGCCTACAGTTAAATTGTCAAGAGGTTTTATATATGCAAGCGCTATATTGTCACCTCTAATCGGAGAAATTCCTCCGCTTGTAATAATTCCAACCTTTTCATTGTTGTAGTAAACTTCGTATCCGTGGCGTGCAATCCCCCTATCCAGCATTTTAAGCCCGACAAGTTTCTTGCGTCCGCCGTTTTTGAGCTGATCTTCTATAACGCTTTTGCCGTTATAATCGGCGGTTTTTGTCTTGGAAACAGACCAGCTGAGCCCTGCCTCAACAGGTGTTGTATCTTCGTCTAAATCATTACCATACAAATGGAGTGCTGCTTCCAGCCTCAAAGTATCTCTTGCACCAAGTCCAATCGGCTTGATTCCGAAATCCTTTCCTGCATCTAAAAGCTTATCCCATAAGTATTCGGAAAATTCGTTTCTTACAAGGATTTCAACTCCATCCTCACCTGTATATCCGGTTCTTGATACCCAGAGATTTATATTAAACAATTCGCCTCTTTTAATCTTAAAGAACTCGGGCAAATCTGTCAGTCCTAAGCTTTTTATCAAATCGCAAGCTTTCGGCCCCTGCACGGCAAGAAGAGAATAATTATGAGATTCGTTAACTATAGTTACGTCAAAACCGATTTTGTTTCTGACCATCCAGTTTAAGTCTTCATCAATTCTTGATGCGTTTGCAATTATTAAATATTTGTTTTCCTCAAGCTTATATATAATCAAATCATCAATAATACCGCCTTTTTTATTAGTCAGCTGGCAGTATACGGCTTTTAAATCCACAAGCTTTGTTATATCCTGTGGTACAAGCTTGTTTAAAAACGGAAGAGCATCTTCTCCATAAACAATTATTTCTCCCATATGAGAAACATCAAATATACCCACAGCCTCTCTTACTGTCTTATGCTCCTCTATAATAGAAGAATACTGCACCGGCATTTCCCAGCCTGCAAAGTCAACCATTCTTGCGCCAAGCGCAATATGCTTATCGTGTAAAAAAGTCTGTTTAGTCATATCCCCTCATCTTTCTTATTTTATTTTCGTAATAAATGCTATTCCTGTCAAGAGGCAAGATTTTGTTAATATAAAAATAATACCACCCCATTAAGGTGGCATTATTTTAAGTAGCAACAAAAAGGTTTATTACTTAGTCATTTCTTGTAATCTGTCACAAGCATCGCAAGGCTGAGGAGCTGCTTTTTGACAAGGATTGCAAGGCGCTTTCTTCGCACAAGGATCACAAGGTGCGGCCTTCTTGCAAGGATCGCATTCTTGCGTCTTTATTGGTGCTGCAGCACCTGTGCAAGGATCACACTGGCATGGATCTTTTTTGCATTTGTCGCATTTTTTCTTTTCGGGTTTGCAGCCGCAATCCGCTTTTCTGCAATTACTTCCCCAGTATGCAGGATTTAAATTTGACCAGTCAAATGCGTTTGCGCTCTGACTTCCGATAATTGATACTATCCCGAGAACAGCCAATACAGATAATGTTTTTTTCATCTCTTACTCCTTTTTTTACATTAATGAACTGTATTTTTAATACATATCTATTGTAAAAAAAGAGAAGTGAATTACCATGAGCCACAAGGGGAAATTATAAATAGACACCCTGCTAATTGCGCGTTTTATCAATCAGTTTATTTTCATTATTCCAATTGAAAGATGAGCGAATTTCGCTGCCTATTTTTTCAATTAAATGTCCTTTAGATTCCGCTCTTAATTTTGTAAATCTTTCTCCGCCGGATTTCATCTCTTCCATAAACTCATTGGCATACTTGCCGTTTTGTATATCTTCAAGAATCTTTTTCATCTCAGCTTTAACATTAGCATTAATCAGTTTCCCGCCTCTGGTTAAATCTCCGTATTCTGCGTTATTTGATACCGAATAGTGCATATCTTCAATTCCGCCTTCATATATCAAATCAACAATTAGTTTAAGTTCATGGCATACTTCAAAATATGCCATATATGGAGAATAGCCTGCCTCAACTAATGTTTCAAAAGCAGTTTTGATAAGTGCCGAACACCCGCCGCATAAAACAGCTTGTTCTCCGAACAAATCAGTCTCGGTTTCTTCTCTGAAGGTTGTTTCTATAATCCCGGTTCTTCCGGAGCCGATTGCCGCTGCATAAGATAATGCTACGTCTTTGGCGTCACCGCTTACATCACTATAAACAGCAATTAATGATGGGACACCTCGTCCTGCTTTGTATTCACTTCTAACAGTATGGCCGGGAGCCTTAGGAGCTACCATAATAACATTGACACCCTTTGGAGGTTTAATAAATCCATAATGAATATTAAAACCGTGAGAAAACATCAGATACTGACCATCTCTTAAATACGGTTCAATTTCTTCCTGATAAACTTTTGCCTGTACTTCATCCGGGATAAGAATTTGGACAATATCCGCCTGCTTTACGGCTTCTGATATTGGCATTGTTGTTAGTCCGTAATCTTTTGCTTTTATATCGGAAGCTCCGCCCTGCCTTAGTCCAAAAATAACATCACATCCGGAATCCTTAAGATTAACCCCTTGACCATAGCCTTGTGAGCCAAAGCCGATAATTGCTATTTTTTTTGATTTGATTAATTCTTGATTAATATCTTTGTCTAAATAGATTT
Source organism: Candidatus Gastranaerophilales bacterium (assembly GCA_944323265.1). Classification (GTDB taxonomy): domain Bacteria; phylum Cyanobacteriota; class Vampirovibrionia; order Gastranaerophilales; family Gastranaerophilaceae; genus CAG-196. Next base: position 47,076 of record CALURX010000011.1, read on the forward strand.
TTAAGCTTTCCATTATTCTTCATCTCCCAATATGGAAGTTTGCTCTCCGGAAGGTGTCATCTCTTCAATTGAGCATCCTCCGGCGGGTTCGCTTTCATCATCTTTATCTGTATTGACAATCTTGTTAACAGAAACAACAGTGTCATTATCAACAAGGTTCTGTGCTCTTACACCTGTTGCAGGTCTGCCCTGACAAGAGATGTCTCCGGCCTTAATCCTTGTTACAATGCCGTTTGCGGTTACAAGCATAATCTCGTCTTTTTCTTCAACGATTGTCAATGCAACAAGTCTTGACATATTTGATTTGAACTTGGTTGCAATCAAACCGATTCCGCCTCTGTTTTGCGTACGGAATTCAGAAAGTTTTGTACGTTTGCCAAAGCCGTCCGATGTTACGACAAGCAGGTCCGCATCATAATTCTTAGGAACTATATCACAACCAATAATTGTGTCTGCTGAACGAAGTTTCATAGATGTAACACCGCGTGCGCTTCTGCCCAGAGGTCTCAAATCTTCTATCGGGAATCTGATTGCCATACCGCAAGATGTACCGATTATGATTTCATCATTTGATTTTGCAAGTTTTACCCAATTTAATCTGTCGCCTTCTTCAAGAGATATTGCAATAATACCGCTTCTTCTTATATTTACAAAATTATCAAGCTCAATTCTCTTGATGTAACCTTTTTGTGTAAGCATAATAAGATTCAACTCGTGAGAGAAGCTGCTTACCGGAACGACAGCCGTAATAGTTTCACCCTGCTCTATCGGAAGTACGTTCACTATCGGAAGTCCCTTAGACTGACGTCCGCCTTCAGGGAAGTCATATACGTTAAGGCTGTATACAATACCTTTTGACGAGAAGAACAATACTTTATCATGCATCATTGCAGTAAAGAAGTGCTGAATATCGTCGTCATCTTTGGTTTTCATTCCTGCCTTACCGCGTGTTGCACGATTCTGGCGTTCAAAGGTGTCGAGAGAAATTCTCTTTAAATATCCTTGATGAGTGATAAACACTGCCATCGGAGTATTCGGAGTTAAATCTTCAATTGTAACTTCTCCCTGTTCCGGAACTATCTGTGTTTTTCTGTCATCACCGTATTTTTCCTTGTCTTCCAGAAGTTCTTTCTTGATAATATCAAGAACTTTTTGTCTGTCGGCAAGAATTTCTTCATATTCAGTAATCTTTTTAAGAAGTTCATCGTATTCAGACTTAATTTTGTCTTGTTCTAAACCTGTTAACCTTCTTAATTGCATTTCCAGGATTGCATTAGCCTGATCCACATCAAGCCCAAATCTGCTCATCAACCCAACTCTTGCATCATCAGTAGTTTTAGATTTCTTGATAAGTTCAATTACTTCATCCAAAGAGCCGAGTGCAATCAATAACCCTGCTAAAATATGCGCTCTGATTTTAGCTTTTTTCAAGAAGTAAATTGTTCTTCTCGTAACAATTTCAACCCTGTGTTCCACAAATTCGTTTAACACTTCATAAAGATTCAGAAGTCTCGGCTGCTTTCCGCACAACGTAACCATATTTACGCCGAATGTTGTAGCAAGCTGGGTATATTTGAACAAATTATTTTTAACAACTTCCGGTTTAGCATCGCGCTTAAGTTCAATAACAATACGCATGCCGTCTCTGTCAGATTCATCACGCAAATCTGAAATGCCGTTGATTCTCTGGTCTTTAACCAATTCTGCAATTTTTTCAATAAGCTGCGCTTTGTTAACCTGATACGGAATCTCAGTAACGATTATAGCGGTTCTGGTTTGTCTTCCGCCTCCGCCTGGAATTTCTTCAATAGTTGCAACAGCAGACATTTTAATAGAGCCGCGGCCGGTTTCGTAAGCCTGTTTAATATCGTTTAGCCCTACAATAGTTGCGGCAGTCGGGAAATCCGGTCCTTTGATATGTTCCATCAATTCAGATACGGTAATTTGAGGATTATCAATCAGAGCGATTGTTCCGTCAACAACTTCTCTCAGGTTATGCGGAGGAATATTTGTAGCCATACCAACGGCAATACCTGATACGCCGTTTAATAAAAGCATCGGAAGTCTTACTGGAAGTACAGATGGTTCTTCTAATGAACCGTCGAAGTTTGGCACAAAATCAACAGTTTCACAGTCAATATCCGCAAGCATAGATGTTGTAATCTTGTGCATTCTTGCTTCTGTATAACGCATTGCAGCCGCACCGTCACCGTCAACAGAACCGAAGTTGCCGTGTCCGTCTACTGTCAGATACCTTGTAGAAAAATCTTGAGCCATACGTACAAGCGCATCATATACGGCAGTATCACCGTGAGGGTGGTATTTACCGAGAACTTCACCAACAATACGAGCACATTTCTTGAACGGTTTGTCCGGTGTCATGCCAAGCTCGTTCATTGCGTATAAAATTCTTCTGTGAACTGGCTTTAAGCCATCTCTTACATCCGGAAGCGCACGACCAATGATTACACTCATTGCGTAATCTATATATGAACGCTTCATCTCTTCTCTTATATTAACCGGTACAATCTTACCATCTGAAAACATGTTCTGTTGAGTCAAAATCTTTCTCCTCTATCCCTCTGTATCTATATATTATAGTAGCACAAAAAACATTTGTGTAAAGTTAACTATTATTGCATGCTACTATTTTTCTATATAAAATATATACCCTTTAAATCCAGTGTTTATAATATTACAGGATTCAAGAAGTAATCGCAACACTATCTCGTAAAAGGTACTAAAATAGTAAAAGAAAGGAGATAGCCACG
>CALURX010000012.1 GCA_944323265.1 Candidatus Gastranaerophilales bacterium
TAAGCCTCTTCTTCAAGCCAATTTTTTCTGTATTCTGCAAAATTTTGTTCGGCAGAAACATATTTCCCATTTTCTTCAATATAACTAAGGCCTCTCATATACTCCTCAGTATACGGTTGGAATTTTTCCATATTTCCAAATGCCTCATCCATCCATTTTAACCTGTATTCATTGGGGGAATTATACAATTCCTCAAGCCTTTTCTCTTTAGCTTCCTCAAGAGTTAGATTCTGCTCTCTTGCCATTTTTTCCAGCAGTTCTTTTTCAGGACTGTACTTGTCATTTAAATTGGCATTATAGTTTCGTTTTATAAGTGCTTTGTTTAATTCTTCTGGAGATGTTCTGTAAGCGATTTCGCTCTGTTTCACGTGAGTATATTCATGCACCATTGTGACAAAAATATCCCTTTTATGCCGGTGCAAAACCCGATCGTGAGTTTTTTGGTCGGCAGGTGTTACGTGCAGTCTGCCGTTTACTTTATCCCAAGCTCCCAGTGTACCGTCTATATTCAAGGTAATGTTGGTATTTTTATATCCAAAATCTTCTTTTAGCTGTTTGTTTAATTCTGTTATATAGGTTGCGGTGTTTCTGTTATGATATATTCTTTTGTATTTATCAGCTAAATCTCTTGTCTCATCAAGTGTAAATTCTCTGCCAAAAATCCTTGAGAGATCCTCTTGAACCTTCCAAATCATCGGCTTTTGTGCTTTTCTTCTGATTAAAACAGCGCTGCTTGTTACGGCAAGAGCCGAAAGAGTACCGATTCCTACTTTCATAGGGGTAGAAATCTTCTTTTCCTTTTTAGAATTAATGTCGGATTTGAATGGTATATGGGTGTTGATATGTGAGATTGGATATATCATCATAGCTTTGTCTGGTAAATTTATTATATAAGCAGACATTTCTACTGTCAATCTTTCTTTAAGTTTTCTAAATACTTATCAAAGCTTTTGTCTTCTACTTTATACCCGCATCCCGGATGGAGTTTTCCAGGGTACGAAATCTTTTTGGCAGGGTAATTTCTGCACATCTTAAGCCGCTTATCGTAAACCGAGCAAAGACCTTCTTCTGTTACGTATTTGCACGCAAAAATCAGATTACCTTCCTCGTCCTTGCCTCTGATATAAAATCTGCGGTAGGCGGGGAATAGAAATTGCATAATTTTAAAATCAGTCGTTGTGTATGTATCAAAACTATACATATACCTGCAGCACTTCCCGCATTTAAGGCATTTACCGGTGATTTTGTACTCCATTTTTTCGGGTACAAAATATGATAAAATTTCGTTTTTTAATATCGTCAAAAAACTTAACATTATATTGCTAAAAAACTCCTTTAATATATTTCTTTGATAGAATATTAATTATATATTACTGAGATTTAAATAAAAAAACAACGAGGTATATAAATGGGAAATTATAATATTCCGAAAAACCGTAAACGAGGCGGTTCCAAGAGATTGACAGTAGATAATCCGCTGTTTAATTTTCTTGCAGGGCTTTTTGTTTTCGGGCTTGGCGTTATGCTGGCCGGCATGATTGCCCTGAAACTTTATCTGGTATCGCTTCCACCGATTAAGAATCTTAATACTTTAAAACCGAATATTGTAACAACCTTCTGCGCAGGCGACGGTGAAGTTATTAAGACATTTGCGGCTTATGCTTATTCTAACGTTGAATTGAAAGAGGTTCCTGAAGACCTTGTAAAAGCTTTAATTGCCACAGAGGATAAAAATTTTTATAAACATCCCGGATACGATATATTGGGGCTTGCCCGCTCAATGGTTGCAAATATACTTGCAGGACATGTTGTTCAGGGCGCAAGTACAATTACCCAGCAGCTTTCAAGAATCTTATTTTTGTCTAATGAGAAAACATTTACAAGAAAAATAAAAGAGCTTCAAGTTGCAGCCCAGATAGAAAAAACTATTTCTAAAGATAAGATTTTGGAAATGTATTTGAATAATGTATACTTAGGCTCAGGCGCCTATGGGGTAAAAGGGGCGGCAAGGATTTATTTTAACAAGAATCTTAATGAACTGACGCTCCCTGAAATGGCTTTGATAGCAGGGCTTCCGCAGGCGCCTTCTGTTTATTCTCCGTATAATAATATTAAACTCGCAGAAAAGCGCCGTAATCAGGTTCTTACAAGAATGTATAAAATGAAATACATTGACAAAGAAACTATGGATAAGGCTAAAAAGGCTCCTATTAAGCTTTCTACAATGCCGATGATGTATGCGACAAATAAGGCGCCGTATTTTTGTGATTATGTAATGAAAGATTTGCAAAAACTCGGCTTTACTGAAGACGAGATTGTAAACGGAGGCTATAAAGTAATTACAACTCTGAATTATAAAGCGCAGGTGGCTGCGAATGAGGCTATACTAAAAAATCTCAATGCCTGGGGACTTAAACAAGACAAAAATCAGGCTGCAGTCTTTTCATTCAGTCCGATTGACGGCAGAATCCTTGTTTATGCAGGCGGAAAAGATTACTCAAAGAGCCAGTATGACCGCGTCTCACAATCTGCAAGGCCCTCAGGTTCTGCGTTTAAACCGTTTATTTATACAGCAGCAATCGAAAAAGGATATTCTCCAAACGATATGATTGATGACTTACCGTTTAAGGCAGGAAATTGGACTCCGAAAAACTACGGTAACAAATACCGCGGCCCGATTCCGCTTTACACTGCGTTAATGGTTTCATCTAACGTTTGTACGGCAAGACTTATGGACGCAATTGGCGTAAGACCAGTTATTCAGCTTGCAAGAGTTATGGGTATAACAACACCGATTCCTTATGATTATACAATTTCACTCGGCTCAAACAGTGTTAAGCTGTTTGAAATGACCAGAGCGTACGGAGTTTTTGCAAACGGCGGCTTTAAGGTCGAACCTTATGCAATTGAGCGTGTTGAATCCTCAAGGGGAACGGTTTTGTATGAGGCTAAAAAAGCACGTTCAAGCAAGGTTTTGAACTTAAATACCGCTGCAACAATGACTGCAATTATGAAAACTGTTATTACAAATGGTACCGGACGTGCTGCAAATATCGGAAAGCCTGCTGCGGGTAAAACAGGAACAACGGATGACAGCAAAGACGCGTACTTTATTGGATTTACTCCTGATGTTGTAACAGGTGTATGGGTCGGTAATGATGATAACTCCAGAATGGGTAATTTAACCGGTGGTACAGTTCCTGCTCTAATCTGGAAGGATGTTATGAAGGTTGCAACAGAACCTTATGGTAACGCGGATTTTGAGTATCCTGAAATTATTTTGAATCCGTTCAAGGCGCCGGGTGTATCAATAATCCCTCAAAGCGAAGCAAAAAAAGCTTTGGAAGAGAAGGAGAGAAAAGAGTTGGAAGAAGCTCAGAAAGCTTCTCAGCAGCCGCCGGAGGCTCCGATTATAAAACCGACAAGTATTAAGCCAAACGGCATGCTCCAGAACTTTACACCATTGAAACGAAAAGAAGTTCAGACAATTGAAGTGCCATCCGAAAGAGTGGAGGAAACTCCTGCTCCATTAGCGCCGATTCCTGCTACAACAGCGCCTATCGGAATAACAACAGAACAGTAAGGAGACAGAATGAATATCGACAATATAGAAATAACGTGCGGTGAGAATATTTATCAAAAAGCCGAAATTAATAAAAACGAAAAAACAATTGATTATGAAACAAGTAAGAATTTGTCATACACAGATATTATAAGTATCACAAAAGGCTTGGATGTAATTAGCGAGTTTTTTGATGTAAACGCCGCTGCAACGACTGCAGGTACCGGAATTTGTGCAGTAGCGCTCGGAAAATCTCTGGAAGAAGCTGTTCAAAAAACTATGGATTCTAATCCGATAGAGTTTATGAATGCGACTGTTGTTGTTTCTGCAGAAGTTGACAGTGATATTGCAAAAATCATGAAGAGTTCTAATATTATTGTTGCTCCAAAGTTTACTAAAAATGCTTTAGAGATACTTGAACGAAGGGATATTTGTTATGTAACGATAAATACTCCGCTCAAGGATTACAAGAAATTTCTTTCTGAAGATATTAAAGTGACACCGTTAGGAACACTTACTCAGAGCCCGAATACAAGTGAGCTTACAAAGGATACTTTCAAAGTTGTTTCTAAGCAGAAGCCGACAGTCGAGCAAATAGAAGATGCTGTGTTTGCCTGGAAGATTGCAAAACATGCCTCTTCACAGGCTATAGTAATCGCAAAAGACTTGAAAACATCAGCAGTATCTCAAGGCCTGCACAGAGCATCAGTAGAGTTTGCACTTGATTATTCCTGTGATATGTCAAAGGAAGCTGTCTTGGCGTCAGATATGCCGATTACGGTACATGATGTTAATGTTGCAGCTCAAGGCCGAATTGGGTTAATCATGATTCCTCAAGCACCTAAAGATGTATTGGATTTGGCTGATAAGTACAACATTGCAGTAATAGAGACAGGTTTTACAAATATCCTACTCTAAATATTTTTTAATATATTTTCCAAAATCTCTTGACAAAAGAAAAAATCTTTTGTATATTTGAGTTATGGAAATGGAAGATTTAATAGTAAAAATTTCTCATATTGAGGAACAAATAACACTGAATATTGATTTGCTGGAAATTGCCAAAGGCTATTGTGAGCATAATTTTGATAAAGCCAGTGAAATTTCAACACTAGGAACAATAATTGGAATTATACTGGATGAGCAGCAAAGGCTGGCTCGCAGTTTTGACGGTATATTATAGGTACATCTATAATGCAGTGATGCATGAATCCATCCATGCTTAGTTTGTTAACATTTGTAAAGAAATAATTCGTCTGTGAAATCAGAAGAAAAATATTTACTTTATATATATGTAAACACTGAGTAAGGATAATGGTTATGTTAACACTAAATTCAGATGAAAAACAAAGCACATGTTTCAAGTTTATAGGCGCAGATGTTGCTCCTAAAACAACACATTTAATTTCAAATAACACTTCATTAATTTCTGCAGCACCGTCTGATGGCGGAGTTGATACTTGCAGTTTTTATTCAGGTCCATCTGATGCGGCAATTATGGCATTTGGCGAAAGCTCAGAAACAACCGGTTCTATCGCATATTCTGGTATGGGTGAAACCTGCGGTTCAATCGCTTACTCTGGCGGCGGTGAAACTTGCGGATCTATAGCATCAGCTTCAGTATCCGTATCATCAGGTTCAAGTTTCTCTGGCGGAAGCTGCAGCTATTCTTGCTAATCAACACAATTTAAAATAAATTTCATCCGGTTATAGGACCGGATTTTTTTTGTTGTCAAAAAACTAACGAAATGATATACTCAAATAGGAGGAGAGAGTGTAGATGGATGAGTATTTCAATATTTTGAAGTTTTTAAGAGAAGCTGTTGCTATAGGCGCATCAGATGAACATATAATGGTAGGGTCTTCCCCTTATATAAGAAAAAATGGGTTTATTATTAAAACAAAAATTCCGCCGCTTACTAAAGAAGATGTAGATAATGCAATTCTGGATATAGTTCCGGCTTCCATCAGAGATAGAATTTTTACGATGTGCGATGTTGATTTTATGTATGAGATTAAGGACTGTTCACGGTTTCGTATAAATTACAACAGGCAGCTCGGTCAGCCGGCTCTGGTTGTGAGAAATATCCCATACAAAATTCCAGAGTTGAAAAATTTGTCTCTGCCTGAAGTGCTGTATTCATTTGCTAATTATCAAAACGGTATTGTTCTGGTTACTGGTCCAACCGGCAGCGGTAAATCTACAACTATTGCATCTATTATTAATCAAATAAATGCAACTTCCGCTAAACATATAATAACAATTGAAGACCCTGTTGAATATGTATACGAAAACCATAAAAGTGTGGTCTCTCAAAGACAAGTCGGTGTTGATACCGCAACTTTTGCCGATGGGATTAAATACGCATTAAGACAGGATCCGGATGTTATATTTATTGGCGAAATCAGAGACAGAGAAACAATGGAAGCAGCTCTAAAAGCCTCAGAAACAGGACACCTTGTATTCTCAACCCTGCATACAAATGATGCCGTACAAACGATTAATAGAATTGTTAATATGTTTGATGAATCGAACCGATTTATTGTAAGAAAGCAACTTGCAGAAACTTTAAGGGCAACGGTTGCTCAAAAATTAATCTACTCGGAAGCTCAGAAAAAGAGATTCCCTGCATGCGAAGTTATGGTTGTTACATCTACGATTAAGGATTACCTGATAAAAGATGAATCAGAAGAAATCTATTCATTGCTAAGCAGCAATACTGTTGATGAAATGATTTCCCTCAACTCATCTCTTGCTATGCTTGCAAATGAGGGCTGTATTACTCAGGAATTGGCGCTTGAAAATTCTAATGATGCGCCAGAGCTTGAAAAGATATTTAGAGGAGTATACCAGGGTACAAAGGCTCTTTATGAATAACTATGTGACAGAGGCAATAAATTTAAAATCATACAACCTCAATGATGCGGATAAAATAATTGTAATGTACTCCAAGGACAACGGTCTTATTAAGGGCGTTGCAAAGGGGATTAAAAAACCGAAGAGCAAACTCGGTGCAAGAATGGATTTGCTCGTTGCAAATTCGCTCCAGCTTCTCAAAGGACGTTCTATGGATACGATTGTTCAAGCACAGACGGTTAATCATTTTAGAAAAACAAGAGAAGATATGGATAAGCTGATGCTTTCATCTTACATATCCGAGGTTGTGATGAACTTTGGCGAGGGTTCGGAAGCTGCATCAGAAGAAGTTTATGATCTTTTATACAAAGCGCTCAACAGAATTTCTAACGCGTCAGAGAAAAAAGATATGCTGATTGCGGCTATCAAATTTCAACTGAAAATCCTGCTTATTATGGGATTCTGTGTTGAATTAGATACCTGCCTTTGCTGCAGAGAGCAGGTTCTTGATGAAGATATGTACTTCTCATCTTCAATGGGCGGAATTGTATGTAAAGAATGTAACGAACATTTGGGCGTTAAGTTGAAAATGCACCATAAAATCCGGGATTTTCTGCAGGCTATGCTCCAGTTTGATTTTGATTTCGAAAGCGATTATGACAAAAAGGCCACTGAAAAGGTTTGTCAGGTATGCTTTGATTTGCTTGATGAGTATATTAAAACCCATACAAACAAGCGCCAAAAATCGGTGAAGCTTATAAGAGAATTGGCAGGCTGATTATGAAAAAGCTGAGAGTTGCGCATTTATATCCGAAATTATTAAATATCTACGGTGACGGCGGAAATATTCTTGCGCTTATCAGACGTTGTCAGTGGCGCGGAATAACAGTTGAGCTTGATGAAATCGGTGTTGGGGATAAAATCGGCAGGCATGATATTTATTTTATCGGAGGCGGGCAGGATTTACAGCAGATAGAAGTTTCAAAAGAGCTTCTTAAAAATAAAGATTTTTTTACGGAAGAGCGTGACCGTATGGCGGTGTTTTTAGGAATTTGCGGCGGATACCAGCTTATGGGGCATTATTACCAGCCTCATAACGGTGAGAGGCTTGAAGGAATAAGTCTTCTAGACGCTTATACGGTCGCCGGGAATAAACGTTTTATCGGGAATGTAACCGCAGAAACAGATTTGGTTGAACCGCATACACTGGTCGGGTTTGAGAACCATAGCGGGCTTACGTATCTTCAAGGGGATACTGTTCCTATTGGGAAGGTTTTTGTCGGAAACGGAAATAACGGTGAGGACAAGACAGAGGGAGCTAGATTTAAAAATGTTTTCGGAACATATTTACACGGTTCTTTTTTGCCAAAAAATCCTCATTTTGCGGATTATATGATAGAGCTTGCGCTCGGTGCTAAACCGGAGCCGCTGGATGACGAAATAGAACTTCTGGCGCATAATTCGCTGGTAAATAAGAAGTATTAAATCTGCAATACTTTAAAAAGAATATCCAAAAATTCTTTAGGATAATTTTTTAGGCTCTCAAGCGGATTCGCAACAGGACGTATACCGGCTAGGCTGTCACAAATAAGCTTTGTAAAAGTTTCAGCAAAGACTTCGTGATATTGATTGCGAGGTTGTGTAGAATAATCTCCCAGAACATTTTTTAAGACTTCATTTTCACGACTGCTAAAAGTTTTATGCTGCAATTCTTCCATTACTTTTAAACCAGAACCTGTTTGCGTCGGATATAAGCTCTTTGTATATGGACAAATGCCATCGTACCCATATTTATTATAAATGTGATTTATATAAATAGAGTGCATTATTTCATGTATTATTTCTGATAGAAAATGTCCGGAACTACGCTTTCCCTGCCTAAAATCCGCGTCAAGATGTTCATCTAAAGATTTCAGGCTGCCTATCTTTTGCTGAAAAATAGACGAAGTTTCAAAAGGGGGTTCATTATTCAGTACCAAACAGGATTCCGGTATGCAAAAATTTTCTGCATTATTCTTTAGTACAAGATTATCTCGGTTGAACACTCTGTATCTTGGAAATTTCATAAGAAATAAATTTGAATTTGTCTTGTTTTTTAGTAAATCGAATATTTGCCAAACGTTAGCAAAACAAAGGGCTAGAGGCTTGTTATTATTAAATTTTGCGTCTATATTTTTTTCTTTTAAGGCCATTTTTTCTAAATTATCGGTACTTAAAATCAGCCCCCGGGCTAATATTTTTTGAGAAAGCCCCGAGGTAAAATTCACATTAAAGTTGTTTATATTGGTGATAGATAACATAGTTATATGTGATTATACATCAAATAGAAACTTTGGGTATATGTTAGGAATTTTAAAGGAGTAGACATGAAAGTAGATGCTATCACAACTCAAAAAGTATTGAACAGCAAGATTGTTAAAAGGACGGCTTTACCGGCAGCAAGTGGTCTGGCCATTTTAGCAGGACAGTCAATGAATGGCGGTCAGTTTCCACCTCCAAATCTTACCGAAGGCCCTCGCACACTTTGGGATAAAATAAAATACTCTTGGGAAATGGCAACCGGTAAACGTTGTTCTGACGGACAATTAACTGAAAATGCAAAGGATGTATTATCAGATGACAGCGTCCAGGATACAGCGAGTGAAGCTACAGGGAGTATTCTTGAAAAGATAGCGGACTTTTTTGATTAATAATTTAACGAAGTTTTAAATAGTGTTATTTAAATAATTTTAATAAGTTTGGTAACTATAGCAATGAGAATCAATTTATTACCTAATAAAATCTTTTCTAAAGATGTTGTTGTAAAAAAAGTAAAAAAAATTTCATCATTCATAAAAAATAAGACTGATACTTTTGAAAAAAATGTTTCAGAAACTTTCCAAGACACGCAAAAGCAAAAAGAAGAATCTGTTCATAATATAAAGGACAAGATTTCTTGTATAGGAAAGCGTTTAAAAAGGGAATTATGGGATGTATTTGATGGAATTGTTTAAGGATATGTAAAAGGAGATATAATATGAAAGTCTTATTAAATACTAATATTTATAATCAATATTCGGCAGCACAAAGGCAGAGGCCTACATTTAAATCTGATAAAGGTGAAATCCTTCATGAGCTAGGTGGAGCCGTAACTGGATATAATAGATTAAAAGAATTAGCAGAGGCTAAAACAGAAATGGAAGGTTGGAAAGTTGCAATGAAAATGGCTGATTACGGAAATCCTGTTCGTCATGCAGCTTGGGGAGCCGGGTTAGCAAAGGGAAGTACGATAGGGGCTATGTTAGGTGGGCCTGTCGGTGCTATAATAGGAGCTGGTATAGGCGCCTTAGCTACAAACTATTTATGTAATAAGGTCAGAAATAAAGTTTTGGATAAAGTTGCAGACTGGGCAGAAGGAGAATAAGCTTGATAAATTTTTCATCAATTGCAACACTTGATAATAATAGAACAGATAGCAGATCCCGAAATAAGGTTGTCTCGACATTAGGATGGTTTGCGATTGATATGAGTGTTGGAATTTGTGCTGATATATATCATAGCTCAAAAAACAATGTTAAACGCTCTTCTAAAGAAATTATGAAACAGACCGGGAAAAATGCTCTATGGGCAGGAGTTTCTGCCCTGGCATTTGGTCCGATACTAGGAAAGTTATATAATTCAATTAAACAGGGAAAAAGTATAACTGATGAAGATGTAATTTCGACTACAGGATTTACAGCATTATCCCTTGCAATGCTATTCAGGCTGTTTGTAGCATCCAGACCGCATCCAAAATGGAAAGATGCTTTTTCTAAATTAAGGAATTTGTTTGACATTTTTTAAAACTTTGCATATGAAAATCCAGCCTTTGTATGCTAATCCCGATATTAATTTTAAAAATAATGAACGAAAGTACAGCATGAAGAAACGTTTAACTGTTCTAGGCGGTGGAATGACTTTGGGTACGGCCGCGGGGCTTCTATATTTTTCTAAAGCACATAACTATAAAGGGAAAAAACTCTGGTTAAATGCTATGGAGCTAGGTGCTGGGCTGACTTTTGCTATTGATATGCTCCATTTGCTTGATGACAGCATTGACGGTGTAAAGAAAGAAAATCAGTAAGTTTTCTAGCTATTTTTCCCCAAGCCAAATTACCCCGCTCCGTAGCGGCGGTTTCTGCGAGCAAATTCTTTTACACACTCTGCCAAGGCCTCTTTATCAAACTCGGGCCAGTATTTTTTGAGGACAATAAATTCTGAATACGCAATCTGCCATAAAAGATAATTAGAAACTCTCATTTCACCGCCGGTTCTTATGAGCAAATCAGGATCAGGAATATTTCTTGTATAAAGATGTTTAGAGATTGTTTCTTCTGTTATATCCTTTTCTCCGGAGGCGATAATTTCTCTTACTGCGTGCACAATCTCATCTCGAGAGCCGTAATTAAATGCAATCTGTAAATTTACTCCGGTGTTATTTTTTGTTGTCTCTACAGAATCTGCAAGGATTTCCTGTAATTTTGGATTAAGCTTTGTGGTATCCCCAATAAAGGATATTACAACGTTATTTTCATCCATTTCCTTTAATTCATTTTTCAATGTTTGAGCAAGCAGATCCATCAAGAAGCTGACTTCTTCCGGCTTTCTGTTCCAATTTTCGGTAGAAAAAGCGTAAACTGTCAAATACTTTATACCAAAATCATCACAAGCCTTCATTGCAGCCTTTAGAGAATCAACACCCTTTTTATGTCCTACGGCGGAGGGAAGGTTTCTTTCCTTAGCCCACCTTCTGTTTCCGTCCATTATTATTGCAACGTGTTTTAATTCGCAATCTTTTACAATCTTTTTTATATCTTCCATTTGTAATCCTTAATATTTTTCAAGCATTTTAAAAATTTTAAAAACCGGCTCTTTGAGTAATTCTACATCAATCTCTTCATCTAATTCAAGTGTTATGGTCGGAATTTTTCTTTCAATTCCTGCCCAGGTTCCAAAACTTCCCGGGGTCGGATACCCTACAGACGGCTCAACAGGGTAGTTTATAATTTCCGATATTTTCTGCGCAAGCTCTTCTGCGTCTCCGTCGTAGTTAACAATTTTAAATGGCGCATGGAGAGTTAAAATAACTTTGGGGTTGTATTTTTCTATGGTTTCGATTACGAAATTTGTTTCCTGCTCGCTTGCAGGAGAATCACCTCCAAAGAATTCATTACGTTGGGTTAGCTCCCAATTTGAAGTCGGGAAGTTCCTGTTCAAATCAACCCCATTAGAGTTGGTTCTTGTCTTATTCTCAAATCCGTATTGATTAAGGCATGGGATAAAAAGTATTCTCGTATCCGGATTTTCTTTCAAATATTCTTCAATCAAAAACTTGCCCTGCGGTTCGTCTCCGTGAAAACAACCAATTATGAGAACTGAAGGGTTTTTCTTGTTGCCTTTTAGCATGTCAATTCCTCATTAGGGTTTCAGGATAGAAAGAACATAGTCTTCTGTGAAATATTTATTTGCACAGCGCAGAATATCATCAGGAGTAACCTGCTTAACTTTTTCAATAATATCTTTTTGATACCCAAACGGTTTTCCCATTATTGAATAGTAAGCCATCATATTTGCCTGTTGGGAATTTGTTTCCGTAATAAATTGCTGCTTTCCGATAAGGTTGTTTTTTGCATTATGGAGTTCTTCTTCTGAAACAGGAATTGTTTTAATCTTTTCTATTTCTTCTTTAAACCCTGCAATTGAAGTTTCAATATTAGAAGGCTCTGTTCCTATGTAAATACTAAATGCTGCCGTATTTATATGTGTTTCATAAGCCGTTCTTACAGTATATGCAAGCCCCTTTTTCTCACGAAGCTCCATAAAAAGTCTGGAGGACAGACCGCTTGCACCTAAGATAACATTCATCAGCATTATTACAGGATAATCCTCGCTTCCGATAGTCGGTACAAGCCAGCCTTGAAGAATTTGAGCCTGATTTGCATCCTCTTTGATTAATTCCGAGTATTCTTGCTTTAGAGCTTTTGGCGGCTCAATATTAGAGTTTATATCAATAGCCTGCGGAATAATTCCCAAATATTTGTTTAACAGCTCTTCTGCTCCCTCAACGTCTCCAACCAGAGCAAGTGATTTGCGGCTGTTTGTAAGAATGTTTTGGTAAGCATTTTTTACATCGTCTTTTGTAACCTTGTCTATTTCATCAAGGATTACGGTATAACTGTGTCCATAGTAATGGTTTTTGTAAATTGTTTTTGTGAATAAATCTGAAACCTTTACTCTTGCTGAATCAAGCTCTGCAGTTAATTCACCTTTGAGCTTTGTTCTTTCTTTTTCAAATTCTTCAAAGGTTGAATTTTGTATAATATCACTCAAAATATCCAGAGCGAGTTCAAAGTCTTCATTGAGGCAAACAAATCTGAATCTCAGATAATCTGACTTCATCTCCGCATTTAAATCTATTGCGTTTTCGTCCAGAATCGCAGCGAGCTCTTCTGATGTACGAGTTTTTGTACCCTTCAAAAGAAGGCGGTTCATTATCGTATATTCTCCGGCAGCCTTTTCTGCATCATTTATAGAAATATTTAAAGTAAGAGCTATGCGCGGAGTGTTTTTATTTTGTTTTATACAAGCTCTAATCTTGTTATTTAAATCAAATTCTTTCATACTTGAATTAAACCACGAATTATACACAAAAGTAAATAGTTAGTTTTTGGTATCATTTTGTAAAAATTTGTATTGAAATAGGCATTTTCATGGTAAAATTTTTTTGCAGAGGGTACTTGATGAAGATTTTAGAAGTAAGAGACGGTTTTATCAAATTAGAAGCAGACAAGAATACCTGTTTATCGTCATTTGTACAGATTGACGGAATGGATAAAAGCTATATTGCACAAATTTTTCAAATTAAAAGAGCCGGAGAAAATTCTATAGCTTACGGAAAAATTTTGTTTTTATATGACGGAGAACTTATTGCATACGATAAGACACTTCCATCAAAAGATGCACAAATAAAGCCATTTACTTTTGATATCTTAAGCAATTCCATTATTACTCAAAGCCCTGTTATTGCAGGAAAAACCGCAGGTGAAAATATTAATATTAAAATTGATGCGTCTGCGTTTGATAAAAAAATGCTGATGAGCATTGATGATAAGACTTCTAATAATCTTGTCATAAGGAATTTAACAAAACAGTTTAATAACCTCGGGAAAAAAGTTGTTATTATTGACACTTTAGGGATTGTTGATGCAAAAAAATATACTGCAGGCGTGGATTTTAAGCTCCCTCTGAATAAAGACTCTCTTGCTTTTATGTATCAAGATTGCCTCAATGACGCAACCTCCGAGAGCAAATCTTTGATAATGGAAATCTTCAAAGACCTTGCCGAGTATTCAGAGACAGTACCTTTTGTGCCGTTTGAAACACTCAAAGCTATTGTGGATGATATGGTTGACAATTCACATGTGTTTAAGCTTCTTGTTTTGAAAAACAAGCTTGCTAAATTTCACAGGCTTGGGTATTTTGCAAGTAACAAAAACCAAATTGACAGGCTCGGAGATATTTTGGATTCTCAGTGTGTTATTTTGGATTTATCTAAATTGGATTCGGCTTTTCAGAATAAGTATCTGGATTTTATATATGAATCTCTTAAGGCTCATACTGAAATACAGGTTTTCCTTGAGCTATCAAATGTTGTCAGTAAAAAAAGCATAAAAAATATTTTATCTGATGAAGCTGTTGCAACAACGATTGTTACTCATTCAAAATTTAAGTATTTGAATGATATAAAAAATATTTTTGATAATTTTATTGTAGTACCTTCTTTTGCAAACAATACAATATTTAATATCTATTCAACATTCTTAAGTTCAATGCCGAAGGATACATATCTTCTTGTCGGCGAAGCTACTAATTACATACCTCTTGTATCACTTCTGACCAGAATTGATGAGACTGTAGAGGTTGCAAAACCTATTGTAAATGAAGAGCCGGAAATTCCGGAGGAAGAAAATTCTCAGGATGAAGAGTTTGAAGAGGTTCTAAATAATGAAAATCCTGCGGCATTATCTTCTGAAATAGTAGAAGTCGACTTGGAAGAGAACGAAGAAGAGGCGCCAGAGAATATCCCATCTTCCGAAGAAATTTTGGCAAGTATAGAAGAAAAATCGGACGATATTATATCTAAAGCCATTGGTGATACAGAGGCTACGCTTCCCGAAAATATGTTTGAAGGAGAAGAGGAAACTTCAGAGGAAGATAGTGCGGATGAGGCTGCAGAAGAAATAACGGAAGCTGATTTAGAAGAGGATACACCTTCTTCTACGCCTGACGAGGATATTGTTGAAGAAAGTTATGAAGAAGTTCCTTTGTCAGAGAGTTTTGAAACAGAAGTGCATCCGACAGAAGAAATCGAAGAATACAATCCGCAAGAATTTAACACTCAAGATTTTGAAGAGATTTCGCTAACAGAGGAGCTGGAGACGGATTCTGTTTTAGAAGAATTGGAACAGCAGAGCGATGATGTCGGTATTGTTGAACCACAAGCAGAGGAAGAAATTCTGGAAGAGATTGAAGTCCCTGCTGATATTGATATTGAAGAGCCTGAAATCGTCGAGACTCCGCTTCCGGATGAAATTAACTCGCAGGACGAGCCAATAGATTCCGAAAAGGAAATCGACATACTTCCATTAACATTGGATGACGAGTTTGATTCTATTGTTGAACTCGACCCGCAGGATGCGGATGAAAATGATATTGTTATAGATATGGAAGAAGATGAAGACGAAGAATTATCGCTTGACGAACAAATTGTAAAAGATGTTGATAAAGTTTTCACTTCAAGAAAAGACGATGAAATCTCTGATTCTGATTTAGATTTTATAGATGAGCTAAACAGTGATGCAGGGGATTTTCTTGAAGAAGTAAGTGATTCAGATAATACACTAGAAGAGCTTGCAGAAGCAGACCAAGACGGTATATTGGAAGAAATTCCTGAGGAAAGCTCAACCATTACACCTATAGACGATAATGATTCTTCTGAAATATTAGAAACAAGAAGCTCTACAACTCCTATTGTTCCTGTGTATAATGCCGATATTCCGCAAGAAGATATGGTTATGAGTGATAATATTCAACAGGGGGATGTTGTTACGCATGCTAAATACGGTTCGGGTGTTGTAGAAAAGATGATTAAATACGGTAACAAAACACTGTTTTCAATAAATTTTGATAATATCGGAAGACGTTTGTTGGATCCGACACTTACTGAAATCAAAAAAGCTTAAATTTAATGCTGCTAAGAAATAGGCTTAAGGTTTGATTAAGAACTTAATCGCATTCCCGGCAATATGTCTTTCCATCGCGTATTGAACCTTATCAAGCGGAAGGGTATCTGTTATGAGTTTTTCTACTTCTATATCACCGGATGCAATTAAATCCAGTGATTGTCTAAAATATTTAGGAGTATGATGAAATACGCTCATCAGTCTTATATCGCCATAGTGCATTTTTGTTGTATCAATACTGACCTTGGAGCCTGACTTGCAGCCGCCAAAGAAATGAACAGTTCCGCCGGGACGGACACAAGAGAATACGAGCTCCCATATTTCAGGCATTCCGACACATTCTATTGCTACGTCAAGCCCCTTTTTTTCATCAGAAAAATCCTTGAATATTTTCTCAGGATTAGTATATTTCTTAAGATCTACTATCTCGTCTGCATGGGCAAATTCGTCTGCAAGTTTTAACTTCAAAGGGTTTCTTCCTGCAACAATAACTCTTGCGCCTTTGAGCTTAGCAAGCCGGGCAAACATAAGCCCTATAGGGCCAATCCCGATTACCCCTACGGTTTGTCCCGGTTTTATGCCGGTTCTTTCTATTCCGTGAACAACATTAGCAAGCGGCTCAGTAAAGGCAGCCTTCTCAAAAGGAAGACTTGGCGGAAGAATCAGTGTATTTTTTTCGACAATTCTTGAGGGAACCACTATGTACTCGGCGTAAGCTCCATTTAGTAAATCAAGATTTTCGCATAGATTATACTCGCCTCGTTTGCAGTAAAAACACTCACCGCATGGAGCAGAATTTGCACAAACAACCCTGTCTCCGGGTTTAACATTTTTTACACCTTCTGCAACTTTTTCTACTATTCCAGAAAATTCATGGCCAAAGCCTGACGGAACTCGCTTTATTAAAACAGGATGTCCGCGTCTAAATGTTTTAACATCTGTACCACAGGTCAGAGCCGCTTCAATTTTAACAAGAATTTCACCTTGTTCTAAAGGTTTAATTCTTGTTTCTTCATACCTTATGTCCTGCGGTCCGTAAAATAATACAGCTTTCATTGTCTATTTGATTACCTGCAATATAGTTGCTGTTATATCATCTCCGCCGTAAATTACTGCAGATTTAGGCAATACCATTGTGTAGCCCATCTCAGCCGCCTTTTTACCGATTTGAGATGTAATAGCTTCGTCTGCTGCTTTTAACTTTGTTGCGTAATCTTTCGCATTAGCTTCTCTTTTAGAGGCTAATTGTTTTTCATATTTTTCAGCAAGTTCTTTTTTCTTTTTTGCATCTGTTTGTTTGTTGACATCTGCCTGTGCGTTCTTGATAAAATTTGTTAATTCTTTATTCTTAGCTTCCTGAGAAGACTTGAGAGCTTTTACCTGAGAAGATGATGCAACAACTTTCTGTATATCAACAACTGCAATTTTCTGCGGTGATGGCGCTGCAAAAACGGCAGTTGAACATAACATTGCTAAAGTCATTGATAATGTGATAATCTTTTTTTTCATAATAAACCCTTCCTACTTATTTGTATATTTTCTGTAAATCAGAAGTAAAACTGATAAAACTATTATACTTATGGACACAAATATTGCAACAGGCATTCCCATAATATATTTTACGCTGTCAAGCCTTAAGCTTTCTACTGCAATTCTTACAATAGAATACATTATAAGATATATAAGCGCTAAGTTTCCCTCTTTTTTTATTTTATTAGTTTTAACAAGAAAAAGAATAATTGCAAAAATAACGACATCTAAAATACTTTCGTATAGAAATGTCGGATGAAAGTACGCATAATCGCTGTATGGGATTGGTCTGTATTGAGGTGCAATATACAATTTCCACGGAAGATTTGTCGGTCCTCCAAACGCTTCTGAGTTAAAGAAGTTTCCCCATCTTCCAATGCCCTGTGCGATTGACAATCCTATAACTGAAACGTCGCAGAGTTTGAGAGCCGGAAGCTTATGTCTGATAGAAAACAACCATAGCCCGAAGGCTCCGCCAAGTATTGCACCGTGAATCGAAATTCCGCCATGTCTTATCGCTATTATTTCTGTTGGAAATCTAAGGTAAAAATCATAGTTCAAAATACAATAATATAATCTTGCGCCAATTATTCCGAAGATAATTAAGTAAGGCGCCATATCAATTATTGTTTCTTTTTTAAGGTTAAAATATTTTGTCCCTGCCCAATCTGAAATAAGTGTTCCTATAACAATAGCAATTGCCATAATCACGCCGTAATAATAAATATTAACGCCGCAAATTGTACATAAAATTTGAGAAGGGGATGTAAACATTTATTCAGCCTTAGATTGTATATCGTCACCGTTGATAAAAGAATTTGATTCTTGGATAAGCGCTTCTATTGTTTCTTTATCCTCGGTATTAGGATTCATACTTAAATATTTATTAAGGTTTTCAACTGAAGCCTTTTTATACTCAACAGCTTTTGCTTTGTCCTCAGAAGCTTCAACCCTTTTATCAGCCTCCATAAGCGGATTATTCTCATTTACATTATCGGTATTTTCTTCCGGTTTAGCATTCTCTTCTTCTTCCGTTTTAGCCATAATCTCATCAGCAAGTTCTGATTGAGCAATACCCAGAGAATAATAAAAATCGGCATAATCAGGTTTAATTTTTATGCCGCCTTCAAGTGCCTCTATAGCTTTTTCGTATTTTTTTGCATTAATAGCTGCAACGCCTAAATTATAATAAGTTTCATACATTGTGGAATCCAAATCCAAGCTTGCCTGCAGTCTGTTCATAGCAGATTCATAATCACCTTTCTGCATAAACTCTGCAGCCTTATTATTAAGTTCCTGTACTGCCATGTTATTAATGCACGCTGTCGATATAACTGCAATCATTAGTACAGAAACAATCATTAAAGCTTTTTTCATATCAACAATATCCTCAACTCTTACAAAATTATTATGGGTATTCTAATACACTTTTGCAAAATAATCAAGTTGTAAATTTTTATGTTGTTTACGCTCCGGCATGTTTCTGTTAAAGTTGAGTTAAAGAGGTAAGTAAATTATGAAAGATATGTTGGATAAAATTATTCAGATAGAGAAAAAATATAAGGAACTCGGTGAAACTCTGTCTGATCCTGCTGTAATAGCAGATTATAACAAATTCAGAGACCTCTCTAAACAGAGAAAGTCTATGGAAGAAACAGTTGAATTATATTATGCCTGGAAAAAAGCTAATGATGCGATAGAAGAAGCTAAGCAGATGATTCATGAAGAAAAAGATGAAGAAATGAGAAGCTTCTTAAAAGCGGAGATGGAAGAAAATGAGGCGAAACTTCCTGAGTATGAAGAGAGGATGAAAGTCCTTCTCCTTCCTAGAGACCCGATGGATGATAAAGACATTATGCTTGAAATCCGAGGCGGTGCAGGCGGAGATGAAGCCAATATTTTTGCAGGCGACCTTATGAGAATGTATCTTAGATATGCTGATAAAAAAGGCTGGCAGACGCAGATTTTGAGTAAAACAGAATGCGAAGCCGGCGGAGTTTCGGAAGTTATTATTTCCATGAAAGGCGACAGCATATATTCAAGACTAAAATACGAATCAGGTGTTCACAGAGTTCAGAGGGTTCCCGCGACGGAATCTCAAGGCAGGGTTCACACATCAACCGCAACAGTTGCAGTTATGCCGGAGGTTGATGATGTGGAAGTCGAACTTAATATGAATGATGTTGAAATTACAACAGCTCGTTCAGGGGGCGCAGGCGGTCAAAACGTTAACAAAGTAGAAACCGCGGCCAGAGTGTTCCATAAACCGACGGGAATTATGATTTTCTGTACGGAAGAGCGCTCCCAGCTCCAGAACAAAGAACGTGCTCTCCAGATTCTTAAGGCAAAGCTTTATGATATGGAAGTGCAAAAACAGATGCAGGAAATTACGGACTTAAGACGTTCTCAAGTCGGGACAGGTGACAGAAGCGAACGAATCAGAACATATAATTTTCCGCAGGGAAGATTAACCGACCACAGAATAGGCCAGAACTTGAATGTCTGGACTGTAATCGACGGTGATTTAGATGAACTGATTGATTTACTCACTGAGTATGACCAAAAACTTAAACTTGAAAAGCTTGCAGAGGTAAATTAGTGCAGAGAAAATGTGCCGGCTGCGGTGAGATGAAAAACCGGGAAGATATGATAAAGATTACTAAAAATTATAAAGACGGAAGCATAGTAATAAACCCGGATTCCGTAACATTTGGCAGATCTGTATATCTTTGTTATAATCAAAGTTGTATTGATAAAGCTTTTAAGAAATCAAAACTTAATAAGGCGCTAAAAACAAGCGCTGCCTTCGATAAAACAGAAATTTCTAGTATGGTTGTGAGGTTTTGCGAAGAGAAAATTTGAAAGGACAATTTGAATGGATAGTATAAGAGTTAGTGAATTAGCAAAAGAATTAGGGATGACAAGCAAAGAAGTTATAGAAAAGTTTGGCGAGATAGATATTTTTGTTAAGTCGCACTCTAATACAGTAACTCCTACTCAAATCCGTAAACTTAAAGAACATTTAGGCGTTCTTCCGAAAAAGAGTTCTGCAAAGCCAAAAGCTTTTGTTGTTAAGAAAGCTAAACCTGCTGTTGAAGAAGTGAAACCGGAAGAGGCAAAGCCTGCTGCTAAGGTTGAAAAGGTCGAAAGAGTTCAGAAAGTTGAAAAAGTTGAGAAAGTCCAGAAGGTAGAAAAGGTTGAAAAGATTGAAAAAGCTCCGGAAATTAAGAAGGCAGAAAAGCCTATTGTCCGTGTAGAAAGAACAAAAATTGAGTATCCGAAAAACCAATCAAGGATTGAAATTGTAAGAAAAGCTCCTCCGAAACCGGTGAAACCGGAAGGAGAAAAGGCCGATTCTGCAAAAGATAAGAAGCAGGCTAAGCCGGGACAACATGAAAAGAAGCTTGTTGAAAGAAGAATTATTCCGCAAGAAATTTATGAAGGAAAAGGCGGAGCTTCTAAAAAGAAATCTGACCAGAGACGCAAAGATAAGGATTTTAATTCCAAAAAAGAAGATCAGGAAATGATTTCTCTTGAAAAGGCTGCAGCTCAAAAGCATAAGAAAAAAGTCCATAAAGAAGAAGCTGTGGAAGAAGTTAAACAGATTGTTGTCAATTCTGCAATGACAATCAGTGAACTTGCTGATAAAATTCAAAAAACCCCGGCTGAAATCGTAAAATTTCTTATGTTTCAGGGAATTATGGCAACGGTTAACCAGCTTATAGACGTTGATACTATTAAAAAAGTATGCGCAGAATATAATCTTGAAGTTTTGGAAGAAGATATTGATGCGTATATCGAAGAAGAATTAGAAAAAGAAGAAAAGCAAAAAGCTTTAACGGAAGTCGACAAGAAATTGCTTAAAAAACGTGCTCCTGTTGTAAGTATTATGGGACACGTAGACCATGGTAAAACTACACTTCTTGACAGTATCAGGGCTTCTAAGCATAAAATTGTTGCAACTGAAGTCGGCGGTATAACACAGTCAATCGGTGCGTATACGGTTTATCTTGATAATAAAAACGAAAAGAAAATCGTATTTGTTGATACTCCAGGTCACGAAGCATTTACAGAGATGCGTGCAAGAGGTGCAAAAGCTACTGATATTGCAATTCTTGTTGTTGCGGCGGATGACGGTATAATGCCTCAGACTATTGAAGCTATTAACCACGCAAAAGCTGCAGAGGTTCCGATTATTGTTGCCGTTAACAAGATTGATAAACCGGGCGCTGATCCGGATAGAATTTTGCAGCAGTTAACTGAACACGGCCTTGTTCCGGAAGCTTGGGGCGGAGATACAATTACTGTTAATGTATCTGCTCTTCAAGGAACAGGTATTGATGAACTTTTGGAATATATTCTTTTAGTTGCTGAAATTCAGGATTTGAAGGCTAATCCAAAGGCAGAAGCAACAGGTGTTGTAATTGAGGCTAACCTTGATAAAGGTAAGGGACCTGTTGCAACGCTTCTGGTTCAAAACGGAACGCTTAGAACAGGTAATTGTATTGTTGTAGGTACTGCCTGCGGAAGAGTTAGAGCGCTTTTATCAGATTCGGGCGAAAGAATTCAAAAGGCTGAACCGTCAACTCCGGTTGAGGTTCTGGGATTGACAGAAGTTCCGAATGCGGGTGATTTCTTTGAGGTTGTTAAGAACGAAAAAGAAATGAAGGCAATTGTTGACAAGAGAAAAGAAAAAGAACGTAACAAGCGTCTTGATGCAATGCTTCCGGCTCATATGAGACGTGAATCAGCTGCTGATGACGGTGCAGTACAATTGAATTTGATTATTAAGGCAAATACTCACGGTGCTGCAGAGGCTGTTTCTCAAGCAATTGCACAGTTTGAATCCAAAGAAATTAATACAAAAATTATCCATGTTGGCGTAGGTGATATTTCCGAGGCTGATGTAATGCTTGCATCCGCTTCCAATGCTTTGATTTTGGGATTTACAGTAAAAGAGGATGCGAACGCTCTTGCTGCTGCCGAAAGAGAAGGGGTTACAATCAAGAAATACGATATTATTTATCAAATCCTTGAAGATATGGAAAAAACAATGATATCATTACTTTCTCCGGAGGTTAAGGAAGTCGCTACAGGTCAGGTTGAGATTAGACAAATATTTACGGTTGGTAAGACCCAAAGAATTGCCGGCTGCTATGTAACAGAAGGTAAGATTAACAGAAATGATACTGCAACGATTTTGAGAGGCGGAAAAGAAATCTTTAAGGGCGCGGTTGATCAGCTTAAACGCTTTAAGGATGACGTTAAAGAGGTTGCACAGGGCTTTGAATGCGGTATTTCTTTTGTTAAGTTTAACGATATCGAAGTCGGTGATATAGTTAAATTTACTACAAAGCAGGAAATTGAGCGTTCTGAATTGGAATAGGGTTTTCAGGATAATCTTGACAACTGTAACCAATCTGGTTATAATATTAGTGTGATTAAATCTTTTAAGCATAAAGGTTTAGAAAAATTTTACCTTACAGGTTCTACTAAGGGTATTCAGGCTGACCATGCACAAAGACTTCGGTTGATATTGAATCGCCTTAATTTGATTACAGAAATAAGTGATTTAGATATTCCATCTTTAAGGCTTCATAAGCTTAAAGGAAATATGCAAAATTTATGGTCTGTTACTGTAAGAGCAAATTGGAGAATAACATTTGAATTTGAAGATGAAAATGTTTATATTGTTGACTATCAAGACTATCATTAAGGAGCATAACTATGGAAATGTATAATCCGCCGCATCCGGGTGAAATGCTAAAAGAAATATATATGAAAGATTATGGGTTAACTGTTGCAAAGTTGGCATTAATGCTTGGAATGAGCAGGAAACATTTGTCTAATATTCTTAATTGTAAGGTTCCTATTACAACGGAAACAGCTTTGAAACTTGCAAAGTGTTTCAATACTTCTGCAGAAATTTGGCTTAGAGAACAATTAGTTTATGACTTGTGGGTCGCACGCCAATCCGTCAATCTTGATGGTGTACAGGTTGTCGCGGTGAATTAAGTAAATAATGTGTTTTTGATTACATGTCAAGGCTAAAATTATTAGGAATTAATATAAAAAAGTATAGGGAACAGAAGGCTTTATCTCAAAATCAGCTTGCTGAACTGGTTGGAGTTACAAGGGAATATATTGCTGATATAGAGAGAGGGCACAAGAGGATTAGTCTGAAAAAATTATTTGTTATTGCGGATGTCCTTGAGATAAAGTGCTCGGATTTGGTTGATTTTCCCTGAAATATAGCTGTTCTTTAGTAACTTATGATACAATTGGCTTAGGATGATAAGAGATTTATGTAATACTGTCTGTCATAATAAGAACCTTCTTATGCTTGTGACTGTCGGAATTTATATTCTGGCTCTTTTCTCAGCACTGGCGGGCTGCTCGCTTCTTTTTGCTTTTTTCATTACGCTTGTTTTGGTGTTTGCTGTTCTGAAAAATTATTTTCCGCCAAAGTATGCTCTGGTTTGGGTTTTGATATTTTATTTCGGGATTTTTAATACGTCCCATCGCATAAGAGAAACTGATGAACTTCTTAATATTGCGCCGGTGAATTCGACTATTTACGGCAAGATTCTTTCGATTCCGCAAATTAAAGGTGAAGATAAAACAAGATTTTTCTTTAATGTTGAGAAGATTGAGTATGATTCAATGGTCAGAGATTTTGATAAAGAAAAACTGCTTGTTACCTTGAATACGCCTGACAAGTTGAAAATTTATGACTCATATAAAATTACCGGCCGCCTTTCAATACCATTCAAGGCTGGTAATCCTTCTCAATTTGATTACGGAAATTATTTGAGAAATTTTGATACTTATGCTGTGTTTTACGGCAAAGAGTTTAGTAAGATTGAAGCTAAAAAGAGTTGGACGGAAAATGCGCTCCAGTGGATTAACGATTATAGAGAAAAGATTATCTGCGTACATTCAAAATATTTGCCGTCTCCTAATCTGGAAATATTAGGCGGTATTGTGTTTGGAGATGATGCTGTTTCTGCGCCAGAGGATATAAAGAAATCTTTTGTTAATTCGGGCTTACTCCATATTCTTGCAGCTTCCGGTATGAATGTTGCATTTATCTTTTCATTCTTTTACTTTTTCTTGTCTCTTTTCAGAATTAATTACAAAGTCAACATATCTATGTGTATTCTTGCCGTGATAACTTATTCTCTTATGACAGGTTTGGGAGCTTCTGTTATAAGAGCAACTTTTATGCTGGTGTTTGTACTTATCGGCAAACTGATTGACAGAGATGCGCATAGCATTTCGCTGCTATCTTTTGTAGCATTTCTGATGCTGGTTTATAATCCGATGTTTATAAATGATGTGGGCTTTCAATTGTCGTTTATTGTCACATTCGGGCTTCTTGTTATGACACCTTATCTTGTAAGAAGTGAAAACAAATATGTAAACTGGATAATCGGAACGGTGAGCGTACCTGTGATTGCACAGCTCTGGGTTATTCCTATTCAGATTTTCTATTTCAGCAATATAAGTTTGTATTCTGTATTTGCAAATATAATGAGTGTTCCGATACTCTCAATAATAAGCTTTGGCGGATTTATAAGCTCTCTGGTCTCAATTATTACTCCGATTTCTGATTTTGTATGCAGAGTGTTTGATTATTTTCTGAACCCGCTTTTATCTGTTCTTGTGAATATTTCAGACTTTTGGGGAGAGCTTCCGCATGCTGCGATGCAGACTACTCATCCGAATGCGGTTCAGATAATTATTTACTATTTGATTCTGCTGAACATTACGGCTTTGTTTGATAAAGAAATAAGAGAAAAGTTTTTGAAATATTTGAGAATAACGCTTCCTGCAATGGTTTTGATTCTTCTAATCTCTACGATTCCGATAAAGAATAATAATCTTGAAATTACTGCATTTGATGTCGGGAATGCAGATTCGTTTCTTGTAAAAACTCCGGATAATAAATATTTAATCATAGATACTGCAAAGAGCGGATATAACGGCGGTAAATCTCAGGCAGAGATGATTATTCTTAAGTATCTGAAAGACAGGGGAATAAAGAAGATTGATACAATTATCGTAACCCACTTTGATAATGACCATTGTGGCGGAGCCGTTGATTTAATGAACGGGCTGAACGTTAATAAGATTTATGTAAACTCGCTTGACCATGTATCAATTGCTGCAAGGCGCATTTATAAGACTGCGGATGGAAATGGTGTAAAATTGGTTCTTGCAGAAAATGGGCAAAGTGTGACAGATGAAAACGGATTAAAAATAACAAATTATATTTCTCCTGCAAATACGGACGACAACGAATCTTCAATAGTAACCCTTTTAGAGTATACGGATTTTAAGATGTTGTTTACAGGGGATTCCGGTATAAAAACTTTTGACAATCTGAAATCAAAACTGCCTAAAAATATAACTGTTTTAAAAGTGGGGCATCATGGAGCTTTTGGAGTAGTGAATAAGGAAATGGCAGATTATTTAAATCCAAAGGTTTCCTTAATTTCGGTCGGCGAAAATAAGTTCGGGCATCCTTCGATTTATACGCTTGAAACATTAAAGAACACAAGAATTTTAAGAACGGATATTAATAATTCGGTTAAATTTACTGTAAACAAGCAAGGCTGGAAAGTTCAGACCTATGACAGTGAAAAGCGTAAGTATTGCGATTAAGTTTCGTGGTGATGTTCAAAATCGTACGTTCCCGGGAATGCGTCAACACCGGTTGTCTTTTTGGTTATGTAATATTGAATTTTCGGAATAAATGTCGATAAGAATGCTGCTGCGACTGCAAACCCTGCAGCAAAGTTTATTCCGCTGTACATTAAGTTTCTCTTTTGAACTTTTCCCAGGAGTTCTTTGTTAACCTTACCGTCTTTTGCGGACTTACAAATCGTTTCGACATACTGTTCCATCTCTTTTTTAAGCTTATAGAGCTTAGAGTTTGAAACATATCTGTATTCTTCTTTGTGAGCTCCGCCAGTGAAGTCATAAAAGACTTTGTTTAGAAGATCTGGGTCATTAATTTCAGCTTTATTCAACGCATCAATGAACTGTTGTTTTGTAACAACGGCTTCGTCTACTCTTTTCGGCTGGAGTTTAGACATTTCTCTTACACGCTTGAGAAACTCTGCATCTCCTCCGAGATTTTCTATATCAGCAACTTTGGCGACTTCAAGCGGTTTTCTCTTGAACAATTTATCAAAGAATGACGGCTTTTCTGATTTGAACACCGCGTCATAATCTTTATTATACTTAATATCAGAGCTGTTAAGCCCGAGTATGGCTTTTTTGAACTCTTCTACATTCATATTTTTATCTTTAATATAATCTACAAGATGCTTGTGTAAAGTCTCTACAGTCGCAGGGTTCAGTCTTGAAGCCTTTCCGCTCTCAATGAGGTTAAGCAGTTTTATGACATGTCCCTGAGCCCACATATAGAAATAAATTGAGCCGATATCACGGATAGCAACTTCTCTTCTTTCTTCTTTTCTTCTGGCGTTGTACATTCTTCCGCCTGCGATACCTATGTCGCTTGAGAGAAGTTTGCCGGTGTTAGTGTTTTCAATAGCATTGGTAAAAGCATTAATAGCATTTATTGCGCCGCCTTTGAATGAGGGATTCGGCCCTTTTGCCTCTGGCGGCTGTTTTCTATCATTTCTTAACTTTCTAGTTAGAGCCTGGTTAACTTTAGGTACAACAAAACCTATAAATAGGTTTGTGATAACAATACTGGTGAGCACTTTAGCGCCTTTTATCAATGCTACCTGTTTTGCGCTAAAACCTTTTGGAGCAACCTTATTCATAAAGTTTTCAAAAGGCGTTCTTAAAACTTTATCTGTTCCGACGTCAAAGTTTGCACCGGGCTTTTTAAGAATTTTGGCAACAATTTTATCTCCAAGCTTGTTCATTGCTCCGACACCGCAAAGCCAAACAATAGAACCCATAGATTCTTCAATAAAACGCTCTCTGGCTTCATCAGCTTTTCCGCGTTTGTAAGCCTGATAAGTACGTCCTAAAACAACTGTGCCCTCTAGGGCTACAATAGGCGCCATCGCGTCTGCTTTAGTCATACTTGTTATAAAATTCGATACACTTTTACTGGATACTGGTCTCAAAATTATAACCTTTCATATCTCGGCTGGTGATTATAAAAACCGTAAAGTTTTTCTTTTGATAATTTTACATGAAATTGTTACAAAAGTAAAAAAATGTTTACAATTCAGAATACCTACTTGTAATTGGATTTTTTTTTATTTATGATGAAATTAAAATGTATAACAATAGTCAAAATATAAAGGAATAGCAAAATGAATCCTATTATTAAAAACTTGGAAGCAGAATATACAACAAGAGAATTGCCAGATATGAATCCTGGTGACACTGTTCGTGTATTTGTTAAAATCGTAGAAGGTAATAAAGAAAGAATACAGGCTTACGAAGGAACTATTATAGCTGAACATGGTTCTGGCATTAATAAAACTATCACTGTAAGAAAAGTATTCCAAGGTGTTGGCGTAGAGCGTGTGTTCTTAGTACATTCTCCACGTATAGACAAAATCACTGTTCAGAGAAAAGGTGATGTAAAACGTGCTAAATTGTACTATTTAAGAGAGCGTTCAGGAAAAGCAACGCGTATTAAGGAAAAAATTGAAAAAAGATAAGCTGCATATTCACTGGTATCCGGGTCATATCGCGAAAGCCGAGCGTCAGCTTAAGGAAAAACTGAATCTGGTTGATGTGATTATTGAGGTACGAGATAGCAGAATACCTTTATCAAGTAGTTATGCAAACATAGAGAAGCTCTTGGGTGATAAACCAAGGCTTCTTTTGTTGAATAAAGCAGATTTAGCGGATAAGAATGAGTTAAATAAATGGACAGAATATCTAAGGGCAACGACTGGCTGTCCTGTTGTTGTTACAGATGCAAAAAGTGCTAAGGATTTGAATCAAGTTGTAAAGCTTGCGGTAGAATTAAGCGAAGAAAAAATACAGGCATTAATAGCAAAGGGGCTTTTGAGACGTGCGGCAAGGGCTATGGTTGTAGGAATGCCTAATGTTGGAAAATCCAGTATTATTAATAAGCTTACAAAGTCTTCTAAAACTAAAATTGGTGCAAAGGCTGGAGTTACTAGACAACAACAGTGGGTTAGGATTAATCCGAAATTGGATTTGCTGGATACTCCAGGGATAATTCCTACAAGACAAGATAATCAGCAGCAGGCAGTAAAACTCGCGTTTGTCAGTTCAGTATCTGAAAATGCATATTCCCCTGAACCTGTTGCAAGAGCTTTATTAGAGATGCTTAAAGGTAAACGGTCTGTAATAGAGTATTACAATGTCGGGGATTTGACTTTGGAAAATATTGCTATGAAACGAAATTGGATATTAAAGGGTGAACAACCGGATACAGAGCGAACGGCAATATATGTTCTTAAAGATTTTCGAGAAGGTCGCTTGGGGTTGTTTATACTGGATGAATTGCCGCAATGAAAAGATGTTTTTGGGTTGATGAAAAGTCAGATATATATGTAAAATACCATGATGAAGAGTGGGGAGTTCCCAAGTATGATGACAGAGATTTATTTGAACTGCTTGTGCTGGAATCTTTTCAGGCAGGTTTAGCCTGGATTACAGTACTGAAAAAAAGAGAAGCTTTCCGAGAGGCTTTTGATGGGTTTGATGTCGTAAAAGTCTCAAAATACGATGAAAATAAAATAAACGAATTATTAAACAATGAAAAGATAATCAGAAGCAGAGGGAAAATAGCGGCTTCGATAAACAATGCCAAAGTTTTTCTGGAGATACAGAAAGAATACGGTTCGTTTTCAAATTATATATGGGGCTTTACAGGAAATACTGTTATAAAGCGCGAGGAAGCGGATTTGCCAGTTAGTACTCCGCTATCAGATAGAATATCAAAAGATTTGAAAAAACGCGGCATGAAATATGTCGGAACCGTAATTATTTATTCTTATCTTCAAGCAATCGGGGTAGTGAATGACCATGACAAGGATTGCTTTCGAGCTGCAGAGGGTAAATGTATTGGGTCTCAAAGCAGGACTACTCGCTAGCAGGCTTTTGCACAACTGTCCGGTAAAAAAACGAATAAAAAAGCAAGACGCAGCAAATGCTGTTCCTCGTATAATAAAGTTGTTGAGACAATAAATTAACAATTATACTATTTGTCGTCCTGAATCTTGTCTTGGATTATTCGGGGTGTCGAAAAGTTCTCAGCTTCCCGACACCTTATGGGCTTACTCGTCAAGCCTCGCATCGCCCTGCAGAAAATCCGCGGTTTAGGACTTTACCAATAGAGCGCAAAGACTTGTAACCGGTAAGATTCCGAGGGGTAAATGTGTATTTGAGTTAGGAGTATGAACACCCGACCGGTAAGATTTCGAGGGGTAAAGGGGTAAAGGGAATAAATTCGGGATGACATCTTATTAGAGATAAATACGGACAGTTCTGCCTACTAGGGGAGGGTTAGGGTGGGGAATAATTGAGCAAACATCTCTAACGAGACGTTCCCAGCCTTCCTAAGCTTGGGGACGGAGCAAAGCCCCGAACTGCCATGTCTTGAATTTTTCGGGTGCAACGAAAGAAACTTTTAGGAACAAAACTTTTATTACGTATGTGATGCAACTTTGTTCATCCGAGCTTTCCTTTTATCTTGTACACTATAAAACTCTAAAAATAAAATTTGCCAGTCTTAGTTCAATATTATTATAACGGCTCCGAGTATCATTATTATAGAACCAATAAGTTTTTGTTTAAGTCCCTGCTCGTGAAATAAGTTTGCACCCAAAAATACGCTGAGCAGAGTTGATAATTGAAACAGTGCAAGTGCCGGTGCAACCTCCATTCGTGCAAAAACAAAATTCGTTGAATATTGCATAATTCCAACCGTCAAAATAAGTAATATTTGGTATTTGTACGAAGCAATTCGTAAACGATGTCGCCCAACAATAACAAATAATATAGCAAATAAAAGTCCCGCAGCTGCCCAAAGAAAGAATGCGGTCGTAATGTTTGAGCCGAGAATTACTCTTTTTATAAAAACAGCCTCCGTTGCCGAAAAAACAAGCGCTAGTATTCTATATAAAACAGCTTTCTTATTGGCTTTGATTTTAGGATTTATAACAAAAAAGGTGCCAGCGATAATCAAAACCAAGCCCAGTATTGAGTAAATATCAGGAAATTCTTTTAAGAAAATTATTCCGGCAAGCATTGCTACAATCGGTTTGTAAGAATTAATCGGGGCAATAGTTGATAATTCGCCGATTGACAGTGCTTTTATAATAAAATAATTCCCGAGAGCCCCCAGAATACCCATAACAGCAGCATCTTTAATAAGCCCGGTATTTAGTTCCAAGCAAGGAAAGAGCAAAATCCCTAGTAGAGTTAATCCCAGATACGTGAAGAAATTAACAGCTGAAGGTCTTTGCCCACTAGAAGTTAGTATTTTTTGAAACACATTGAGAGTGGAATTTGAGATTATGCGAGTAACGATTCCAAAGCAGGTACTAAACATAGGTTTATTATACTACTGCAAAAATAATAATGGTACGAAGTTATTATATTCATAATAAAGAAATTTATTATTTATAAAATTCAATGTAACAGAATACCTATTGTGTTACATTAGACATTTTATTCTAGCATATATTTTAAGTATAGTGCAAGTTATAAGAAGTTTATTTTTATTTGTTCATTTTCTCTTCTTTTTAGGCAAAAAAAGAAGAGAAAATGGAACCAAAAGAGAAGAAAAATGCCGTTGTTTTCTACATTTTCGCTCACGCTCAAATGTGTATCATTCTTGGGCTTGCGCCCAATCTCCCACGCACGCTATTATTCGCTTCGCTCACACGCGTGCGGCTGGCTTTTTGCACTCTTACGTGTAGTTTATTATTCTGTTAAATCACCATGGCTAAAACACTCTACTTATAATACTTTAGTCCTTACTCTATCCTACAATCCTGTAATAAAAATTGAAATGGCGACATGAAATTTTGAAGCCTGCTTGTAGTATCTCGTTAGGGGTGCTTAAAAATAGGAATACTCACTCAATGTAACACAATAGGTATTGAGTTACATTAGAAATACTAAAATTGCATCAATACAAATAAGAAGGAGCGCAGAAATGAATAGACGAGGCTTTACTTTAGCAGAACTATTACTAGTTCTTGGAATAACCGGGGTTGTTGCTGCTGTAATACTTCCTGCTATCAATGGGCTTATGCCGGATAAAACTAAGATTAATTACCTGAAAGTATATGATGAAGTGGGGAAAAATCTTAAAGCGCTTGCTGCAGATTCAAGCCTGTATCCTATAATGCTAAAAAATGGAAGTGAAGATATTGATGTAAGTAAAATTCCATTGTTAAATAACAGCCAACCTTTAAAAGCTCCATTTAAAGATAACACAAAATATTCAGGAGATAAAAAACTCTGCAACCTTATGGCTTTTTCAATGGGGGTTGAAGGAAGTAATATCTGTACAAATACTTCATACCCAACAAGCCCTTCCTACACTACATCAAATGGTATGCAATGGTGGATAAGTGAAAACAAAAGAGATATAAATACATCAGAGGGTAAGGTGAGTTATCAAACAGATATTTATGTAGATATAGATTCATCAAAAAATTCTCCTGACTGCATGTATGGAGAAGAAAGCTGCAATAATAAGACCCCTGATAGATTTAAATTTTTAGTATCAGCAGATGGAACTCTCTATCCAGCAGACCCTGTCGGTATGCATTATCTAAATACAAGAAAAAATCTACTAAAAAAGAAATTTAAACCTGAAGGAGATGTTCTTGCTAGTTTGAATGAAAATCTGCTAAAGCAGGATTATAACAAGTTCTTAGATAAAGAGCAGGATACCACTCAAAATAATCAGACTGAAAGTGAAAATAATAGCGGTAATAATGATAATAATTCATATTCATCTTCCAATCCACCTGATAAAATCGTCTGCGGGGAAACTATAATAGATAATAAATTGGTTAATTGTTATAGAACGGTAACAAGTTCTCCTTATACAAGTAACAGTGATATAACTATATCATTATCAAAGCCCTCTACGAGTAATTTATATTTTGTGGCAAAAGCATCGTATGGTTCAGCTGAGATATACCGTCTTTGTATTGTAAGAGCTGGATTATCAGAACTAGTTTGTGGTCCTGAAGATAATGAAGATGTTCTCAATTTTTACGATAATTTTTATGAATATTATAAAGATCCTGCAAACTACTGGTTTACAGGATTTGTTGAGCTTACAGAGTATGCTTATGATGATTCTCAATATTATATTAGAACTTATGATTCCGAGAAATGGCTGATATTAAAAAGTTGGAGCTCTATAAGGTCAGAACTAGAATCCTGTGATTATATGAAAAGTAGAATTAAAGATTTGCTTTTTAAGTATTCTGACCTTATGGAGTTTACCCCGGAGGTTCAGCAAAAACTAAAAGATGTTTTAGATAAAGAATTTAAATAGAAGTAAAGCCGGATTTTTATGCCGGCTTTACTCTCTTTATATTGATGTATATTGTGTAAAAAAAACCACTCGTCGTGTGTGTTTCGAGTGGGTTTTGTTTTCTGCATCCTAATGGTCTTTTTAGTGTTTATTATCTAGGAGTTTATATGATTTTTGGGGTTTATTATTAATTGCTATTTAGTGTTTCGGCTACACTTAAAGTGTGTATTTATATTATTGCACATAAGAATTTTAAGTCAAGAGGGGGGTAAATATATTTTTGAAAAAATTGTATAATTCTGCTAAAACATAGGCGTAGTGTGTATCTTGTTGCTTTACAAAACTTAATATTTTAACAAAAAAATAAAGGGTATTAATAATTGTAATTAATACCCTTTATATGGAATATATAATCTTTCTTTATTCTAAAGACTGATATCCTGACTTGTGAGTTTTTAGAAGAACTCCTCTTTTTGATGTCCGGATGAAGTCTATCATTTTTTCTATGTATTCATTCATCGGTATCTCTGCTTTGATTTTTTCTATTGCCTGAGATGTGTTATATTCTTCTGAAATTAATAGTTTAAATGCTTCATTTGTTGCAGTTCTGATTTCTTGTGAAACTCCTCTGCGCTTCATTGCAATAACATTTAAGCCGCGAGGAACCGGAGGTCTGCCTTCTCCTTTTGAATAAGGAAGTATGTCCTGACGTGAAGCTGAAAAGCCGCTTATTATCGCCATATCACCAATTCTTATATTTTGATGGAATACACTCATTCCGCCGACAAATGCGCCGAAGCCGACATGAACATGACCGCCTAAAGTTACGAGGTTTGCCAGTATTACCTGATCTTCAAGTACACAGTTGTGTGCGACGTGAGCGCCTACCATGATTAAGCATTTATTTCCGATTCTTGTTGTAAAATCTCCGCAGGCTGCGCCTCTGTGAATTGTTACGTTTTCTTTGATAATAGTTTCATCACCAATAACAACTTTTGTAGGTTCACCCTTGTAACCCAAATCCTGCGGTTCAGAACCTATTGTTGAAAACGGAGAAATTGTACATCTTTCACCTATTTCAGCGTATTCTATATAAGCATTTGCAATAACCCTTGTTCCTTTTCCTATTTTTACACCTTCGCCGATTACAACATTAGGACCTATAATTACGTCCTCTGCAATCTCTGCTGATGGATGAATTACTGCGGACGGATGGATTGAACCTGTTTTTTCCAGAATTGTGTTTGTCATTCTCTTTCTCCATTTTCTTCTTAACTACAAATTCAAGTATAGTACAAAAAACCAGCATTGGCGGAAATTTTTATATTATTTTAATAGGGTTGTTAAGATTTGTAACAAATTTATAAAGAAGTGAAATTGGAAAGTTTTTATATACTTTATATATATGTAAGATGTAACGATAATAAAGTTTAATCCCTAAATCCCTTCCTAACTAATTTTCCTAGCTTCTCGCCTCTTGTGAGAAGTTTTTTTTAGCTTCTTTTGAGAAGTCTTTTGTATTCATTTACAAGAAGATGTTTGGGCGGATAATTCTCGATAAAATCCCAGGGAAGCGGCTCTTCTATGTCAAATCCGTTTATAAATTTTGAGATATCCAGATTTAATTCTTTCAGGGCGGATTTATATGCGCCTATTTTTCCGCCTTTTTTGTATACTTCGATTAAAAACTGTGAAAGGGTTTCGTCGCCTCTTGAAAGAACTGTTTGCCAGTAGTCCCACTTTATGCTTGAAAATTTTGACTGGAAGCCGAGTTTTGCAAGCTCTTTTTCTAAAAATTTTTGTTTTTTCTCCAAGCTTTTAGTATCCTCTCTTTTGCACCACTGGAGCGGTGTTTGAGGCTTTGGAACAAATGTGGAGAAAGAAAATTCTATGTTAAAGCCCTTATTTTCTTCTTTTATAAGTTTTCCAAGGCGCAGAAATTCTTGAATGTCTTCTTCTGTCTCTGTCGGAATGCCTATCATTGAATAGATTTTCAGCCCTTTTAATCCGTTTTCGCGGGCAATTTTTACTGCATTTAGAATCTGGTCTTCTTTTAAATTTTTGTTTATAAATCGTCTCAGCCGTTCGCTTGCAGCCTCTATTGCGATTGTGGAGTGTTTTTGTCCGCCAAGTACAAGCGTTTGAACCATATGCGGGGTTACTGAATCTGTTCTGAGAGAAGAAATGCCGAGTTCAATTTTTCTTCCGGCTTCAATTTTTGCTCTTATGTAGTCCATTATTTCGTTAAATTTAGGATGGGCACTTATTTGTGCGCCGAGAAGCGCTATTTTATCAGTATTTTCAAGCCCCAAATCTATGGCGTCAATTATTTTGTCATAATCATTTGCTCTAAAGGGCAGGTTTGTGTATGAGGCTGTGCAAAAAGCGCATCTGTTCATACATCCGCGTGCAACCTCTATTATAAAAGTATCTTTAAAATAACTTTTGTCACTCAATATCGGTGTATAGATAACTTCGTTGAGTTCTACTGTAGCTTTTTTTACCGGATTGTTCGGGATATAAACCCCATCAATCTTTTTGAGAAGTTCAAGGGCTTCCGGCTTATCATTGTTTTTAAGAATCTCAAGAACTTTTCTGAAACATTCTTCACCGTCTCCGATAATCATAAAATCAAAAAAAGCTTTGTATGGTTCCGGATTTGTCGTAATTACAGGCCCGCCTGCAAAGATTAATGGCATAGAGTCATCTCTCATCTTTGCGTAAAAAGGAAGGTTAAGTTTTTCTAAAATCTCAAACACTCCCATAAAGTCAAAATCAAATGACATCGAAAACGCGATTGCGCCTGCGTTTTTTGCGGATTTTATATTGTCCGTTGAAATCCTTTCAGCATTGATTCCTTCTGTCTGGTCAGCAATTTTATACAGCCACATATACCCGAGAGAAGCCAGCGCAAACTCTTCTATCGCAGGATATGCCATTAAGAGTTTGTACTCTCCAATATTCGGTTTGTATAAAAGTTTTTCCATATCTTTTGACTGTTTTGCCCCTTCAGGGTCTTGCCAACTTTGCGTTTTACTTGATTTCTGGTAAGATCCCGAAACAAGTTCGGGATGACAATATTATTTATCTTTTCTCTAGTTTACGTTTTTAATGTAAAGTTCTTCTATAAGCACGCAAACCGTTGCAGCGATTGCCGGTGCAAAGATTACGCCTATTACACCAAGGTGCTGCGCTGTTACGAATAGGAAGAAATATATTATTAATGGGTGCAAGTCTAAGAATTTTCCGAAAATGTACGGTCTTATAAGGTTGTTTTCCGCCCACTGCGCGATACAAAATACAACTACTATTAAAATTAATGTTAGAGGCCCCATTTTGTACGCCATTAAAAGAGTTATAACAAGTGCAATTCCTGGGCCTACAACAGGAACAATATCAAGAATTGCGTTAAGAACTCCCAAAAGAAGCGCATAATCAACTTTTAGAATCATAAGCCCAAGTGTCATTATTATACCGACACTTGTAATAGTTACAATCTGCGCCATAACATAGCCGCCGATTTTCTGGGAGATTGTCTCAATTATTTCTTCTGCTTTTTCTTTCATTTGTTTCGGGAAAAAGCTGAGGTATGTCTTTCTGACGGTTGTTTTATCTGCCATAAAATAATAAATAATAATACAAGCTGCAAGAAAGTATACAATTGCGGAAGCGAATTCCATACTCAAATTTATAGAGCTGTTTACAAATTTTGTCGTAAATCCTGAAGCAGATGTCAGTACATCGCCCATATCAAGCATCTGGCTTCCCGGAAGGCTTTTAAACAGTGAGCTGTTTAAAATTACGCTCTTTACCGTATTTATGTGCTCCGGAAGCAGGATAAGAAATGATTTAATCTGACGAGCTGCCACATAAATTATCGGAATAAAGAATCCAGCCGTTATTGCAAGAGCTCCTCCAAGTACAATTGTAGAGGCAAGTTCGCGATTCATTTTTTTTGAAGATACAAGCTTATCTACAAGAGGGTTCATAGAGCAGGCTATAACATACGATGCAAAAAACAGGATTGCAATGTCCTTGATTTTGGTGATAAATATCAAAAATAAAATTGCAATAATGAAAAATATTACGTTTTTTGCTGTAATATACTTTTTAAAAAATGAATCAAACATATAAAAGCTCCTTATTTTTTATGATTCTATCATAAAATCATCCATATATATATTCAATTACCCAAAAGAAAGTGTTACAATACCCTCATGGAAAATTTGTTAGAAATAAAAAATTTAGTTGTAGAATATACAAGTATAAAAAATGAGACAAAATCTGTTGTAAGAGCCGTTGATGATGTTTCTCTATGTATAAAAACCGGTGAAATCTATGCGCTTGCAGGAGAATCCGGCTGCGGCAAATCAACTCTTTCAAAGGCAATAACAAAGCTTGTCAAGCCAAAGTCCGGCGATATTTTATTTGAGGGTAAAAGTATCTTGAAGCATACAAAAGAAGAGGCAAGGCAGTATCCTCATAATGTGCAGATGGTGTTTCAAAATCCTTATTCAAGTTTGAATCCAAAGATGAAAATCGGAGAAATTTTAAGAGAACCGCTTGATATTAATACAAAGTTTTCAAAAAACAGAAAGTCTGCGATTATAAAAAATGCGCTGGATGATGTCGGCTTAGCGCAAAGTGCGCTTGATTTATACCCGCATGAGTTTTCCGGCGGGCAACGACAGAGGATTGCTATTGCAAGAGCGCTTATTTTAAATCCCAAGCTGCTGATTGCAGACGAGCCGGTATCAGCGCTTGATGCAAGTATTCAGGCACAGATTATCAATCTTTTAAAAGAATTAAAAGAGAGCAGAGAATTAACAATTTTATTCATATCACACGATTTGAATGTTATAAGATATCTTGCGGACAGAGTCGGAATAATGTATTTT
This sequence comes from Candidatus Gastranaerophilales bacterium, assembly GCA_944323265.1. GTDB lineage: Bacteria > Cyanobacteriota > Vampirovibrionia > Gastranaerophilales > Gastranaerophilaceae > CAG-196. Next base: position 37,586 of record CALURX010000012.1, read on the forward strand.
GGGAAATTGATAGAAGAGAATTATACAACTAATATTTTTAATTTTCCCAGGGAAGATTATACTAAAATCCTTTTATCATCTGCTCCAACTCTTGCTTAACCGGGTAGATTGATTTTTTAGGAATTTTAACAGAGCCGACCAGGGTTTTGTATTTCTCGTCTTTGAATAAGTAAACGTCTATTGTATAATTTTCAAGTTCTTTTCTGGTGAAAATATTTTTTCCGAACATAACTGTAATTTTTTCGGTTTTTCCGCCATTTGAATAAAGCGGTTTGGACTTGTGTACAATCTTTTGAGTAACAACTTCTTTTACTTTATCCCTGTTTCTGAGTACAAATTCTGCAGAAAGATTGTTAATATCATTATTAGATATGTTCTCAAAGGTATATGTCGGTCTGAGCTGGTATTTGAACCATAGCTTTTTAATAACAAAAGAGTCTAGGTAAACATCTATATCATTTTTGTATACGACTTTTCTGTCAATAAAAATATCTATTGAATGAATTTTGTACCTGTAATATTTAGCCTGTGTAGGTCTGCCTGATAAATCCGCAATATTGGCTGCTTTCATAAGCGCTTTGCAGTAGGTTCCGTAATCAATATGCTGCGGAATTTTATCAAGCAGCGGCTCAAAATAGTCAACGGATTTTTCGGGATCTAGGTCAGAATAAATTATTGCAAGCTTATATTGTATGTTCAAATTCTTAGGATCGTATTTTTCAGCCTTTTGTAAGAATCTTACCGCATCAGAATTGTATCCGCTTTTAACTAATATTCCTGCAGCTTCTGAATATGCGTTTACGAGTCTTACGATGATTGCGTTATCAATTACTTTATCTTTACGTGAAAACTTGTCATAATAAAATTTTGCACGCTCATAGCTTTTTGCCGCACTTAGGAATTTGCCTATTGAATAATATTTATCGCCCATTTCTATATACGAACGAGTTTTTTGTTTAATAAGCTTTTTGTCCTTTGTGTCCTTGACCGAGTTGAGCAGTCTTTGGGCTTCAGTAAAATCTTCTTTTGCAATCAAAACTCCTGCCAGTTTAAAATATGGTGTATAAACTCCGGGTTTTGCTTTTTCCAATGCCAGCTCATAGGCGATTTGTGCGTTATTATAATCGTGCACGGTTTCGTATAAATAACCTACGTGCATACAAATACTGTATTTTTGGTTCTTTAAATCTTTCATCAAGTCAGATTGCATAACAACCTGTTTTGCAATCTGTTCTTCCATTTTTGCTTTCTCTTCAATGTTTACATATAGATTTTTAATCATCTCGTTTCGAGCATGAATTGCAAGCCCGGTTGTTATTATGAGAGCTGCTAAGAACGAAAGCGAAATGGTTCTTATGTATTCCATAAGAACTCTGCTTTTTGATTTCTCTCTATTGTATTTAGATTTTCGCTTTTCTTCTTTAATCATTTAGTTCCTGCAGATGGACTGAATCCGGTTCTATGATGCCGATAAGTTTGTTATAAATATTATTAACTTTTTTTTGGTTTCCCAGCTCGAAAATTGTTGATATTTTAGATTTTTCCGGATTCTCAATCAATCTTTTAGAGGTAAAATCTCTAAGTTCTCCGACTTTAGAGGTTAAAAAGTCGTAAATTTTGGAGACTTCATCTCTTTTACAGTATATGGTTAATTTGTATCTTCTGATTCGTTTTCCGCTTGAAGGCAGGAATTGTCGTTCAAATATTCTGATTAAAGTTAAAACAGCAACACTCAGAACTGTTGCAATTATTGCAATGTCAAAAATCCCTGCTCCGCATGCCATCCCGATACTTGCCGAAATCCACAGAGTTGCGGCTGTTGTTAAGCCAAAAACCATCGGGCCGTTTCTTAGTACAGTACCTGCGCCGATAAAACCGATACCGGTGACGATTTGTGCCGCAACACGTGAGGTGTCTCTTATACCTGTTGCGTTATTTACAATAACATTGTCTCCGGGTGCATAGGTCGGAAATCCGTAGATTGAAATAAGTGTAAAAATACAGGCACCTAAGCACACAAGAATATGGGTTCTCAAACCTGCGTACTTATTGGTTAATTCTCTTTCAAGCCCCAGTGCAAATCCTAAGATTAGCGCCATAAACAGTCTTATAATAAAATCTGCGTTAAAAAAAGTTTCCATTAAATCTTCTCTCCCTATGAGATAATAATACAATATTTACACTAAAAATACAATCTGGAGGGTAGGCAAAGCCGTAAATTTTATGTATAATACCGGTATGGAATGTGAAACAATAAAAGAAAGGTTAGAAAATCAGGAGTATGAGCTTCTTAGTCCTTATGCAACAAAATGTAAGGACTCAAAAGGCAGAAAGCGCCCGAGAACGGAAGAGTACGAAATCAGAACTGAATTCCAAAGAGACAGAGATAAAATTTTGCATTCCAAATCGTTTCGCAGACTTAAGCACAAAACTCAGGTTTTCTTGTCTCCGTATAATGACCATTTCAGAACAAGATTAACCCACACCCTTGAGGTTGCGCAGATTGGAAGAACAATGGCGCGGGCTTTAAAACTGAATGAGGATTTAGTAGAAGCAATTTCTCTGGGGCACGATCTGGGGCATACAGCTTTTGGGCATTGCGGTGAAGGAACTCTCGATGAACTTTTACCAAATGGGTTTCACCATAATCTTCAGAGTGTAAGGGTTGTCGAAGTGCTTGAAGATATGAATTTGTGCCGCGAAACAGTTGACGGAATCCTGACACACACGTGGGGGTATAAACCTAAAACCCCTGAGGCTCAAGTTGTTCAGTATGCGGATAAGATTGCGTATATAAACCACGATATTGAGGATTCAATAAGGGCAGGAATTATATCGGAAAAGGATTTACCTTCGGATTGCGTAAAATATTTTTCATCTAACCAGTCTGCAAGACTTAGTAAGATGATACATGATGTTATAACAAGCTCTATGGATAAACCGAAAGTTACAATGTCGGAAGAAGGCTGGTTTTATGTAACAAAGCTTAGAACCTGGATGTTTGATAATGTATACCTGGATCCGATTGCAAAGGCAGAGGAGAGGAAATCTAAAAATATTATAAAATCTTTGTTTGAGTATTATTATGAAATGCTGCAGCCATATTATGAGAAAGAAGAAATTCCGCAAATTGTAACTGATTATATTTCCGGCATGACTGATCAGTATGCAATAAGAAGGTACAAGGATTTATTTATACCAATGCCTCTTGCAGAAAAAACAAGTGATGATGCGCTTTTAAAAAAAGCCAGAGAAAGAGAATGAGATATTTAGGGTTTAGCGTAAATACAGGTGCAGAGAATATGCAGCTGGACGAGAAGATGCTTGAAGATGCGATTGCAAACCATATTCAAGAGCCGATTTTTAGGCTATATGGCTGGTCTCCCAGATGTATTTCTCTCGGGCGAAACCAGAAGGATAGTTTTTTAACCGGAGAAATTCCTGCTGTGCGCAGGCTGACAGGAGGAAGGGCGCTTCTTCACGACGACGAGATTACTTATAGCTGCGTGTTTCCGGTTTCCTATATTCCGAACGGAGAAAGTGTTACAGAATCATATAAGTATATCTCAGGTATTCTTATTAATTTTTTTAAGACACTTGGAGTAGAGCTTGATTTTGGCGAAAATAAAAAGGTTTCTACAAATTTTGATTACTGTATGTTATTATCAACCGGCGCAGATGTGTGTTATAAGGGGCAAAAAATTATAGGCTCGGCCCAGTGCAGAAAACAGGGGTATATATTACAGCACGGTTCAATTCTCTTTGGTTATGATAAAGAATTATTAGAACATTTGTTTAATGAAAAAGTGCAGGGAATTGTGACTGTAAAAGAAATCCTTCCTGATATGACGAAAGAGGATTTTGTTTCGAAATTTGAGGATTATATAATTTCGCTGCCTATGATGTTATACAGTCTGTAATTTATTTAATGATTCCAATAAGAAGTCTTCTGCAAGGCCGTGGTGCAATATAGCGTCTTTTGCCTCTTCGATACTATACCATCTGGCATAATCAACTTCATTATTTAAGATAACTTTTTCACTTTCTGCAACAGTTATAAAATTACATATCAGATTGTTTGATAGCGGGAAATACTGACTTGCATTAAATTTGAATTTTTGAATCTTCAACCCGACTTCTTCTCCGATTTCTCTTATGAGAGCGTCTTCCAGAGTTTCACCTTTACTTACATATCCTGCAACAAGTATGTTCCAGTCTTTTCCGTATTGTCTTATAAGTAGGATTTTAGATAAATCGTTGTTATAAATTACTGTGCTCACAGCGACACTAAATGTCGGAAATCTGTAGGCATCACAGGTCGGGCAATACGGCACCAGCCCTTCGCTGATTCCGCAATTAAAACATTCTTTTGATATTAATTTTGTTCCGCATTCACTGCAATATTGCATTTTAGGCCTCTTTTCTTGTGATATTGATGATTGCGACATTTTCTATGTGATATGTATGAGGAAACATATCAAAAGGCTGGATATATTCTATCCTACATCCTTTTTCTTTCAAATATTTTAAGTCTCTTGCAAGAGTAGCCGGATTGCAGCTTACGTATATAATTTGTTTTTTAGTAAGTTTGTACGCATAATCAAGGCTCTCCCCAGAACATCCCTTGCGTGGAGGATCGAGGATTGTAATATCAAATTTCTGCCCTGACTTAACCTCCTGTTCAAAAAAACGGCCTGCATCCATATTATGAAGCTCGATATTCCCAATCCGATTTTCTTTCACGACCTCTTGTGCAAGTTCTACGGATTCTTTGACCTCTTCAACACTTACTACTTTGTCTGCAATATCGGAAAGACAAATCCCAAATGCCGTAATCCCTGCGTAAGCATCAAGTATTGAAGGGGCAGAAAAATTGGTGGAGACATATTCCTTTATATAACGAAAAATATTGTCAGCACTTTGGGGATTTACCTGAAAGAACGTTTTAGCTCCGACTTTAAAGATTTTATCGCAGAGTTTTTCTTCTATAAACCCTTCTCCCTCAAGAATTTCTGTTTTATCACCAAGAATTACGTTTGTGTTTTTTGTATTGAAATTAATCCCCACTCCTGAAATGTTCTCCAGATTTTCATAAATTCTGCGAGCAAGTTTTTTTATTCCGTCACCGGCGCTTTTTGAATTAACAACTAGAATAACCAGACTTTTTTTATTATATTCTGATGTCCTTATAACAATGTGCCTCAGCTCTCCGGAGTTTTCTCTATAGCCTGTTACTCCGTAATTCTTTGCCTCGTCCTTTATAAATTCAATAATCTTATCACAATAATCCGGCTGAATAGGGCAGTATTTTATATTAACCAGCTCGTGAGTGCCGGATTTATAATATCCTGCAATAATTCTTTTAGAATCTTTTGTCTCCGAGACAGGGTATTGAATCTTGTGCCTGTATTCTTTTATCTTGGGGCTTGGAATAACCTCTCTTATCTCGGGAATCTCTCCGAGAATATTCCGCATAGTATCTTCAACGATTTGTTTTTTGAACTTAAGCTGCGCAGTATAATCAATGAATTGCAGCTGGCATGCGCCGCAAATTTTTTGCATAGGGCAAAATGGCTCAACTCTCTCTTTTGATGGTTTTATAACTTCCAGAACTTTTGCATTAGCATAATTTTTACTTTTTTTGCCGATTCTTATTTTAACCGTATCTCCTGGGCAAGCACCTTCAATGAAGATAACGTAACCATCTATTTTTGCGATTCCGTATCCGAGGTTTGAAAGTTTTTCAACCTCAACAGTAATTTCTTGCGGAATATCTTTTTTGTTTACTGTTTGCATGGTTTGATTATCTGAATATTTCTTGTCTCTGAAATTTCCTGTCTTGCATCTTTAATAATTTGTTTGTACTCTTCTGAGAGGCTGAGACCGTTACATAATCTGTCAATAAATCCATTATTTACTTTTACGGCTTTTTCAAGAGCACCGACATTTTCAAGCACATCTTTTATATCTGCCAAATCATATCCGAATGATTGTTTGGACTGATAAACCATCATCTCGCCTGTTTCTGCCACAAGCGGTTCTCCCCCAAGTTCAAAATGGAGTTTAAAAATGGATTTCAAATCTTGAAGCTCAGCCTGCATAGTTGCAATGCTCTGTTGGATTCTTAAGTACCTGTCAAAAAGATAATCTACATTATCAAGTTGTTTTCTCTGCCAATCAAGTCTTTGTAAATATAGCTTCTTAAGTTTCGGATACGCAAGCGCAAGTGCCATTGTATCAGCCATAGCTCTATGGTGATTTGAAAGTTCTATATTAAACCTGTGAGACAAAGCCTCTAGTCCGTGGGATTCTAAATCAGGTGCAATTTCTTTAAACATAGCCTGTGTATCAATTCTAGGATTTTCAAGCTTCTCGCCGAAAACTCTCATTTTAGCTTCATTCAAAAAAGAATAATCAAAAATTGCATTATGAGCAACAATAGGATAATCTCCTATAAAATCAAGAATTTTGGGCAGTGCTTCCTCTTCTGTAGGGGCATCTGCGACCATTTCCTGTGTGATACCGTGTATTGCCATGCTTGATTTTCGTATGTGCTGCTGGGGGTTAATCAATGTTTGAAACTCATCTTTAATTTTGCCGTTTTCAAGCCTTACCGCAGCAAATTCAATAATTTTTTCTCTAGTGTAATCTAAGCCTGTTGTTTCAGTATCCAATACAATTTCAATTTCTTTTTTTCTTGGCATTGTTTATTTTTTCCCTTTTTAACCACCCTCCCTCAACATATTAACATAAAAATTTCTATTAAAAAAGGTTTCTTTTGATGATCGCTATTTTATAGCTTTGAGTAAGTTTTGAATTGATATATTTTTTTAATATACCAAATGAAAATTTTTGAGCAAATTTTAAAATATAGTATGTAAAGAGTTCATTTAGCTTTACAGAACTTATTTGAAATAAATTATAGTTATTAATTATCGGGGGCGTTTCATCAATATATTTTTCAAAAAAATCCTTACTTTTAGAAATTATTGTAACTATATTAGGAGTAAGAATCAGATTATCAAGCCCGAATTGCAATTTAAAGATTTGTGCATATGGTGCTTTCAATAGGAGCAATTCTTCATCTTCAGGAAATTCCGGTCTGCATATTGTATAATTAAACCCCGCATTTTTGGCTAGGCAGTCAATCGTTAATGGAGTGTAGGAAATAACATGAGTAAAATCATCATACCTGAAAAAATTTGCAGTTGGGGCAAGGGCATTTGGCACACGAATTACAATAAATCCTTCATTATTTATTTTTTCATATAATAATTTGAAAAAATCAGGCTGTTGCTCTTTTGGAAGATGTTCTAATACATCTAAGCAGTAAATTACATCATACTTTTCTTCTGTATTTTCTAAATATTCAATGCAATCTGCCTGAATTAAATCTATCCCCTCTTTTTTCCCGATACTTATAAAATCTGGATTAATATCTATGCCTTTTAAATTTGTACAGCCCATATCTTGTAATGCTAAAAGGAATCTACCCATTCCGCATCCTAGTTCTAATATTTTAGAGGTTTTATTTTTTGGAAGAAGATTATGTAATTCTATTAGAGTATGGTATTGCTGCATATCACTTTTTAGTGACTCTTTATTATTTTTATGCCAGTTTGAGTAAATCAGTGTATAGTCGAGCGTATTCTTTTGCATATTTTTAAAATCCCCTCTATTTGCTTCAATGAAAAGTGTGTATATAAAAGATATTTAATCTGTCGTTTAAGTTTAACAATTTGTTTGTTTATAAACTTTTTTACCTCGCGAAAGGAGAAACGTGTATTGGGGGACAAAATAAGATATTTAGAACTTTGGCTGTCTGATGCATGATAAATTTTCCTTAAATATTGACGGTCTTGTATGGTTGCAGTTTTGAGAAATTCCTTAAGAAGATTAAAAATAGTGTTGGGAGAAAAACAAATAGGTTTGTTAAGAAAAAATTGCGTGTAGTCTTCCGCAAATTCAATAATACCTGTTAGAACATATTTATAGACTTGAATTTTGTATAAATCATATTGGTTAGGAGTTTTATATATGGGTTTGCAATTCTTAATATCTGTAAGAGGTAATTCAGGGGCGGTTATTAGGAATTCTGTTAAGTTTACAAGGGGTACCTCCTTTTCGGTGAAAAGAGATGTTGCATAGATTTCAGCAGGTAAAGACGTATTATAAGAAAATGCGCAACTATAGAAGCCAAGATATAACTTTTCTCCAAAAATTTTTTTTAAAAAATAAAGTGATGTATATGCACCTGTTGTCATATCTATAGAGGCTAGTCTTGAGCCTTGAATATTCAAACTGTTTATATATTTTAGATATTGTTGAAGATTTGTATTAGCATAACTAGACAATTGCGGCAGATATTTCTCAAATATAACTTTTGCCTCTTTATATGTTTTCGGCAAGGTCTCAAGACCAGTATAAGCTTTTGTTATATCCAATAAATCATAAAGATAATCTTTAGTCTCTCTGTAATCTAAAAAGCATTTTAAATTTAAAATTCTTGGGGCATATATATAATTATTTTCGACAGGTTTATCTGTTAGAATATTGTACACTTTTTGCAAGATATATCCATCTCTTGATACAAATAATAATGAATTTATGTTATTATTTTGAACAATTTTTTTTACATTTTCAATATACCCAACAGCAAGAGGACCTCCCAAATGGTAGCCTAAATTTTTCCAGTAGCGACTTCTCTTCTCTTCTCTTCTCTTCTCTTCTCTTCTCTTCTCTTCTCTTCCCTATAAGCAAAAATTGATGATAAAATACTTGTATCTAAGTCGTCGTTTTGTTTAGCAAACAATCTTTTTTCCCATAATTTGGGAATATTCTGAGAAATTTTGGGGATTAAAATAGCCTTCATTCCAGCCTCTTTTGCCCTATAAAAATCGGCCGTTAAATTATCTCCAACATGTAAAAACTTTTCAGGTACTATATTAAGTTCCTGTATAACATATTCATATATGTGCTTTGTATTTTTATTTTTGTTGATATCAGAAGATATAAAAATTTCCGAGATTTCATCATAACCATTGTCTTTTAGAATTTGGCTGATGAAACTTTTCGGCAGGTACATATCAGATATAGCTATAATTTTTTTATTATTTTTGCAGGCTTTCCGATATAGTCTTTGAATAAATGGATTTGGTTTAAGTACAGATCTTTCAAGTTCCAGCTCGGCTTGTTTTAAGTATTTATATTCGTCTCTAATCGCATCATATATATCATCGAGCGTAATATCTTCTTTTTGCCTTGCTTTAATTCTAGCCCTTGTCTCTGCAAATATTCTCTCTTTGCAAAAACCTGAATGTTTGTGCAGGATTTCCAGATGCATGAATAAGTCTTTTGGTTGTTTATACGGTCTTACTAATAAAGTATCAAAAATATCGAAACTTACAATATCCGCATATTGTAAGTTTTCTGAAAAATTTTTTTCATTAAAATTAAGCATTAATACTTCTCCAAAAGTATTATAGTATAAATATCATAATTATGCTAATATTAATTAATAATTCATACATAAAAGGAGTTTTAAAATGGTTCAGGAAATTAATGTGGATAACTTTGATAAAGAAGTTTTAAATTCAGATAAGTTAACAGTTGTTGATTTTTTTGCAAACTGGTGCGGTCCTTGCAGAAAGTTAGGTCCGATACTTGAAGAAGTTTCAGAGGAGCTTGCAGAAAAGGTTAAATTTGCAAAGATTGATACTGATGAGAATTTAGATGCCGCAAAAAAATATCAGGTAAGCGGGCTTCCTACACTTCTTGTTTTTAAAGATGGTGAAGTTGTTGAAAGGATGGTCGGGCTTATGCCTAAAAGCTCTATTATTACAAATATTGAAAAACATTTATAAGATAAGGCGGAAGTATGTTTGAAGATAGAGATGTTATAAGGATATTATCAATCGACGGCGGCGGGATAAGAGGGATTATTCCGGTAACTGTTCTTGCTGAAATTGAAAAGAGGTGCGGAAAACAAATCTATGAGCTTTTTGATTTTATCGCAGGAACTTCAACCGGCGGACTTATAACTCTGTTTTTGAATAAAAATAATCCTGCTCCGGCAGAAGCTCTTGCAGAAATGTATATTCATCACGGAAAGGATATTTTCCCTCCTAAAAAAGCCGAGAAGTTTAGCTTAAAGAACTTGTTTGGGACAAAAGGATACCCTTCTGGCCCCAAATACAAATCTGGATTAATTAACCTGGCTCTAAGGTATCTGGTAAAAAACGATACTTATGATGAGATGATAAAACCATGCCTTATTACATCTTATGAAACCGAAAATAATAAACCGGTATTTTTTACGAGCTATACGGATAGATATAAAAAGTATTTACTGCGTGATATTGCGCGGGCTGCGTCTGCTGCTCCGACTTATTTTGAACCGTTGAAGATAAAGCATAAAGGAACTTTTATCGATGGGGGAATACATTCAACAAACCCTGCAATGTGCGCTTATATTGAGGTTTTAAAACTCTTAAGAAGAGAGGGGCTTGAGAATAAGAAAATTATAGTCGTTTCTCTTGGAACTGGAGATTGCAAGCTGCCTTATGAGTATCATGAAATGCATTCTTGGTCTCCGCTTCAATGGATACAAGGACCTTTAATGCCGTATTTCTTCGGAGGAAATGCAAGCACTGTTGAATATCAGTTGAAACAATTTCTGCCAGAGGACTGCTACTATAGATTTCAACCTAAACTCCCCAAAGAGCTTGAGCCAATGGATAACGCAGAAGAAGAAAATGTCCTTGCCTTGCAGCATAAGGCTATGGATATGATTGATACTGATTGGAAAGAAGATTTAGAAAAATTGTGTAGTTTGCTGGCTCCTGAATATATTTTAAGGTAAATGACAAAATTTATACTGATTCAATCCTTTGATAAAGCTAAGGTTGACACTTGATTTATTGGGCATAAATAAACTTATATTTAAAGATTGAATAGACAAAAAGGTGAGACTAATTAAATAATTTTGAGCACTTTTCTTGAATATCTAATGCGATATCTTTTGCGAATTTTTCTTTTAGTCCTATATTTTTTGCCACGGCTAGAATATTATCTAAAGTTGGATTTTTACCCTCGCCATTGATGGTTGTTGCGTGTTCTCCATTAAATGAAAAACTGTAAGTCAAATCATACGCAGGAGATAAGTGCCATTCGTTTTTTGTATCATCATAAAGAAAAGAAAAATTCTTTGAATGGTCATCTC
>CALURX010000013.1 GCA_944323265.1 Candidatus Gastranaerophilales bacterium
CGGCGGCGGCGATGATGATGATGACAATGGCGGCGGAGATGACGATGATGATGACAATGGCGGCGGAGATGACGATGGTTATGCGAGTGGTACACCTGAAATAGAATATTATTTTAGACCATATAGGGTATTTTTTGTACATTATGAGTATGGAGGACGATGGGATGAGTTTGGTCGCGCGCCGCTAGGGTTAACTCTTGAGGCGATTACTAAACAAAAAAAAATATATGCTTATCCTATAAAAATCTCTGTAGATGTAACCGAAGGTAATACTACCAAAACGTATAGCTGCACAATTCCGAAAGGGGGCACTGGGTGTGAAACATTCATGATAGCTCCATATTATATAGTAGCATCATGGAATGGTGACGTTAAGGTGGGGAATCCATACGCAGATATAAATGTTAAATTCACTCCCCAATGGAATTTTGTAAGGTATCCATTGCAGGATCAAGAAAGTTTTTATGGTTATGTCGGGTGGGGCATAAATATACTAAACCCTAAACCACGCGCCGAAGACAGCGAACATGAACCAACCTGGAGATTATTCGAACAGAATGCGGGGATTAAAATATATCCTACTGGTGAAGGTCCTAATTCAAGTTTTTATGAAATAATCGGTAAAGGATCGGAAAAGTCTTGGTTTTTTTCTTGGCAGGCTGACTGGAATGTTATTTTTATTTTCACTAACTAAAATCATAGAAAAGAACGTCCACAAATACACAAAAATGGCTCCTGGTGCAGGAGTCATTTTTTTTCTGGAATTGCCCTCTTGCGCGGGGAAGAAAACTCCCATACATATTCAATATTATAAAAATTTAAGTATTTAATAATGTAACAAATTACACTTATTCAACTTTTAACCGTTTACATTTTAAAACTATTTATTATACAATATTCTTTGAGGTGAGAAATGTTCAACGAAATCAAAACACATGAAATTACAGTCGACATTGTTATTTTGACTATCAAAGATGATGCACTGCAGGTTTTGCTGGTTAAACGTAATAACGAACCTTTCAAAGATAAATGGGCAATTCCTGGCGGTTATGTCAGAATGTCTGAAAATTTAGACGAAGCTGCTATGAGAGTTCTTAAAGAAAAAACAAATGTTGATAATATTTATCTGGAACAGCTTTATACATTCGGCGACCCATTGAGACACCCTGTTTCAAGAGTTATAACCTGCGCTTATTTTGCGCTTATAAGAGCAGAAGACTTAAACGTAGTTACAACTCCGGATTTGGCTTGGCACAAAGTATTTGACCTTCCGCCTCTTGCGTTTGACCATAAAGAAATTATTCAATACTCGCTTAAGCGTACACGCGAACGTTTGGAAATGTGTCCTGTCGCTTATCAATTATTGAACGAAAAGTTTACACTCACTGAAATGCAAAAAGCTTATGAAATGATTATGGAAAAGAAATTGGATAAGCGGAATTTCAGAAAAAAAGTTATCACAACCGAAGGGCTCAGAGAACTCAATGAGTTCTCAAAATCTTCTTCAAAAAGACCTGCCAGGTTGTATACTTTTGACAATATCAAACTGAACTCTAAAAGAGCTCATTTCATAAAAAAGGAGACTAAATGTTAACATTAATCTGGACTATTCAAGTTCTTTCATCATTATTACTAATTGTACTTATTCTAATGCACTCTCCAAAGGGCGACGGAATTGCGGGAATCGGAAATGCCGCACAAATGTTCTCTTCACAAAAAAGTGCTGAAAAAGGGCTGAACAAACTTACTGCAATTGTTGCGGGAGTATTTGTTGTATGTGTTTTCTTACTTGGGTTTGGTATTATTAAGTAAGCTCTTTGAGTACATTATTTATCGGCTCTTCCCAGGATATGTGATCAGTTTGTTTAAAAATCCGGACACTTTTATACCATGGAGTTGTTCTGGTGTCCTCAAACCAGCGCCAGTCTGATGCGTAGGGAAGAAGCAGGAATGTTTTCACGCCGAGAGCCCCTGCAAGATGAGCAACAGATGTATCAACCGTTATTACAACATCCATTGCCTTTAAGGCTTCTGCTGTGTCGGAAAAATTTTTAAAATCCTTTGCAAGATTAATCATCTGAGGATATTTTTCATTTCCTTTCAGTGTGTCTCGTACCTGAAAAGAATAAACTTGAATATTTTCAAGATTAAGCAGAGGCTCAAAGCACCTGATATGTATTGTTCTGTTAATCATTGTCCTGATACCGGCACTTCCAGCTTCCCAGCATAAGCCTACTTTTAATTTATCATGCTGAATATCTGCAGTCTCTGATTTTAAATAACCTTCACTAAAGGGAATATTATTAAAATCCATATTTAAAATGTAGGCTAAATCAGTTATACGTAGAGATTTCATCTCCGGATTGATTTCTTCATAATCTATAAATTCTGCCTGCGGATAATTTTTTTGGAATAATTCTCTTAACTGTTTTGCAGCAGCAACTTTGATTTTTGATTTAATAAAAGGTAAATATCTAATAAACTGAATGTGATCACCAAATCCCTGATCGCAAATAACAACAATCTCTTCCGGCAAATCTTCCCCCGGCTTCCAGGGATTATTAGTCATTTTATCAATTGACGACGTATTCCGGCGAAAGAATAAATCATAACCTTCTTTGAATTTTTTCCGCGTAAGCAGGCACATTCCGAGTGATGTCATTGTATCAATGTCGTTAGGGAAAAGTTCCAGCATTTTTCTGTAATATTTTTCCGCCTCATCAAACTCGCCGAGTTTTTGACAGCTGACTGCAATATTATAATTAGCTTCCTTGTTTCCCAGCTCTAGGGCAGCTTTATAACATTCTCTTGCTTGAATGTCATCGCAGAAGATAAGTTCTTTTAAGTACCCTAAATGAAACCACAAGCCGGAATCATCCGGCTGCTTTTTCAAATTTTCAATACAGAGGTTTTCAGCTTCAATAAGCTTGCCTGATTGAGTAAGCGCCTTAACTTTATTTGTCACGGAACGCATATCATCAGGGTATTTTTCGAACATTTTATCCGCGTATTCAACAGCTTTTTTGTAATTTTTAATTTCAAACAAACTTAAGATAAGCTTATGATAAATATCTGCATTTTCTCCTGCCGTAAGGGCTTTTTCCAGCCATTCGGCGGCATTTTCAAATTTTCCTTGTTCATATTCGGCAAACCCTAGGGCAGATAAAGTTCCCGGAGTTTCTTTGATGTTCACGGCTTTTGTTAAATATTCGCTTGCTTTTTTAAAATCACGGACATTAACATAAAAAAGCCCCGTAGCAGACAAAAGAATATAATCATCAGGATTTTGGATAAGCAAATCCTGATAAAGTTTTTCGGCTTCCAGAACATGCCCCTTTTGAGTAAGTGCAATTGCTTTATTTAAAATGTTAACATCAATCATAGGCCCATACCGGATAAGAAACCGACAATTATTCCCTGCAAAAGCTGTAAAAGAATAATAGCAATAATCGGAGAAATATCAAGCATTCCAATCGGCGGTATTACTCCTCTGAATATATTCAAAAAAGGATCAGTCACGGAACGTATTCCCGCAAACGGCTGGCTTAGCCAGTCAATTGAAGGTATCCAGCTTAAAAATATCCGTATAATTATCAGCAGATAATAAAAATAGAATAATGAACTAACTGCTCTTGATATCATAGTGTTCTCCTAATTAGTGTGAAATTCTGCTTGTTTTTGAGCATTCACAATTATTATTCTCAGCAGGAATTTTTTCAATCAGCGTAAATAATAATTTTTTCAGATTATCAAGATTTTTATCAAAAACTTTCATAACTTCCTGATGAGAAACCGGAGGCACATCGCCTACGAGTCCTGCATCGTAATCTGTAATTAAGGAAATATTCAAAGGACACATATCCATCTCTTTAACCAGATATGCCTCCGGAAATGCTGTCATATTGATAACTTCCCACCCTTGATTAGTAAAGAATTTTGATTCTGCTTTTGTTGAGAATCTGGGGCCGTTTATGACAACAACGGTACCTGTTTCGTGTACTTTAATCCCTAAATCTTTTGCGGTCTCAATCGCCAATTGTCTTAGTTCAGGACAATAAGTTTCAGCAGCGGACGGGTGCGAGACTATCGGGCCTTCATAGAAAGTTGATTTTCTTCCGTCTGTCCAGTCAACAAACTGGTCGCAGATTACGAAATCACCCGGAGCAACGTGTTTTTGAAGGCTGCCTGCAGCACAAGGAGAAATAACTCTCTTACAGCCGGCTTCTTTCATCGCCCAAACATTGGCTCTATAGTTAATCAAATGCGGAGGTATAGAATGTTCTCTGTTATGGCGCGGCATAAAAGCAACATTATGCGTACCGATTTTACCTACAAACAAACTGTCTGACGGCATTCCATAAGGAGTTTCTATCTTAACTTCCTTGATATCATCCAAAAATTTGTAAAAACCGGATCCGCCAAAAACACCTATATCTGCTATTTTTTCCATTTGATTAAATTTCCTTTCATATTAAATAAATATATTCTATATTAACATGAAAAATTTACATTAGCACATCAATATTTTTATCTATTGATTTCTCCTCCGGACAGTTTTTAAAGAAACCGTTCAGTACATCTACCAATCTTAATTTTCCTTCATATCGTGAAGTACCCAGACAATCAATCTTCTCAATAGGAATATCCTCCGGCATAATATGTTCTATTGCATTTTTTTGTACCACCTCAGGCGGCATTTCCACGAACCTTTCACCTAAAACATGACCTGCAACTTTACCACCAGGAACGTATTCTGAGAATTTCCAATCTATAGTCTTCTTTACATCCCTTGCTTTTATATTAGCCAGTTGTTCAGGAGGCAAATTCTTCAATGGAATCCTCAATGCAACAAGTTCTTTGCCATTACCGATATAGTCCAAAATTAATCTCGCAAGATTCATCTTCTTATCTTTTGTCCATTGAGAAATGAAATTTTCTAAGTCAAAAGTAAATACTCCCTTCACCTTTCCACCTGTTAAAGTATCCGGCATTGCACGGAGAACTTTGTCCTTTTTAATCTTCTCAAATCTCTCTGCAGTAGTTATATGATATAAATTCTCAGGAAGCTTTGGGTGTATATTTTTGTTGATTTTCATAAAATGTCCTTATATTGTTTTTTATAATCAAAACACGTAAAAAAATTTTTTGCTAAAAAATATTAAATTATATTAACTAAAAACTTGCCACCATGCAAACTGTTTGTATTATAATATTTATGTGGTTTTTATAAAAGAAAGGAAGAGACTCATGAATATTTTAGACAAAATCATGAAACCAAAATCAATTGCAGTAATTGGTGCCTCTACCAAAGAACATACAATTGGTTCTGATATTATGAAAAGATTACAGGAATACAAATTCAACGGTAAAATTTATCCTGTTAACCCAAAAGGCGGTATAATTGAAGGACTTCAAGCATATACATCTGTTTTGGAAGTCCCGGGCGAAGTTGACTTAGCTATCATTGTTGTTAATGCAAAATTTGTACTCTCAACAATTGACCAATGCCACGAAAAAGGTATTAAAGGACTTTGTATAATCACTGCAGGCTTCAAAGAAACAGGGGCTGAAGGTGCTGAACTTGAAAAACAATTGCTTGAAAAAGTTAGAGCGTACGGCATGAGATGTGTTGGTCCAAACTGCTTGGGCGTTGTTAACACTCACCCTGATATCAGAATGGACGGATGCTTTGCTGAATCTCTTCCTGAAAGAGGAAACATCGGTTTTGTATCTCAATCAGGGGCTTTAGGCGGCGGTATCTTAAATATACTGAAAGACCTTAACCTCGGTTTTGCTCAATTTATTTCTATCGGAAACCAGGCTGATGTTAACGCTGAAACAGCTCTTGAATACTGGGAAAATGATTCTGACGTTGAACAAATTCTTCTTTATATGGAATCAATCCAAAATCCTGCTAACTTTAGAAAATTGGCTTCAAGAATTTCTAAAAAGAAACCTATTTTGGCTCTTAAAGCAGGACGTTCAGCAGCTGGTGCAAGCGCAGCTTCTTCTCACACCGGATCTTTAGCAGGTGCTGATAAAGCTGCTAATGCTCTTTTACAGCAGTCAGGCGTAATAAGAGAATATTCTCTTAAAGATTTGTTTGCTACAGCAAAAGTTTTTGCAAATTGCCCGATACCTAAAGGCGATAGAGTTGCTATCATCACAAACTCAGGCGGCCCCGGCATTATGGCAACCGATGCAGTTTGCGAACACGGTATGCAAATGGCTAAGATTTCCGACGCTACTAAAGAAAAACTCAGAAGCTTCTTGCCTGCCGCAGCTTCAGTCAAGAACCCGGTTGATATGATTGCTTCAGCTCCAATCGAGCACTACAAGCAAACATTAGAAACAGTTATTGCTGATGAAAATGTTGATATGATTATTACAATCTATCTTCCGTTCTTAGGATTGAAAGATATAGATGTTGCAAAAGCTCTTATGGAAATTAAGGCTGAACATCCTGAAAAACCGGTTATCGGTGTATTCATGACAAAGAGCGAATTCTTCGCAAAATTATCTGATATGGATGTTAATATGCCGTTCTTTATGTACGCAGAAGAAGCTGCTGACGGCTTGAACAGATTGAACCAGCAGAGATTGTGGATGGAAAGAGCCGAAGGTAAAATGCCTAAATTTGATGTTGATTATAAAAAAGCTCAGGAAATCATTGCAAAATCAATCAATGAAGGCCGTGACCAGCTTACAACAAGAGAATCAATCGATGTTCTTGATGCTTACGGAATCAGAGTCTGCAAATCAGGATTTGCTAAATCTGAAGACGAAGCCGTAACAATTGCTGATTCTATCGGCTACCCTGTTGTAATGAAGATGACATCAAAAACAACTTCTCACAAAACAGATGTTGGCGGTGTAAGAGTTAACATTCAATCTGCCGAACAATTAAGAGCTGAATATCAGGATTTAATCGCTAAGTTAACGGAAAAAGGACTTATCGAAGGTCTTGAAGGCGTAATCATCCAGGAAATGGTTAAAGGCAACAGAGAAATGGTTTGCGGTATCGCAACAGATCCTCAGTACGGCCCGATGATGATGTTCGGTTTAGGCGGTGTATTCATCGAAGTTATGAAAGACGTAACTTTCAGAATCGCTCCTTTAACTGATGTTGACGCTAAAGAAATGATTAAGTCAGTTAAGGCTTACAAATTGTTAGAAGGCGCAAGAGGTACTAAACCTGCTCAGATGGAACAAATCGAAGAAACATTGTTGAGATTATCTCAGCTTGTTAACGATTTCAAATTCATCGATGAATTAGACATCAACCCGTTGTTGATTTCTGAAAAAACAGGTGAAGGCATTGCAGTAGACGGACGTATCAAAGTAAGAATGGCAGAAGCTCAGGAAGCTCTCGGCTATCATTGCAAAGACGGCGTTTGTGCTTGCTCTATATAGAATATGATTAATAAGAAGGGGCCGCAGCAGCAGCTGCGGCCCCTTTATTATTTGATTCGTTTTATTTGCTGCGGTAAATCTTTGATTTACCGCAGCCTACAGCTAATTTATAATTGGACAAAACCTTACAAAATAAATTCTACCAACGAATCTTCTATCAAATTTCTGAACTTCTTGTCAATTGCATTTAAATCAATAACGTCTACTTCGTAAGGTAAAGTTGAATCACTAAATTCCATCAAAATTTTACCGAGAATGTCGGCGGAAAGTTTTTCATCAGGCAATTTTACTGCAATATCTATATCTGAGTACTCTTTATAATTTCCTTTTGCACGAGAGCCAAAAATATAAA
The DNA here is from genome assembly GCA_944323265.1 of Candidatus Gastranaerophilales bacterium. GTDB lineage: Bacteria > Cyanobacteriota > Vampirovibrionia > Gastranaerophilales > Gastranaerophilaceae > CAG-196. The sequence continues at coordinate 7,766 of CALURX010000013.1, forward strand.
ATTTTGCGTCTTTTTGAGGAATATTGTCCTTCAAAACCTGCAGGATAAAATCTAAATGTCGTTTTTCAAGTCCGAATTTCATCCGAGTTTCTCTTTTAATTTTTCCAACAGATACTTTGCTTCAAGAGCGAAATCTTCAATTATTGATACGACATCTTGGGCTATTTTTTCATCATAAGTATGCGAGGTTAAATTTCTTTTTTGCCTGTAATTATCCCATTTTTCCAGATTTGACCGTAAAAGTCCCATCTTATTTGCCTGTCTTATCATTTCATTAAACGTCATACCGTCAATGTTTTCAAATACAAATGCACCGCTTGCTAAATAACGTTTAATCATCTTCAATGATATTGAATAAGTATACTCAAATCTTTGAATCATAGAATCGCGAGTTATCAAATCAGTTTTATCACAGTTATAAATTTTTATAACTTCAAATAGACTCGCAAGTGCTTTTTCAAATGATGTTAAATCAATAATTTCCATAGACTAATACTAGCACATATTATTCGCTTTCTCAACTTATTAAAAAACTAAATTTGATAAAGTAAAAATATTTTTTGAGATGGCTTTTATGTAAGTTTGTAGGTCAGGCATTGCCCGACCTACTACTGTAGATATAAAAAAGTGTTATGTCCAGATTGACAAGAATTTGTAATATAAATTACAATAAAAATACAATAGCCAATGAGGTTTTCAAATGAAGAATAAAAAGCTTATTTTCACACTTCTGTTTGCTGCAATTGTGGCCTTTATTTTGGCAGTTTTAATATGCAAAACTCCGCACAAACCGGTGAAGCTTGAAAAACCACAGAAGGAAAATACACAGGAAACTATCATCGAAGATGTTACCCCGGCTCAACCTCCGCAAAAGGAAGAACAAGAAAAATTTGAGCCGGCAAAGGTTCAGCCGCGTGTTAAACCGATAAAAAGACCGGCAGCCACGCCAAAAGCTTCACAGCCTCCGGTGAAAGAAGCAGAGACAGTTCAGCCTGATACCAGCAAAGCCGAGCCGGTACAAGAATTAGAAGCAAAGATTCCGGAGCCGGAAGGAGTGGTTGTTCCTGTTGAATACAAATCAAAAAGTGTTTATAAATATGTATATACGCCTGTAAGATACAATAAAAAGTAATACAATGAACATCTGGAAAAACTTTTTAAAATATATTACTATATACATATAATAAATTTTACGAGACGAGGGGTTATATGAAGAAACTATTATTGACATTAATAATGCTGATATTCGCGGCGTCAGTCTGGGCGGCTGATTTTACAACACAGAAGCTTCCGAACGGACAGACCGTTGTTGTGTATGAAATTCGAAACAATCCGATAGTTACGATTGATACGTGGATTAAGACAGGTTCAATAAATGAAACAGACACAAATAACGGTGTTGCGCATTTTCTTGAACACCTGTTTTTTAAAGGAACAAAGGCTCACCCTGCAGGAGATATGGACAGAATCTTAGAATCTAAGGGAGCTATTGTTAATGCTGCTACAAGCAAAGATTTTACGCATTATTATATTACGATTCCTTCCGAGTACTTTGATACGGCTATGGAATTGCATTCTGATATGCTTCTTAATCCTCAGATTCCGCGCAAAGAACTCGAAAAAGAACGCAAAGTCGTTCTGGAAGAGATTGCAAAAGACGGCAATACACCTGCAAAAAAGGTCTATGATAATTTAAATGATATGATGTATACAACCCACCCTTATAAACGCAAGGTTATAGGTACGGAAGGGATTATTGGCACAATCAGGCGCGAAGAAATATTAGATTATTTTAATAATTATTATTCTCCTTCTAATATGGTAACTCTTGTTGTCGGGGATGTTGATACGGCAAAGGCTATAGCAAAGATTCAGCAATGTTTTAATCAGGAATACAAAAAGCCTGTTAAAAAGAGTTTTAGAAAAGAGCATCAGCTTCAAACCCAGAAACGCAAAGTTGATTACACTGACACACAGTCGGGTTATATGATGATTGGTTTCAGAGGTGTCGATATTTTAGATAAAGATACTTATGCACTTGATGTTCTTTCAGAAGTTTTGGGCGGTGGAAAGTCTTCTAAGCTTTATCGTGATATAAAAGAGCAGAAAGGGTTAGCATACTCAATAAGCGCTTCTAACGGAAGCTACAGAGATGATGGGATTTTCTATATTTCCGCAAACTTTACTCCAACAAGTTTAGAAAAATTAGAAAAAGCTGTATTTGAAGAAATTGCTTATATCCAAAAGTACGGCATAACTGACGAAGAGCTTCAGCGTGCAAAACAGATGATTATTCAGGATACTTATTATTCTCGCGAATCTACATCAAACATATCAACAGAGCTCGGCTACGTTATGGCGCTTACTAACAGTTCTGATTTTTACAGTAATTACGTTGATAATATAAAGAAAGTTACGGCAGACGAAGTTAAGGCTGCAGCGCAAAAATACCTCGGAGTGAATAAGAGCGCAGTTTCTGTTATCCTTCCGAAAACAATGGAAAAAATGGAAACTAAAGCGGAGATTAAACACACCGGCCAGAAGGTTTCCGAACACAACGGTACTGCAAAGTACGCAATTGATAACGGAAGCACTTTGTTGATTAATGAAAACAAAAACAACGATATAATTGCAATAACCATAATTGCAGAGGGCGGAGAGTTTTTGGAGAATATTGCAGGTGAAGGAACCTTGATGGCAGGTACAATGCTTAAGGGTACCAAAAAATACTCGGCTCAGGAACTTGCACAGATTCTGGATGAAAACGGTATAATAATTGAGCCCGGATGCAGTGAAGATTATTTTATAATAGATATCCAAACTACTACCGCGCAAATCGATAAGACTTTAGATATCTTAGATGAAATAATTAACAACGCTGTGTTTGATGATTATGAACTGGAAAAAAAGCGTTCGGAGATTTTGAGCAGAATCAAACAAACTCGCGATGTCCCGATGAACGTGGCTTTGGAAAACTTTAAAACTGCCATATTTGAGGGAAGCGTTTACTCTCATTCAAACAAAATCTTAGAAAAATCACTGCCTTCTGTTCAGAGAGAAGATGTTGTTAATTACTACAACAGAGCACTTGATTCAAAAAATATCATAATATCAGTTAACGGAAATGTTGACAGCCAAAAAATGATAAGCGCCTTTGGCTCAATATTCAGCGACAAAAAGCAGCCAAAAGTAAATTATTCAAACTTCAAAGTTACAAAACTTACATCACCAAAGACGATTTCAAAAGACATTAAAGATTTACAGACTGCCTGGGTATTTATGGGCTGGCAAGCCTCCGGCGTTTCTGATGTTAAAGATTTTGTAACCTTAAAAGTTATGAATACGATTCTCGGCTCCGGCTTAAGTTCACGACTTTATAAGAATCTAAGAGAGCAAGACGGACTTGCCTATCAGCTTGGCTCCAGCTATTCACCTAAAAAACTCGGCGGAACCTTTATGGCTTATATCGGCACAAATCCTGATACTTTAGAGTATTCAAAAAAGAAAATTCTTGCAGAAATAGAACGTCTTAAGATGGAATTTGTATCAGATACAGAACTTCAGGATGCAAAAGACAGGTTAAAAGGCGGATTTATAATCGCAATGGAAACAAATTCGGAAAAAGCATCCAATATCGGGATATTTGAAGCTCTCGGCTTCGGGTACGATTTTCTGGACAAATATACAAAAATGATTGACGAAGTTACCGCATCTGATATCATCAGGGTTGCAAATAAGTATTTTAATAATAACCTTGTTCAATCAGAAGTTAAAAATAAATAATTCGCGGAATATGAAAGGATAAAAAATGAAAATACTTATATCAAATGATGACGGCATACTTGCAAACGGTATCAGAGCGCTGATAGAGGCTCTTTCTCCCTGCCACGATGTTTATGTTGTAGCACCGGATAGAGAAAGAAGCGCTGCAGGTCATTCCCTGACACTTCATACTCCTTTAAGGGTGGAAGAAGTTGAGCCAAAATATGGAGCAAAACGCTGCTGGATGACAACCGGTACTCCGGGGGATTGCGTAAAGCTTGCTATTAATGCTATTTTATCCAAAGAAGAACTTCCTGATTTAGTAATCTCAGGAATTAACCATGGTCCAAACCTTGGAGCTGATATTCTGTACTCCGGCACGGTAAGCTGCGCTATGGAAGGTGCTATGATGGGGTATCCGAGTATTGCAACTTCTCTTGCCAGTATGAATACGGAATATGAAGCTTTTAAAGTAACTGCGGAATTTATTGCGGATTTATTACCAAAACTTGATATGAAAAAGTTTCCGTCTAAAACTATTCTAAATATTAATGTTCCCGGTCTTGATAAAGAAGACATCGGAGGAGTTGCGGCAACAGAGCTTGGAAGCAGAATGTTTACAGACGCTTACGAAAAGAGAATTGACCCGAGAGGCAAGGTATATTACTGGATGGCAGGAGAGCTGATTAATGAGCCGGAAGACGCGTCAACGGATATTGCGGCTGTCAGAAATAACAAAATATCAATAACTCCCGTAACTTATGAGATGACAAGAACAAATATTCTTAAGGATTTAGAAGAAGACCTTTGCCGTGAGAATCTTTGCAACTGGTTTCACGAGGGGTAAAAGGGAGAAAATAAAACCGGCAAAAAAGTTTTTATACTAAATCTTGTCTTCAAGCAAAGATTTTATATCAAATAAAGATTTAAAATAATACTCACCTTCATCCAAACGCAAGCCAAAATCAGCCTGCGCAGGCAGATTATCAAATATGAGATTTTCTTTAGTTAATTTCTTTGCCTCACCATCCATCTCTATGGCAGCTCCGTTTTCACTAATATGCAGTTTGGCGGTTTTCCGGTCGAGATTTATGTAGACAGACGAACCTGCTTTTTTGTAAGACAACACAAAAATAGTTTTGGTATCCTGCAGTTTCTGTGACTTCATATCTTTTCCTGATATATCGCCTTGAAATTTAACCCTCGTAGCATTCTGTAAAAACATGATAAAAAGAATAAAAATAAAAAAGCCGATAGCTGCTGCAGGAACAAGAATCTTTGCCTGTACCAGGAAATATAAAATCACAGCCGGAACAATTGTGTTGAATACTAAACTAATTTTCATAAAAAAAGTATACCAATTTTTACATGTATAATTAATACACAAAACAGAGGAAATTAAATCTAATGGCTAGCCGAATAGTTCAATACGCAAACACCTGATTGTGTACTTTGCGGTGATTTAACATATTGCAATCAGTGCAAAGATATAAATATGAAGGCAAAAAGTTTTTTCAAATTATTGAATAGAAAAATAAAAAAGTATGACAAAGCTGCAACAAATCCTTTTGAAGCAATACCGTTGTCAATAACTCTGGTATGGGTTGAGGAAGAACCTGTGAAGAACCAGCGTAACAACAAAAACTGACACATATATCTAAGCCAGATATTCGCCCATTGAATTTGGCTGGATCCCTTTTGCCTTGCACGCATCAGCAACTAACTTCTGCTCTTCCGGCAAAACTTTATCAAGCAGAGGAAAAAGCGCAAATGATGAGCCGAATGCAGCAGCTCCGGCAAGTGATGCTACTGCTACGCCGCCAATCCCGAGAATTGCCGGAAGTGCTGCAATAGCTGCAGGAACTGCAAGATAAGAAGCACACCTAAGAGCTGATTTGCCAAGCTCCTTAAACCCTGATTTCCAGTTTGTCCCTTCAACTTTTTCGCCTTTCGTATCGTGATCAAGCTTAAACGCACCCGGCACTGACTGAAAATCAAACAGACAAAGCGCGCCTGTCATTAGCGTTCCGCCTCCAAGAACTTTTTTCAGTTTAGAAACTTTATCCCCGGACACTGCCGATGTCAGGGCTCCTGCTATAGAAACCATATTAACTCCAATATATATTAACTTAATCTTTTCCCTTATATATATAAAGTCAAATATGGAAGATAAAATTGCCCTAATGTAACATTTTGTTAAGAAATCGAATAAGCTTAAAGACGCGCGTTCTTTGGTACAACCGTCACGCCGCCTTCTGAAACATAGAATCCTCTTGCGATATCTTCTTCCCTGTTTACACCGATTTTTGTATAAGGAGGAATATCAACATTCTTATCAATTATAGCTTTTCTAATCTCAGAGTACCTTCCGACATTAACATTTTCCATCAAAATACTATCCGTCACCTGAGAGTAGCTGTTAATCTTAACTTTCGGCGAGAGTACGCATCTGGAAAGCATTCCGCCTGAAACAATACATCCTTCGGATACCATAGAATTTGTAGCCATACCTACCCTGTCGCCTTGCTGCCAGATGAACTTTGCAGGAGGATAATTGTAATTAAATGTACGTATCGGCCAATCCCTTGAGTATAAGTTCAATTCAGGCTCATAGTCGAGCAAATCCATATTTGCCTGCCAATAAGCATCTATACACCCTACATCTCTCCAGTAACCCTTTTCTCTTTCCGTCATACCCGGAAAATCATTGTCATTAAAGTTGTATATAAAAACTCTTTTCCCCTGACCCAGAAGCATAGGAATAACGTTTTTGCCAAAGTCGTGATTGGATTCTTCTATCTTAGAATCCTCCTCCAGAGCATCAAGCAAAATATCTTTATTAAATATATAATTCCCCATAGACGCCAAACACATATTAGGGTTATTCGGCATAGATTTTGGCGCGGTCTGCGGTTTTTCCACGAACCCTGTCAGCCTCCAATTATCATCGACTTCTATAATCCCAAATTCGGAAGCCTGCTCTATAGGAATAGGAATTGCAGAAATCGTTAAATCCGCATAATTAGATTTATGGAATCTCAACATCTGCCCCACATCCATTTTATAGATATGATCACCGCCAAAAACACAAACATAGTCAGGATCTTCATCTTTTATATGAAATGCGTTCTGATAAACTGCATCCGCAGTTCCCTGATACCACGCTCCTCCGGTTCTCATCTGAGCCGGAACCAAATCAACATACTGGTTTAGAAAAGGTGATAAAACCCAGCCTTTTGTTATGTGTTTGTTCAAAGAATCTGACTTATACTGGGTTAAAACTTTTATTTTGAAAAAGCCGGAGTTGATAAAATTATTTAAAACAAAATCTATTATTCTATATCTGCCTGCAAATGGAACAGCAGGTTTTGCCCTGTCCTGCGTAAGCGGAAATAAACGCTTTCCAACACCGCCGGCCAAAATCATTACTAAAGCATCATCGATAGACATTTTTCCTCCTAGCTTTCCACCTATAAACCCATTACAATTATTCTATCAAATTTTAACAATTATTGCACTAATCCTTTAGTATGGTTATATTTTATATGCTATAATTTACTTATGAGAAAGATTAGAAAGCTTTACTATTTTGACAGAAAAAAGATGCAGGAGATGATATCGTTTCTCAACAACAGGGATACGTATATCAACCATATTATGTTTAATCCGCTTATTCCTCTGCATCATCTTTTGCCGTTAAGGTTTAAGTTTTTACCGGAATCTTATATCCTAAAAGACGGAAAAGAAGTCAAAGGGCTTATCACTGTCGCTCCTTCAAAAAGCAGGGTAAAAAAAATGGAGATACAAAAGCTCTTCTTTGAAGAAAATTGTTATGAAGATGCAGGAGAGTTGATACAATTTGTTGTTTCAAAATACAAAGCAATAGGGGCATTCTCGTTCATTGTCAGGGTAGATGATTATTTGCCCGAACTTCTTAAACTTTTCGTATCGCGCTGCAATTTTAGCCAAATTTCGTACGAAAAATTATGGAAAATTGATAATATTGAAAACTCTGAATTTAACAAGAAAGAGTTCCGCGAATTCAGAAACTCGGATTCGCAGGCAATCGCAAATCTTTATAACGATTCTCTTCTTCCTCATATCAGACCGCTTTTGAGTAAGGACGCAAGAGAATTTAAAGAAGACATATTCAAAGGACTTTCTTATTACAGTGAATACAAGTACGTTATGGTTGACAGAAAATCCCGAAACATCATAGCTTATATATCAATTTTAACGGCTGATAACGAGAATTATGTAATAGATATTATCCAATCATCGTGGATTGAAATTGATATCAATAATATAATAAGCTTTGCACACTCACAAGTCCGCAAACGTAAGAAAAAGTTTAATCTGTTTATAAAAACAAAAAAATACACACAGCTTGGCGACAAATACGAGCAGTTATTTCTTGATAAGAAACTTGAGTGCGTCCAAAACCAGATTGTACTTACAAACACATCGGCAAAGATTCTAAAAGAAACGGTAAAGACAGGCAAGTTCACAATCCTGAATCAATTTTACGGAGTAAGCGCCGCTAATTAATATCCATGCTTCCGCTCCGCAGCCCTTCGAGGTCAAGCGTTATATATCTAAACCCGAGATTTTTTAAATCTTTTACAATAGAATTTTTTAATTCCAAGAATTTTGCAAAATCAGTAACTTCGATTCTTGCAATATCACCATGCAATCTTAAACGGCAATTTTGGAATCCGTAATTTTTTAATATCCACTCACCTTTTTCCGCCATTTTAATCCGCTCGTACGTAAGTCTTTCTACATAGGGAAACCTTGTTGCGAGACAAGGAGTAGAGGGTTTGTCATAAATTTCCAGACCGCATTGCTTGGCATACTCTCGTATCTCCTGCTTGGTAATCTCAAATTTTGCAAACGGAGAAATTATCCCCAATTCTTTAAGAGCCTTTAGCCCCGGGCGGTAAACTTTCAGGTCATCAAAATTCGTTCCGTCTAACAAAACCCGATTCCCTGCATAATCCCTTATTCGGACAATTCGCAACACAAAGATTACAATTAAAACACCTGTTAATAATATCCTCGTCTTTCACTGCTCCCGGAGGAAGAATTATATCCTTAAACTTGCTTGCAACTTTATCTTTTATAACAATACCAGCCTTTACAAAAGCCCCAAAAACCGCAAGAGCCGCAGCTCCAACCACAAAGTCCCTACGTTTCGGATTAAATTTCACAGCCTTTCTGCCAAATTTAATCGTTTTTTTAGGGCAAACATCAAGGCATTTTAAACACTTGACGCAGGTTTCATTGTCAACGGTTTTTTCTTTGGAATTAATACATCCAGAAGGACAATTTCTCTCGCACTGACCGCAAGAGACACATCCGTCCGCAATATAAATCTTGTTAAAAGAAAATTTAGATAACAATCCCAGAATTGCCCCAACAGGACAAATATTTGTACAAAAATATCTGTTTTTAAAAAACACAATCATAAGGGTTACAACAAACGCCGCAATTCCCAATAAAGATCCGGTCATTAATGAACCAAAATACGTATACGGCTCAATATATCTTAAAATAACAACACTTCCGCCGGCTAAAACCCCAAAAGCAATCGCAGCTATAAAATATTTAACAGGAAAATTCTTCCGTACCTTATTTTTTTTCTTATACAAAATAAATGCCGCATTCGCTGCAGTGCTTCCTTTATACATATTGTATAACCCAAAAATACCAGGAATATTTATTCCTCTCGGACAAACTTCCATACAATACTTACACGCAGTACAGCTTATCGCACCCTGTGATTGAATAATCTGCGCAATCTCATGCGCAACTTTATCCTCTCTTTCCGTAAATTCTCGATAATTTACAAATGTATCAATATTTTCTTTAAGCTGCTGCAGATTGCTCATTCCGCTCAAAATCGTAAACACTCTCGGTTTGTTTGCAACCCATCTTAAACCGAACGAAGCCTGAGTATCATCAGGACATTCCGCCTTTAACTTATCAGCAGCCTTCTGCGGTAAATCACACAAAACACCGCCTCTTAAAGGCTCCATAACAATTACAGGAACACCTGCCTCGTCAGCAATCTGATACAACTCATCTGCGTTTACAACTTCCCAATCCAAATAATTTATCTGGAGCTGGCAGAAATCCCAATCGTGTTCCTTAATTACTTCCCTGAGCATAGCAGGATCTCCGTGGAAAGAAAATCCCAGATGTTTAATCTTACCCTGTTTTTTTAACTTCAATAATTCTCCGTACATATCATTGTCACGATAATTGCTCAAAGTATTTTTATTAATATTATGAACCATGTAATTATCAAAATATTCGACTTGGCATTTTTTCAATTGCTCATTAAAAAGTTTATGTACATCCTCCGGAGAATTTACAAGATACGCAGGGTTCTTATCTGTTAATATAAAGCTTTCTCTAGGATATTTTTTCAAAATTTCACCGATAGCATTCTCCGATTTTCCATCAACATACATATAAGCTGTATCAAAATAATTAGCACCATGCGCCATTGCATATTCAACCATCTTGTCAAGCTCAACCATATCAATCTTGCCGTCACGCATAGGAAGTCTCATACAGCCCAAAGCTATCAAAGGCATATCCGTATTATCAAACTTACGCCTTACAACCTGCCCCTCTGCTTTTTTACTTCTTTTTTACCGCACCCTGAAAGAAGCGCTGTTCCGCCGATAGTTAAAACCGAATTAATTATAAAATCTATACGTTTCATTGTTTCTACTTTTCTTTTATAAATTTTAGCAGAATTTGTATAAGACGTAAAATCTTATTTTAATATTATTTTACTACCTGATAGCAGCTCTCAGTCAATACAAAAACGGCGGATTTATCTGCCATTTTTATTTAATCCTGCACCATTTTATACAAAATGATGTAGGGGTAAATATAATAGGGGTTACAGGCCGATATTAAGCCTACAAATTGGTAGATTTTAAAAATAACCATTGACAACTAAGTTAAAATTTAAACTTGATGATATTAGCCACTTAGGTGAGTTTTATTAACAAAACTTTATAGTTATATTGCATATAATATATTAGATGATATTATATAAATACGTAATTCATCATTTTGTATAAAATGGTGCAAGATTATACAGAGTCAGATAGGTCTAAAAGTGGCTAGAGATTTACCTATAAAGGATATTGGGACAATTAAATTAATCAAAGAATTTTATAAGAAGAAAGACGATAACCGCGGACTTCTATTCTTTTTGATTGCAATTAATACAGGATTAAAAATCAACGAAATTCTTGAATTAGATGTTAAAGATGTCAAGGGTAAGGATTTTATTGTCGTAAAGCATTGTCTTGCAGGAATCAAAAAACGTATTCCGCTGAATGATGAAATTAAGGATTTGATAGAAAGGGTTACGGCAAAAACAAAAAAGGATTCTCCTCTTTTTGTATCAATAAGGGGAAAGAGGCTCGAAAGAACCGCTCTTTACAACCAGTTCAAGGATGTATGCAGGGAGTTGGGACTTGATGAAGATATATCTATTGCATCTTTAAGAAAGACTTTTGGATACCATTATTATCAGGCCTCCAAAGATTTATCGTTTTTACAATGGCTTTTTAATCAGTCAACGGTCATTTCCACTATGGAATACATTGATGTTAACGAAAATTTAAGCTCAAGATTCAATATGCAGTTTTGTTTATAAGGGAAAAAGATGCCGGCAGTTGAGAAATTAGATATATTCTTAATAACATACAACAGAGCGCCTTACTTAAAAAGAACGCTTGAACAGATTTTTTCTGCGGAATCACCTGTCAAGGATTTTCCGATAACTATCATTGACAATAATTCAACGGACGGCACTGCGGATGTAATCAAAAATTTTCAGGCGGATTTCCCTAATATCATTTATAAAAAGAATAAGATAAATATAGGCGGAAACGGAAATATTGCAAGAACATTTGAGCTTGCAAGGAAAGACTACATCTGGATACTTTGTGATGATGACAATTACTGCTGGGATTCCTGGGGTGATGTGGAAAAATATATTGAAGAGGGGGCAGACGCGATTGTTGTCGGCGGAGTTGATTACCCCAAAGTCGGGATTGCGAATTTGTTTGCGCAGACAACTTTTCTCCCCGGAGTGATTTATAAAACTTCAAACATAGATGAAACTGTTATTGTAAATATGCAGTACAACATTTCAAATATGTTTCCGCATTTGGCGCTTTCTTCAAAACTGATTAATGAAAATAAAGAGTTTAAGATAACAACATCAAAGATTGTTACTTACACACAGAACGAAATGCCTTTAGAAAAGACTTATGTAAGAGGGTATAACCCTGAAGATTTGCATCCTCTTATGAGAAATTTGAACTATCTTTCTGCGTACGCAAATTCTATTCAGATGATAAAAGATAAAAAGCTGCGTAACAAGCTTGCAACTAAGCGCAGATTTTATATGTCAAATCTTAATTCTGCAAAAGTATTTTTCTTCAATGCAGACCATTATGAAAATAGTTTGTACAATCTTGCTTGTATTTTCTGTGTGCTCAATGCTTTTGAAAAGTTCAGATTTCTTATAAACTGGATTCTTTTCTACACGCTTTATAGATTAATTTACATATATATTGATGAAATTTATAACGAAGAAACTTTTGAAACGATAAAGACATTCAAAATAAGGCTGTTTTATTTCCTGAAAACAAACTTATTTAAAATCAGATTCAAAGAACAAGGAGTAATGTAATTGAAAGTTGTAATACTGGCTGGCGGTCTGGGCACCCGATTATCAGAAGAAACAAAATTAATTCCGAAACCTATGGTAGAAATAGGCGGTAAACCTATTTTGTGGCATATTATGAAAATATATTCCCACTTTGGTTTCAATGAATTCATTGTCCTAACAGGTTACAAGTCCCACATCATCAAGGATTATTTCGTGCATTACTACCAGCAGTATTCGGACATCACAGTAGATATGCTGAATAACAGTGTTGAGATTCACAAAATCGAAACAGAGCCGTGGCGTGTAACCATGTTATACACAGGGCAGGACACAATGACGGGCGGAAGGATTAAAAAAGCTCAGAAATATATCGGAAATGAGCCCTTTCTGCTCACTTACGGAGACGGGGTTGCGGATATTGATTTAGATAAACTTATTGCATCTCACAAACAGTCCGGCAAATACGTTACAATGACCGCGGTTCAGCCGACAGGAAGATTCGGCGCTCTGGTTATAAAAGACGATAATATGATTACTTCATTTATGGAAAAACCAAAAGGCGATGAGGCGTGGGTAAACGGCGGATTCTTTGTCTGTCAGCCGGAAGTTTTTGATTACATTCCGGAAGGTGATAATGTGGTTTTTGAAAGAGCACCTTTAGAAAATCTTGCGCGTACACACCAGTTAAATGCTTACAAACACGAAGGTTTCTGGCGCCCTATGGATACATTAAAAGACAAAAACGATTTAACTGAGATGTGGCAGAACGGCACTGCGCCATGGGCGGTGTGGAACAAGGAGTTAAGCTGTGTTTAATAATATCTATAAAGGTAAAAAAGTATTCTTAACAGGACACACAGGCTTTAAAGGAAGCTGGCTGGCGCTTTGGCTGACAAGGCTTGGCGCGGAAGTCTGCGGATACGCGCTTGAACCTAACACGACTCCTTCTTTGTTTAAAGAACTTGAGATTCAAAACAGAATAACTAAATCCATAATAGGCGACATCCTTGATACAGAGAAACTGGAACGCGCAATGTTAGATTTTGAGCCGGATATTGTTTTTCATCTTGCAGCCCAGCCTCTTGTCAGACTATCTTACTCAGAGCCTGTTATGACATATAAGACCAATGTTATCGGAACATTAAATGTTTTGGAAGCTGCAAGAAAATGTTTGTCCGTTAAGGCTTTTGTAAATGTAACAACAGACAAATGTTATGAAAACAAAGAAATAAACCGCGGTTACAGAGAAGATGAGCCTATGGGCGGATATGATATGTACTCGTCATCCAAAGGGTGCGTTGAGATTATGTCATCCTCTTACAGACGTTCATTTTTAAAAGACGGTTATGCTCTTGCAACGGCCAGAGCCGGAAACGTTATCGGAGGCGGAGACTGGGCTCTTGATAGATTAATTCCTGACTGCATAAGAGGGATTAACGAGGGGATTGATATAGAAATCCGGAATCCTGTTGCGGTACGTCCATGGCAGCACGTTTTAGAGCCGTTAAGCGGATACTTGTTACTCGGTCAAAAATTATTGGATGAGGGAAAGCAATACGCAGACGGATTTAATTTCGGCCCGAATGAGGACAGTGTGCTTACTGTTGCCGAAGTTGCCAAGAAAGTTACGGAGTTTTACGGAAAAGGGAATGTTGTTGTGGGAGAAAAAAGTCCTCTGCATGAGGCCGGACTTTTAATGCTGAATATTGAAAAAGCTGAAAAAATCTTAGGCTGGACACCTGCTTACAATGCAGACAAAGCAATAAAAGAGACAGTTGAATGGTACAAACATTTTTACGAAAAAGATACTGATATGTATGAATATACTATTGAACAAATAAAAAATTACGAGGAAAGTATTAAATGGAACAAGAATTACGCAATAAGGTAAAAGATGCCGCAAAAGAATACTATCAAGCAGTATTTGGGGGCAAAAGAGAGTTTGAATATATACCGCCGAGCGGAAAACTTCTCGGGGAAGAAGAGCTTTTGAATATGATAGACGCTTCTCTTGATATGTGGCTTACGGCAGGAAGATTCAACAAGGAATTTGAGAGTAAATTTGCAAAATACCTCGGGGTAAAATATGCGCTTTCCACAAACTCCGGCTCAAGCGCAAATCTTCTGGCCTTATCTGCCTTAACTTCTCATAAGCTTGGAGACAGGGCACTTAAAAAAGGGGACGAAGTAATCTCTGTTGCCTCGGGTTTTCCGACAACAGTTAACCCGATTATACAAAATGGTTTGATTCCGGTGTTCATAGACTGCGAAATCGGAACATATAATATCGATGCCGATAAAATTGAAGAGGCAATTACCCCTAAAACTAAAGCAATTTTCTTAGCTCATACTTTAGGAAATAGCTATGACCTTGATAAAATAATGGAATTGGCTGAAAAATATAATCTCTGGGTAATAGAAGATAGTTGCGACGCATTGGGCGGAGAATACAAAGGAAAGAAGCTCGGAACAATCGGACATATCGGAACATTCAGTTTCTATCCGGCGCATCACTTAACTATGGGTGAAGGCGGCGCTGTTATAACCAATGACGCCCAGTTATACAAAATCATCATGTCTTACAGAGACTGGGGAAGAGACTGCTGCTGTCCGCCGGGAAAAGACGGTGTTTGCGGCAAAAGATTCACCCAGCAGTTAGGAAACCTGCCTTATGGATACGACCACAAATACACGTATTCCCACGTTGGTTATAACCTCAAAATTACCGACTGGCAGGCCGCTCTCGGGTGTTCGCAAATCGATAAGCTTGATGGGTTCTTAAAAATTCGCAGAAGAAATGCAGAACTTCTTACAGAAAAACTGCAGGATTTGCAAAAATACTTAATTCTGCCGCGGATTAATGAAGGTGTAACTCCCTCCTGGTTTGGATATTTAATATCAGTAAAAGAAGATGCGCCTTTTACCAAGCAGGAAATGGTTGAATATCTTGAGAAAAACGGTGTCGGAACAAGGCAGCTGTTTGCAGGGAATATCCTCAGACAGCCTATGATTACCGAAAATGATATTGACTTTAGAATCGGCGGCTCAAGAATAATTAACTCTAAAGACCTGACCGAAGAACATTACAAACTCCTTCCGAACACCGAGTTTATAATGAATAACACCTTCTGGGTCGGAACCTTCCCGGCTCTCGGAGAAAAAGAAATTTCTAAGATTGCGGAAACAATACATAGTTTTGTAAGAGAAAGTAATTAAGTTAATATGGAAAAATTGCAAAAAAGACAAAACAGCAGTATAAATTTTTTAAGGTTTTTATTTACAGTCGGTATTTGCTTTATGCATTTGGTTTGCCAAGTTATAACACCATATATTGCCAAACCGTTACCTTATAATAACTTCGGTGCAATAAGTTTTTGTGTTGAAATGTTTTTCATTATGGCAGGCTATTTTCTATTTTTTTCCAACAATTCTCTTAAAAAATATATCCTAAAAAGAATTGCTCGGCTCTGGCCTCTATTAGCTTTTTCTACTATCATTGCCGGTATATTAAGAACTTTTCATATATCTATGACATCTTTGACTTTAGGTGATATATGGAACTTACTATTTCTGCAAGGAACCGGTCTGTATCAAGGATGTGCAACAAATGGGCCAGCCTGGTTTGTGGGAGTATTGTTCTGGGTATCTTTAGTATACTCATTGCTAAAAATAAAGTTAAGTGATAAGAACTTAGCATTTATAACGTCTTTTATAATCGTAATTTCTATATTTTTATTATGGCTGCCAAAGGGTGATATTATTTTTACCAATGCAAGAGGCTACAGTCCTATTGGCGGCGGCTGGATTTCTATAATGATGCTGAGAGGTTTTATAGCAATAGGATTGGGTGTACTATTAGGAATTTTTCAAAAATATACTGTTTCAAATTTAAAATTTCAACATTTACAAAATCTTAGTAAAAGTAAAATAGTTTTTACTGCTATAGAAATTATTCTTTTTATATGCCTATGTAAGAATTTGATATTTGGTTATAATTCAATAAAACTAATTTGTTTATATTTTATTTCCCTAATACTCTTTTCAATGATGTTTTTCTTGTTTATTGGTAATTTAGGATACTTTTCTTCCATAATCTTAAATAAAAAAATATTTAATACCCTCGGAAACTATTCTTATTCTATATATATAATGCAAAATGTAGTATTTTATATTATTGATTATTGTCTAAGAACCTATTCAATACTAACATTTCATCCATATTTTGTAATTATTATTTCAATGCTTCTTTTCTTAAGTATTGGAATTGGCTCATATTATATTGTTAATTCAATAACAAATTATTTGTCGAATCTGATTAATAAAAATTCAAAAATAAAGGAGATATATTCATGAATTCACTAGAAAAACGAATGGTAGATACATTAAAAGATTTGAAAGAAAATCATCACGTAGTCGGTATAAAAGCAGAATTTGAAGCCGAAGGAACTCGCTTGGAAGAAGCTTTGAGGCTAAAAGAAGTTGTAACAAAAGCCGGATTGGAACTTACAATAAAAATCGGCGGTTGTGAGGCCATTAAAGATATGTATGATGCAAGAACTATCGGCGTAAGTACAATTGTTGCTCCAATGATAGAAACTCCTTATGCTATGAAAAAGTATGTTCAAGCAACAAAATTTGTTTTTCCGGAAGAAGAAAGAAAAGATATTAAATTTCTTATAAATTTAGAAACAATAACCGGATATGTGAACTTAAAAGAAATGATACAATCGCCGTCTTTTTCAGAAATCAGCGGCATTGTTCTTGGGCGTGTTGATATGACTGGTTCTATGGGATTAACAAGAGAAGATATAAATTCAGAAAAAATTCTTGATATTGCAAAAGTTTTATCTTCCGAGATGGCAAAAGTTAATAAAGACATGGTTATAGGTGGCGGCGTTTCAGCCCACTCTCTGCCATTCTTTAAAGAACTTCCTTATTTATCAAGATTTGAAACAAGAAAAATTATTTTTGATGCTCAAAAAGCTCTTTCTGATAAAAATGCTGACAAAGGTATCCTAAAAGCAGTAGGATTCGAACTTATGTGGCTTAAGAATAAACGCGAATTCTACAGAATGATTTTTGACGAGGATTTCCAGAGATTGCAAATGCTTGAAGCACGATATAAAAAATTGATAGAAGAAGCCGGCGGTGTTTATGCATAAAGCTTTAATCACCGGCGCTTCCAGAGGTATCGGGAAGGCAATAAAAAATCTGTTTGAAGAAAGAGGAATTATAGTATACTCACCTTCAAGACAAGAAATGGATTTGCGCTCAAATGAAAGTATCGAGCACTACGTTTCTACTCTTGATAATGTGGATATATTAGTTAATTGTGCCGGAATTAATGAGCTTGCATCAATTGAAGAAATGACAGAAGAAAAACTGCAAGAAATGATTCAGGTCAATTTGATTGCACAAACAGGACTTATAAAATACATTACACCTGTTATGAAAAGGCAGAATTACGGCAGAATCGTAAATTTTGCATCAATTTGGTGCGATTTTTCCAAAGAGCGCAGAATAATGTATTCAATAGCAAAGTCAGGAGTTAAAGGACTTACGACAGCAGCTGCAGTTGAATTGTCAAAATACAATATTCTGGTAAACGCGGTAGCACCCGGATTTGTTAATACAGAAATGACATCAAAAAATAATACTCCAGAACAAATTCAGACACTTGCGGAAGCCCTGCCGATAAAAAGATTGGCAGAACCTAAAGAAATTGCCGAATTTGTTTATTTTTTGGCAAGTGAAAAAAATTCTTTTATAACAGGTCAAACAATTTTCATTGACGGAGGCTTTTCATGCGTCTAGATACAATAACTATTAAATCTAATATCAAGGATTACAGCGTTTATTTTGAAAATAATGCGGATTTTCTGGAAAGGATAGCTTCAAAAGAAAATACCATTTTTGTTGTAGACAGCAATGTTTGGGAAGCTCACCAAGAAACAACTCTCGCAAAAATTCCGCAGGATAAACTAATTCTTCTTCCTATCAGCGAGGACTTGAAAAATATTA
Source organism: Candidatus Gastranaerophilales bacterium (assembly GCA_944323265.1). GTDB lineage: Bacteria > Cyanobacteriota > Vampirovibrionia > Gastranaerophilales > Gastranaerophilaceae > CAG-196. The sequence continues at coordinate 26,256 of CALURX010000013.1, forward strand.
ACACTGTATGTGAACTCTATGAAAAAATTATGTCATTTGCACCTCGCAAAAACCTTACCTTGGTTTCAATCGGCGGAGGAATTACCCAAGACCTTACAGGCTTTGCAGCCTCATCACTCTATAGGGGAATAAATTGGATATTTATACCGACAACCCTGCTTGCGCAGGTTGACAGTTGTATCGGGGCAAAAACATCTCTTAATTTTAAACATTATAAAAATCTTGTAGGAACTTTTTATCCTCCATCAGAAATTTATATTTATCCGGAGTTCCTGAAAACTTTAACAAGAGAAGATTTTTACTCAGGTGTCGGTGAAATGGCAAAACTCCACCTTATGAGCGGAGAAGATAATACTAAAATATTTATTGAATCATTGGATAAGATTGATAAACAAGACCAGGAAACACTTCTTGCAAGAACTCAAAATTGCTTGAAGATAAAAAAATCTTATATTGAAGATGACGAGTTTGATACAGGAAAACGTAATATGCTCAATTACGGCCATTGTTTCGGGCACGCAATAGAAAGTGCTACAGACTTTAGGATTTCTCATGGTCAAGCCGTTGTTTTGGGGATGATTCTTGCTAACAAAGAAGCTGTAAGATTAGGACTTTTATCCCAAACGATGGAAGAATTTATATGCCAAAATGTACTAAAACCAATATTAGTCGTTGACATTCCGGAGATTAATATTGAAAAAACAATAGATGCAATGAGGCAGGATAAAAAGAATTTAGGTAAAGGATTAGCACTTGTGATGTTGACAGATAGTTACCAAATGCAAAAAATCACAAATATGACAACAGAAGAAGCCGGAGAGATTTTACTACAATGCCAAAGATTAAGTTATCAGACTATATAGCGAAAAGATTAAAAGAACATGGGGTCGAGCACTTTTTTATGGTGTCCGGAGGCGGCGCTATGCACCTTAACGACAGCCTTGGAAGGGTTATCCCATACACGGCTAATCATCACGAGCAGGCTTGCGCAATTGCTGCGGAAGGTTACGCAAGAGTTAATCAAAGACTTGCGGTAGTGAATGTTACAACAGGCCCCGGAGGTTTAAACTGTCTGAACGGTGTTTTCGGACAATGGACAGATTCAGTTCCGGTTCTGTATATTTCAGGTCAGGTTAAATACACGACAACAATGGCATCTTGTCCGGACATTCCTCTCAGACAGCTTGGTGATCAGGAAGTTGATATTATATCGGTTGTAAAACCGCTGACTAAATATGCCCAAATGGTTACGGAACCAAACAAGATAAAATACTATCTTGATAAAGCAGTCTATGAAGCTACAACAGGCAGAAAAGGCCCTGTTTGGCTTGATATTCCGATAAATATTCAGGCGTCAATAATTGAAGAAGACGAGCTTGAAGAATTTACTCCGCCTCAAAAGATTGAATATGAGTTAAAAATAGAAGAGATTGTTCATAGATTAAAAGAGGCAAAAAAGCCGTTGATTATAGCAGGCCACGGAATCAGGCTTGCCGGACAAACAGACAATTTCAGAAAATTAGTTAAAAACTTAAGCATTCCCGTTGTTACAACTTTTAACGGCTTTGACCTAATCCAGACAGAGAATCCCGATTATATCGGCAGAATCGGAACCGTAGGGCAAAGAGCCGGAAACTTCGCGCTTCAAAACGCTGATTTGATACTTTGTCTCGGAACACGCAACAACATAAGGCAGGTAAGCTATAATTGGGAAAATTATGCAAAAAATGCCTGCAAAATTATTGTTGATATTGACAGGGCAGAGCTTGAGAAACCGACACTTAAACCGGATTTGGCAGTTAATGCGGACTTAAAGGACTTTATCCCTGCACTAATACAAACTCTAAGCCAACACCATGACAGCGGTTTTGCTCAAACATTTACCCCATGGATGGAATTTTGCCGGAATTTGAGGGATAAATACTCTTTTGAAAATCATCCCGAGCAGACGCAGGGCGAAAGTGTGATTAATCCTTATTATTTCACTTATGAATTAACAAAGTCTCTCAAAGAGGATGATATTTTTGTAATGGCAAACGGCTCGGCCTGTGTTTGTCCGTTCCAGAATGCAATAGTTAAAAAAGGACAAAGATATATACTCAATTCCGGCAATGCTTCAATGGGTTATGCACTGCCTGCCTCAATCGGTGCAAGCTATGAAGCAAACGGACGAAATGTAATCTGTCTTGAAGGCGACGGTTCAATTATGATGAATCTGCAAGAGTTACAGACAATTGTATATAACAAATTGCCGATAAAACTTTTTGTAATCAATAATAACGGTTACTCTTCCATCCGCCAGACACAGAGAAATTTCTTTGAAGGGCACATGACAGGCTCGGGAATTGAAAGCGGAGTGAGTGTACCGGATTTTGTCAAAATTGGAGAGGCGTTCGGGTTAAAAAGCAGAAGAATAACAAATCCGAAAACCATGCCGGAGGATATAAAAGAAGTCTTGTCTGCACCCGGTGCAGTCCTGTGTGAAGTAATGGTTGAGAAGGAATATTCATTCCTTCCGAAACTTTCCGCAAGAAAGCTTGCTGACGGAACAATGGTCTCCCCGAGTTTGGAAGATATGTATCCGTTCTTAGATAGAAAAGAATTTGAGGAGTGTATCTATGAATAGGATTTTAGAAGAAGACCTTGGATATGTATTATCTGACAACAATATAGACTGGAATAAATATTGTGGAAAAACCTTCCTTATAAGCGGTGCCTCCGGGGCATTAGCTTCATATATGGCAAAAACTCTTTTGTATTTTAATAAAAAAATATCCAATCCAATCAGAATCATTGCTCTTGTCAGAAATATTAACCGGGCCAAACAACAATATTCAGAATTTTTACCTGATTCTAATTTAATTTTCTTAGAACAAGATGTAATCTATCCGGTGGTAACATATAGCGAAAATATTGATTATATAATCCATGCGGCGAGCCCGGCAAGCCCTAAATTATTTTTTTCAGATCCTGTAGGAACAATTAATGCAAATACATTAGGAACACATAATCTACTATGCTTAGCAAAAGAAAAAAATATCAAAAGTTTTCTTTTCTTTTCTTCCGGCGAGGTATACGGAAACATTTTTGAAAGAAAAAATTTAGTGAATGAGAATGATTATGGTATTATTAATCCTCTTGATGTTAGAAACTGTTATGCAGAAAGCAAAAAACTCGGTGAAAATATGTGCTATTGTTGGTTTCAACAATTTGGAATCCCCATCAAGATTGTAAGACCGGCACACACATACGGACCGGGATTTAAAGCTGATGACGGTCGGGCATTCTCTTCTTTTGTTAATTCTATAGCTAAAGGAGAAGATATCATATTAAAAAGTGACGGCAGCGCTAAACGTTCTTTCATATATTTAGCAGATGCTGTAAGAGCGTACTTTCTAATCTTGCAAAAAGGTAAAAATGGTGAAGCATATAACGTCGGCAATGACAAGGAAATCTCAATAAAAGAACTTGCAGAGCTGCTAATTTCACTAAACGGAAATAAGCAGAAAATTATATATGACATACCCAAGGACAGCCCGAGCAGCAAATCCTCTCATGGGCAGCTTGATATAAGTAAAATAAAACAACTTGGCTGGCAGCCAGTGATTTCAGAAAAAGAAGGTTTTGACAGAACATTAAAATATTTGACAGACAACTTGAGGAGTTTTGATAATGACGAAAAAAATTTGTACCTGGTTTGATGCTAATCAGGTAGGGGCAATTAGATTTGAACATAATACTGTATGGGCCTGTTGCTACCGTTCAATACCATTAATCAGCAACATTATGGATTTTTCAAAAATCTCTGTATCAGAGATTATACAAAAACGTAATGAACTTTATGAAGGTATAAATAACCAAACACGTCATGAATGCGATGGGTGTCAAAATTTATGTATGAAAAACGAAGCCGAAATTAACTTAAATAAAATTAATTCACTTATACTTTTACCGTTCACTACTTGTAATTTAAGATGTAAATACTGCTATTTATCAAAAGAACAGTTAGGCTCAAAAATGCAAGTGCACAAAGTTTTACCTATTATTGAAAATTTAAAAAAACAGAATTTTGTGACAGATAATTTTGAACTTTGCCTCGGAGGAGGAGAGCCTTTGTTATTAGATGACCTTCCTGAGACTGCACAATATATGCAAAAAAATTTTGTAAATCCTACTTTTAAAATTATGTCAAACTTTACAATTAGTTCAAAGGTTAATGAACTAATAAATACACTAAAAGATTTGAAAGGTATATGCAGAAAGACTTATACATCCATTGATTGCGGCACTCCAGAAAGTTATAAAAAAATTAGAGGCAGTAACCTTTTCTACACATTAATAGATAATTTATATAATGCCGCATCCAGTGGTGCTTTCGATATAATAGAACTCAAATATCTTTTATTAGAAGACGGTTCCAATTTGTCTGATGAAGATATTTTTGGTTTTTTAGATATAGTAAAATTTATATCAAAAAATAGCAAAGCAACAATATGGGTAACAATAGACGCAGATTATGGTGAAAACAGAATTGATGCTGATGAAAATAAAAAAGATTCACTAACTAATAAGCCGATATCAGATGAGATGCTTAATGCCGCGGCCAAAATATACTATGTGGTTACAAATTACCTTAACGCAACAATATGGTGGTCAGGTGGAAGAATTACTGATGCAACTGTACAAGGGAAAAAGGATATTAACAGAATAATTTCTGCCGGAAATGAATATATAAACAAACCAAAAACAAATTCTGAGACATTCTACTTGAGCAGATACTGCAATGTCACCCAACAAAATCAGCCTGCAGCAAAAAATGTGAATAAACTATTCTCTATTGTTAATGAAGAAAGGCATAAAGTAATAACAATATTAGGCTTGAAGATAAAATTTAGGAGACAGGGATAAACATGGAACTTAAAAATAAATTAGAAATTCTTCTTGTAACATATAACAGAAAAGAATATTTACAAAAAACATTTAATCAAATATTATCAAATACCTCACCCATCAAAGATTTTGATATTACGATACTTGATAATGCTTCTACGGACGGAACATCCGAACTTATTGAAGAATATTGCAAAAAAATGCCTAATTTAAGACATATCCGCCACAAAATAAACATTGGCGGTGATGCAAATATTTGCAGAGCATTTGAACTTGGTGTAGCATCCGGTAAAGAATATGTCTGGGTCTTATGTGATGATGATAAATTTGATTTTTCAAACTGGGATATGGTAGAAAATGAAATTGCAAAGGGTACTGACATTGTTTGTGTAGCAAATTATTGTTTTCCTGAGAAAAAATATTTTAATGATAAAGCTTATCAGATTTTTCAATTAACCTTTGTTCCGGCTGGAATTTATAAAACCAGCTTAATTAATGATACAGTGCTGACCAATATGTATAATTCAACATATACTCTATTCCAACAGTCCTGTATTACTATTGAAGCAATAAATAAAAACAAACATATTGCTGTATTAAAAAATGCCATTGTTGACTCTGGTTTACATTATGAAGATGCTTGCCGTGATGTAGCATATACCAGAGCTACTGATAAAAATAATGTTTTAAAAAGAAGAGAATATATAAGCTGGATTCTTGGTTACTCTAATATATTATATTTACTTAAAAATATTGATTTCGAAAAGGATTGCATGGATATCGCAATCCCCAATGTTGAAATTTTTGGTTCCTGGCCGGCTTTTTACATGCAAATAAAAAAATTATATTTTAATTATAATAACTTCGAATACTTTTTTGAAATTTTTAAACTATTAAGTAATCCTAAAAAATTAAAACTATTGTTTTACTCACTTTCTCCTATTATAATATATAAAGATTCCAAACGGAATTTAATGTGTATGTTATTTTCAAAACTAAAAATCAGAATTTATTCTTCTAAATGGTTTGAACTAATCTTTTCACTTACCAATAAAGGTGATTATAAAATATTAAGAATTTTAGGCTTTTCTATGAAATTCAATAGAATCAATACACCTGGCAAGGGGAGGGGGGTATAATCCACTAGCAGTCAACATTTTAGCTATTCGATGCTTAATCCCATCCTGCTTTATTAAAACTCAAGGAGGGATAGTATGAATACTCAACCATTAGTCTCAATTTTTATTCCATATTATAATGACGAAAATTTTTTACACGAATCTATTGAATCCGTTTTAGATAATCAATATCAAAATTTTGAGTTAATTTTATTAAATCATGCCTCAACGGATTCTTGTAGAAGCATTGCCCATTCATACCAAGATAATAGAATCCGACATATCGACATGGATACTAATCTGGGAGGAGGAAGCTGTCTTTTATTCCAAAAAATGTTGGATATTTCTAAAGGGAAATATATAAAAGTTGTTTGCGCAGATGATACATTAAGAGAAGATGGGTTATGTACCCTTGTTAATTATATAGAAGAAAACCCGCAATATGATTTCATCTTTGGAAATGTGGAATACATAAACGTAAAAGGCAAAGATTTAAAGTCGGATTTTTTCTCTACAAGAGAATATTTTTCTACGGAAAACAGTGAGGCTGACTGCATCCGCTTATTGGCAAAAGGGCAAGGCTTCCTTCCCTGGGCTGGCGCATTAATAAAAAAAGAAATTCTTGATAGGATTGATATAAATAAAACTTATATATATTGTTTTGATATTAATTTATGGCTAACTTTGTTCTGCAAAGGTTATAAGGCTGGCTATGTTAATAAACTTGTTGCTAATTACAGAATACACCCTTGCCAAGCTTCTGCGCTTAATGCAATTGACAAAGTAGGTGCTTTTGCAACTTACGAACACAAAACTTATTACAAACCGCTCTTTGCTATAGATGACGTATCACTTGTAAAAGAAATATGGCCAGACAGCAGGTTTGTAAATTTACTGAAAGATAAGAAAGATATTCCTTTTTTCATTGCCCATAATCTATTTTGGGAAGAAAGTTTAGAAGGAAATACTGCAGAATATATAGACACTCTCTTAAACAATGATAAATCTCGAAAGTATCTTGAGGAAACATTTGGATATGGGATTAAAGAATATAGAGAAGACATCTTTGCTTTAATGCAAAAAAGACGGAATAAAAATTCCAATATTTTTTATAAATATAAAAATAGAATCTATTCTAAATCAGTAAAAAAACTTAACCTGATAGATTTGATATTTTTGTTTTTACGAGGAATGTTTAATTTCTTTACCTTACATGCATTAATACAAAAATATAAACAAAGAAAAATGAAAAAATTTTCATTATAAATTTATTTTGTGATACTATATATCTATGAAACTAAGTACAACAACTGCGAAAAACTCATTTAAATACAGCTGGCTTTTGGGGCGGATTTTTCCGTATATTAAGCCGTATATGTTCAGAATAATCTGCGGATTTTTAGTCGCAATCCCGTTAGGGCTTCTTGACGGCGTGACAGCGTTTGCTTTAAAGCCGTTTATGGATTATGTTGTCGGAAAACAAGACTGGGTTTTCCACCTCCTGGGACACGAATTTACGCTCACGTGGCAGACCTTTGCGTTTATTATTCCGTTTGGGGTTGTCTTGTTTGCAGGATTCCAGGGAGTATTGAGATACTTAAACGACTATATTTCTGCCTGGACAAGCCAAAGAATTACGAACGACGTGAAGATGAGCCTGTTCCATAAGCTTATTTATATGGATCCGCAATTCTTTGATGAGAACTCTTCCGGAATCATAATTTCAAGATATATGAGCGATCCTCAGACTGCATCAGCAGGGATTGTTGACCAGATTAAGACCATTACAACAAGTCTTTTCGGAGCTCTCGGCTTAATCGGTGTTATGCTTTACAGTTCTTGGAAGCTTGCGTTCATAGGAGTGCTTGTACTATGTATTGCATTTATTCCGGTTGCTCTTATAAGAAAAAGAATAAAAGAAGCTTCTAACAAAAATATGGTTATTGGCGGAAACATAACAACGAATATCAATGAAACGTATTCAGGAAATAAAGTTATGGCGGCTTATAACCTGCAGGAACGACAAGAGAATTATTTTAAAGATCAGATTTGGAAATCTTTTAATATTAACATGTCATTAACCAAACGTGCAGCGTGGATGAGCCCGCTAATGTATGTTATTGCATCTTGCGGAATTGCAACTGTCTTGGCGTACGGAACCCACTTAATCACAAGCGGACAGATGACAGCTGGTGCGTTTGCATCTTTTGTCACCTCATTATTACTATTATATAAACCGGTTAAAACTTTAGGCGGAACACTTACAAATATCCAGAATATATTTGTTGCAATGGGCCGTGTATTTGAATTATTCGATTTAGAGCCGGAAATTAAGAACAAAGAAAATGCTAAAGCATTAGCAGGTTTAAATAACAATATTGTATTTGATAACGTATGTTTTGAATATATCAAGGACACGCCGGTTTTAAAGAACTTGAATTTAAATATTGCTAAAAATGAAACGTTAGCGATTGTCGGGAATTCAGGCGGGGGTAAGTCTACTCTTGTAAATCTTATTCCAAGATTTTATGATGTAACATCGGGTTCAATAAAAATCGACGGAGTTGATATCAGAGAGTATTCAATCGAAAGCTTAAGACAAAACATCGCAATGGTATTTCAGGACAACTTCCTGTTTTCAGGCACAATAAGAGAAAATATTATGATGGGGAATCCTGATGCTACGGAAGCTGAACTTGAACAAGCAATTGAATCTGCGCATTTACAAGAAATGATTGCAGAGCTTCCGGATGGTTTGGATACAATGCTTGGCGAACGCGGTTTGACTTTATCAGGCGGACAGAGACAGAGAGTAGCAATCGCAAGAGCAATGATTAAGAACACTCCTATTGTAATCCTTGACGAAGCAACTTCGGCTCTTGATAACAAGTCAGAAGCTATTGTTCAGAAAGCATTGGATAATTTGATAAAGAATAAAACTGTTTTTGTAATTGCACACAGATTGTCCACAATTAAGAACGCTGACAGAATTGCAGTAATCAATGAAGGCGAACTTGCAGAACTTGGCAATCACGAAGAGCTGCTGCATATTCCAAACGGAATATACAAATCACTGTATGAAATGCAGTTCAAGAAGCAGGAAGAAGCTCTCGCGGTTTAAGGATTATTTTTTACAAAACGTTTCCGCATAATTACCAGCAGAACTCCGGTTAGGACTGCAATTATGCCCACGACTATTTTCGGTGTCAATTGTTCATGAAAAACAACTACTCCAAAAAATATTGCAGTTAATGGTTCCAGCGCACCTAGTATTGCAGCTGTGGTTGAGCCTATCAATTTTATTGCAATATTTATGGTCTCAATTGAAATCACTGTCGGCAGAAGTGCCAGTGCAAGCGTAAACAGCCACATTTTGGGTTCTGTAAGGGGCTGAAGTTCAGTACAGAATTTTAAGTTAACTATATAGACAATGAGCCCGAAGAGCATTACATAGAAACTCATTTTACCGCTGTTCAAATGTCTTATGGTCTTAATATTTTTCACACCTATTATATACATTGCATACAAAAGTGCGGATGAGATTACCATGCCAACGCCGTAGGGGCTGAGGCTTTCTGTTGGTTTGCCGTTATACAGCATACTTATACCGGTTATGATTAATATAATCGAAATCAGCACTGTTTTAGAAAATTTTTCGTGAAAAAACATCATCATCATTATCGCCACCAAAGCCGGATAGATAAAAAGTATTGTACAGGCAATACCTGCGTCAATATAGTTAAAGGCTTCAAATAGTGTTAGAGATGAGAAGGAAAAGAACAGCCCCATAATAAGAAGCGGCAAAAATTCTTCTCTTGTTATTTTAAAACAGATTCTTTTATGAAACTTAAGCCAAAGCCCATAAATAATAACTGCAAAAAGGTATCTGTAGAATAGAACGGAGTTAACCCCCAGCCCTGATGCAAATAGGGGGAGTGCAAACAAAGGATTCATTCCGTAACTTGCAGCAGCTGCTGCACCAAACATTACTCCGACAGTGCTTCTTTTCATTTTTTACCTCTCTTGGGATAAATTATCTTAAAGGGATAAAAAAATCAATCCTACTTTTTGAGGGTTCTAAGCGAGTTTAGTACAGCTAAAAGGGTAACGCCTACATCCGCAAATACGGCACCCCACATTGTCATCATACCAACACTTCCGAGGACCAGGAAAAGTCCCTTTACACCGAGTGCAAAAACAATATTTTGATGAACAATCCTCATTGTTTTTCTTGCTATTTTGATTGAGGTTAGGATTTTTTCAGGGTTATCGTCCATAATCACTGCATCCGCAGCTTCTATTGCTGCATCGGAACCAAGAGCACCCATAGCCATTCCTACATCTGCGCGGGTTAAGACAGGTGCATCATTTATACCGTCTCCAACAAAGATAACGCTTCCTTTTGATTTTGATATAATTTCTTCAAGCTTATCAACTTTATCTGCAGGAAGCAATTCTGCGTAAGCTTCTTTAACTCCAAGTTTTTTCTGAACATTAAGCGCAGTATTTTTAGAGTCACCTGTAAGCATAACAGTATTTATTCCGAGGCGGTTAAGTTCCTGAATTGTCTCTGCAGAGTTTTCTTTAATTTCATCCGCTATAATTATGTATCCTGCATATTTACCGTCTATAGATACATACACAACTGTTCCGTCCGTATCAACAGGAGTAATATTAAGCAGCTTAGCATTTCCTGCAAGGACTTCTTTTCCATCAATCAAAGCTTTTACACCGTATCCGGCGATTTCCTGAATATCGTTTTGCGGCGGAATTTCTTGCCCATAAGCCTTACGGATTGCAGCAGCAATAGGATGAGAAGATGCGCTTTCAGCGTAAGCTGCGTATTTCAAAAAATCCGTCTTGTCAGAATGAATTTCTCTGACATTGAATGAACCTTTTGTTAAGGTTCCGGTTTTATCAAAAACAACGGTATCCGGTTTTGAGAGAAGTTCCAGATAATTGCTGCCTTTGATTAAAACTCCGTTTCTTGAGGCGCTTCCTATACCTGCAAAAAATCCCAGCGGAACAGAAATTACAAGCGCACAAGGACAAGAGATTACAAGGAAAGTCAATGCCCGAAAAACCCAATTCCCGGGAGCAAACAGCGGCGGCACAAATGCTATCAATAAAGCCATTACGACTACCGCAGGAGTATAGTAACCCGCAAACTTTGTGATAAAGTTTTCTGTTTTAGCCTTCTTGGAAGATGCGTGTTCAACAAGTTCAAGAATTTTAGAAACCGTAGATTCTCCAAATTCTTTTGTAACCCTAATTTTCAAAACGCCGTCAAGATTAATACATCCGCTTATAACCTCGTCACCGGCTGTTACACCTCTCGGAACAGATTCTCCTGTTAGGGCAGAAGTATCAACAGAGGCACGGCCTTCTGCAACAATACCGTCAAGCGGAATTTTTTCACCTGTATTAACAGTAATAATATCTCCGATTTTAACTTCCTGCGGTGCAACCTTTCTGCCGTCAAGATTAGCATAATCGGGCCTGATATCCATAAGCTCGCTTATAGAATGCCTTGATTTTTCAACGGCTCTGTGTTGGAAATACTCACCAATTTGGTACAAAATCATAACCATAACAGCCTCGGGATACTCTCTTATGCAAAGAGCTCCAAGCGTCGCTGTTGACATAAGGAAGTTTTCATCAAACACCCGCCCTTTTTTAATATTCTTGACAGCTTTCCACAAGACATCTGCACCTGCTATCAGATAAGCAAGAATAAACAAAGGTTTTAATTTAAAACCGCCGACAAAAAGTGCCAGTGCTATCAACGTTCTCAGAAGAGTTTTTCCGTTTTCGTGTTCTCCGTGCTGTTCGTGGTCATGATGTTCGCACATAAATTCACCTCGATTTTCTATTTATATTATAGTTGAACAACTATTCAACCGTCAAGAGGAACACAAGTTTTTGAAACAATTCTTTACAATAATTTGACAGTTGAGCAACTGTTCAATTATAATTATCGTATGGAAACACAGGGTATTGTAAACAAAGTTAGAGAAAAAATGCCTGATACGACAGTTCTTTATGACTTGTCTGATTTTTTTAAGCTGATGGGTGACAGCACTAGAATTCAGCTTTTGTGGGCACTTGAAGAGAATGAAATGTGCGTTGGAGATTTAACTGAACTTTTGGGGATGACAAAGTCTGCAGTATCGCATCAGCTGAAAATATTAAGGAGCGCCAAACTTGTTAAGGCTGAAAAACGCGGCAAGAATGTTTTTTATTCTCTAAGTGACCATCACGTTAAGACCGTACTTGAAATGGCGCTTGAACACGTAAGAGAAGACTGATGTTTACAGATTCAGTGCATAAGAAAAGAGCTCACCGACTTTTGCGTTATAGCTTCTTCCGTCGTCTTTGGTAAACAGGTTTTCCCAGTGGCTTTTGGGGGTTCCGTCCGTTGAGTATGATGGATTTGTCATCATAAGATGGTGGGTGTTTGTGTCATATCTGAGCGGGAAAATGTCTTCCATCTGCATAAAGCTCGGAAGCTTATCGCTCGGGTATTCGTAGGCAAAAAGAGAGGAGTTTATCCTGTTCAGCCTGTCTTCATAGCTTCTTCCTCCTTCGTCATTATCGTTTGAGACTTCAACTCCCGGTGCGTAATCTTTTTCATATTTGAATTTTTCAGACCAGCATTTTACTTTATCATAATTATCAGGCGGCACAAAGGCAGTACCTGTGGTAAGTCCGAGGTTTCTGTAGCGTTCAAAATCACCTGTACTTTTTTCGCCTGCAAAACTTATTGTGGTCATACCGGAACGGTCGCGGATTTCGTAGAGTATGTACTGCATCTGTTCATACCCGGGAAGCGCGCCTACTCCGGTGTAATTTCCCATATCATATCCGCCGATATGCTTGGCTGAATCAATAAATACAGCTTCAAATCCGAGTTTCATGAGTTTTACGTGTTCGTTTATGAAAAGTTCCTGATGCTCCGGATTGTTCCAATCGAATGTTACATCGTTTTCATAGGGTTTTGCAACTTTAATCTGGTCTGCAGAAATTACTGTTCTAAAGCCTGTTTTCAGCCCGTGAATGTGGGCTAAATCATTAAACGCGCGGAATTGTTCCTCGGGCGGGATTTTTTCTACAATATCAAAATCAATTATGTTCGAGCTGTATCCCGCATTAAGCCTTATGCCGTAAATTGAATTCTCTTCAAAAGGCCCTTTATTGTAGCCGTCGCCGTAAATATTCGGGAAAATTTGAGAAAGGATTACGCAGTTAGCCCAGCTTTTTGCAGAGGGAGGAATTGCGGGGAGAAGTTTTATTGAGCTTAAAATGCCGTTTTTAGTTCTCACTCCCTCCATTTCCGCTATTGCGCGGTTATTTATTTCTATATAGTTAGCACTTCTGCCCCATCTGTCGCCGTAGTTTGGGGTTTCAATATTATTGGGAAATGTCTTATAAAATTCTCCGCTTTCATTTATCGTCACAAGCAATTCCACTGCCTCCTTGAGCGTTCTTGTCAGAAGTTCAGAGGGGAGAATTCCCGATACCCACTTTTTATTCCCGGAGGAATAGATATGCTCATCATTATAAGGTTTTAGGTTAATATCATATCCGAGGGCTTCTAATAAATTATTTACGGAATTTGTCATACTAAAAGTTTAACGCCGGATTGTATAAAGAAAATCCGACGTTAATACAGATAGTATATTAGATTTTAGTTTATGGACTTACCCATTTCATAGGCTTTTTGTACATGCTCTGTTTGGTTTACTTCGCCTTTGTGCCAAACTCCAGTACCATAGATTATGCCTTTTTCCCGGGCTCCTTCAAGGCAGTCAAGAAATCCTCTGAATTCTTCTACAGTACGCTCAAGCGCTGATTTGTTATCGTCCGCAGCCGAGGCAGTAGTTAATCTTTTTTTCTCTTAGGCTGATTTTTTCAACCTCACATCCCGCTTCCTGAGCGCCTTTAATAAAATTGTCGCATAAAATAGCTGAGTTTCCGCCTCTTCTCGGAGATGATGAGATTACAAGAACTTTTTTCATTTTTTCATTCCTCCTGTATATTATAGTAGGTCAGGCATTGCCTGACAAAAACTATTCTAAATCCAAACTCTTAATATGGTACTTGTCATCAATATTACACCAATCTTTCTCATAAATCCCATTTTTTACAAACTTATTAAAAGATGAAAACTTCCAATCCTTTGGAGCAATTCCATAATGTTTGACAGAATTATAATGAATATAGTCGATATGTCTATATAAATCTTCTTCTGTTATTATTGTATGCTCCCAATATCTCCTTTGCCAAATATCGGATTCTCTGTTATTGTTTTTTAAATGGTCAATTCCTGATATTTTTGTAAATGTTCTTTTTATGTTACCAATGATTTTAGGATATGCATTTATATCTTGAGGTTTAATAATTGTGTGGAAATGGTCTTTATTAATTATTATTGCAATAATATCAAATGAATATTTTTGTTTTGTCAATTTAAAGGCCGTTTTCAAATATTCAATATTGTCTATAAGAATTTGTTTTCTGTTTTTCGTGACAACAGTAATAAAGATTAAAGAATTTGGAATAAATAATCTTTTGTAATTCATTCTTATATTTTATAACATTTTAATATTTTTGTCAGGCAATGCCTGACCTACAGATTCTTTATAGTAAGCGTTAGTTAAGTAAAACTTTATACAATTAATTTCTTATCTTGTTCATTTTCTCTTTTTTTTAGCAGCCTGACAACAGATGTATTGGCTTTTAATAGCAGGTGTCAGTCAAGTAAAATTTTCTTGCATGAAATCTTTTTGTGATATGATATGTATATAAAGCGATTATTGCTAAGTTATGATGTGTATTTGTGTTATAGGAGTATATCATGAGAATATCTAAAATCGACACCAGCCCCTCTTTTACGCGTAAACCAGCCGGAAAAGAAATGCAAGTTTACACAAAATCGCTCAATCAGGGCTTGGAATTGCTTGGCAAAAAAGTCGATTTGATTCTCCATAACTCATCAGCTCCCGCAGTAAAGAGCGAAAACACAGGGATTGGCTCTCTGTTTTCAAGAACAACAGCAACAAAACTTTTTCCGTTCTTAAAAGAGCATGCAATATCAGGAGTTCAGCAGGAACCTAACGGTTTGAGACAGGTTTTTGACAACTCTCCTTATGCTCCGGAATCCAATGCAAGAAATATTTTCATGATTCCGCTCGAAAAACTCGCATCAGACGAGTACGGAAATATTCTATCAAAAGAAACATTCAGTAAAATAGTAGCAAACAATCCAAAATCTGATGAGGTTATTTACCCCTATGTAAGAAGAAGTTATGAAACCGCTCTAAGAGAAGCGTTTGAAAACGCAAAAAAAAATGACGGCTTATGGAGTGATTTTGAAAAATTTAAGGAAGAAAATGGAAAAAATTATGAAAAAGGAGCCCTTTTCAGATTAATTAACCATCTAAAAGGAAGCGATAATGGGATTGTCTGGGGAAACAGTGACCTTTCAGAAAAGGATATAGAGGCAATAAGAGAAAACGCAAACTGGCAGCATTGGGAAGGAATCGACAGGAATCTGTATTCCCCCAAAAATGCAAAAGAGGCTGCAGCAGCCGAGGCAAGAATTGCAGAATTGAAATCAAAATATCCTGATGAAATTGATTACTATCTTTTCCAACAAATGTTGATTGATAAAGAGATAAAAAAATCGCACAAATTAAGTCAGGAAACCGGAATAAAAATTACGGGTGATTCACCTGTTGCGGCTCCTGCCGTAGAAGAATGGGCAAATCAGCATCTTTTCCTTAAAGACGCGGCAATAGGATGCCCTCCTGATTACTTTGCAAAAAACGGACAGAGATGGGGATTCAAATACTATAACCCTAAAGAAATATTTAACCAGGACGGCTCGCTCGGCAGAGCAGGTGAAGCACTCAAAAAACGATACGAAGAGTATTTTGCAAGCTGCCCGGGCGGAGTGAGAATAGACCATATAATAGGTTTGATTGATCCATTTATTTATTCAACAACCAGCCCCAAAATGACCGCATCAAATTCCGGACGAATTTATTCTGTATTTACAGGCGAATTCAAAAAGAAAAACGATGATGAGTATGCAAATATTCTGACAAAAATAATAATTCCTGCTGCGGAAAAGTACGGCCTTGATAAATCCGCAATCATCTGCGAAGACCTCGGAGACCGTAATATTCCGACAGAAAGAGTTATGAAAAAACTCAAACTTTCAGGAATTACCATGACCCAGTTTGACCACAGAAGCGCAAAAGCTCCGGAACAGAATACAATAATGATCGGCTCGCACGATAACCCTTCATTTTTGGAATTTATTGAAGATTTGTTTAACTTCAACGGTGACAAGGATAAAAAATCCCGCTTTATGAGAAAAACAAAACTTCTTGCGGAAGATACAGCGCCGCAAGGTATTTCAAAAGAGGAAAAGAAAAAATATCTTGATGAAATAAGAAACGACAAAGCCAAATTCCTTATGGCAAGTTTTACAGAGCTTTTCACAAGCCCTGCAAGACGGATTCAAATATTCTTCTCAGATTTCTGGGGTACCGGAAAAACTTATAACCGTCCGGGGACAATCAATGGAAACTGGGCAACGAGACTCGGTGAAAATTTTGAAGCTGATTACTACAAAGCAGCCGCGGAAGGTAAGGCACCGAATATGCCGGAGGTTATCGCCGCAGCACTAAGAAACCGCGGGCTCGACAAGGAAAATCCTGAGCTTATGAAAGAGTTGGATGAATCCGCAAAAATAATTGCAACAGCTTAGGATAATTCAGCGGTATAAACGTATTCAGCAGGGCCTGTAAGAAAAACATCACCCTCCGGCTTAGATGGAGTGCCGTTCCATACTACATTAACCTGCCCTCCCGGGAGCAAAACGTCTACGCAATTTTCAATAAAGCCGTTCAAAACTCCTGCAACAACGGACGCACAAGCCCCTGTTCCACAGGCAAGTGTAATTCCGCACCCACGCTCCCAAACTGCAAGTTCTATTTTTTTGTATGATTTGATTTTTACAAACTCTACATTAGTTTTCTCAGGAAACTCCGCCCCTGTTTCAATAATAGGCCCATACTCTTTTGCAAACTCCATAACATCATCTTCCGGAGCAACAAAGATAACAAAATGAGGATTTCCCATTGATACTGCGTTTCCTTCAAAAATCATATTTTTCACTGAAATCTTATAATTCAGATTATGGTTTGGAAGAAAAGGGATTCTATCTGTTTCCAAAATCGGCTTAGACATATTCACTCTTACGGTTCCATCATCAAGAATTTGGGGCTTCATAATCCCTGCAAGAGTTTTTACCGTAAATTCTTTTTCTTTCACCAAACCCTTATCGTATACATACTTTGCAAAACATCTCATGCCGTTTCCGCACATTTGGGCGGTTGAGCCGTCAGAATTATAGAAAAACCAGCCGATATCAGCGTCTTGAGTATTAATATTCGGGATAATAAGTCCATCAGCACCTACACCGAAATGCCTGTCACAAAGTTTTTTAGCTGCTTTATCAAGCGGAAAATTCATTTTCTCAAACTCTTCGTAGTCCATCAAAACAAAATCATTTCCGCACCCTTGCATCTTTGTAACTTTGATACCCATTTTTGCGCCTTTCTCATTATTAATACTTTAAACAAAATCAAGCCGGTTGCTACCTATGCCTTTTGTTGTACAATTATAAGTATATAAAGGAATTGGAAAAATGGCAATAATACGAGTACAAAAAGGAACAAAAGATATACTGCCTTGTGATATGCCTGTATGGCATTTTATGGAAGACAAGGCAAGAGAAATTTTCACATCATACGGTGCAAAAGAAATCAGAACACCGATTTTTGAAGCAACAGAACTTTTCGCACGCGGTGTCGGCGATACAACCGATATCGTTAATAAAGAAATGTACACATTTGAAAAAAGCGAACGTTCTTTAACCCTTAGGCCTGAAAACACGGCAGGTGTTGTACGTTCCTTTATAGAAAACGGCATGCACAGATTATCTGCGCCGGTAAAACTCTGGTACAAAGGACCTATGTTCAGATATGAACGTCCGCAGGCAGGCAGACAAAGACAGTTTCATCAGGTCGGTGTGGAAGTTTTCGGAATAAAACAGGCAGCTGCAGATGCGGAAGTTATCCTAATGGCGGTCAATTATCTAAAAGCTTTAGGGTTAAATGATTTGAGTGTAGAATTAAATTCTCTCGGCTGTCCCGAGTGCAGAGAAGTTTTTAAGACAAAACTCAAAGAAGTAATTAAGCCATATTTGCCGCAGCTTTGTCCTGATTGTCAGGCAAGGTATGAAAAAAATCCTTTAAGACTTCTTGACTGTAAGGTAGAGGAGTGTAAAGAAATATACGCCAAACCGGAAATTCAAGCAGTTATTCAGTCTGATTTTATTTGCGAAAATTGCGCAAATCATTTTAACGAACTTAAATGTTATTTGAATGCGCTGAATATAAATTATTCAATTAATAAACTTCTTGTAAGAGGGCTTGATTATTATAATAGGACTGTTTTTGAGATAAAATCAAACAACCTTGGCTCCCAAAACGCAGTATGCGGAGGCGGAAGGTATGATAGCCTTGTTAAAAATTTAGGCGGTGAAGATACTCCTGCAATAGGATTTGCAATGGGTATGGAAAGACTTGCGTCACTTATCGGACAAAAGGAAGATGAAAGGACAACGGCTTTCGTTGTTTCCAACAATACTCTTGAAGCAATCAGGCTGACAGAAGAGCTTCGGGCTGATGGGATTTCTGCAGAATTTGATTTAACAAACAAAAAATTCGTTAAACAGCTTGAAAAAGCCTCTAAAGTTGCAAAATTTGCATTAATTTTAGGCGAAGATGAGATTGCAGCCGGCAAAGTTACCGTAAAAAATCTTGATACGTCAGAACAGAAAACTGTTTCAAGAGAGGAAGCAAAAAAATTTTTTACGTAACTTATATAGAGTATGAGAATTACAAATAATAATTATACCCCTAATTTTTATGCTAACCTAAAATCTCCCAAGCTCAAATTCAAGCAGGATGATTTTTTCGTACGGATCCGCGGCTACGGAAAAAATAGAGAATGGGCAAATGAAGTAAAAATGACGGCAGACACGGCCGTTAATCTTATCCGTAAAGACACAAGCGCCGAAAATGTTCTAAAAATCATATCTGTCGGGCTTAAAAATGCAAACAGCAAGATTTTAAATACTCTAAAGAGGCAGTACACCGGTATTCTAAGAACGGAACGACCGCATTGGAAAAGTATGCAGTGTGAGACGATGACACCGTATAATTGCGTGCCATATAAAAGCTACGAAGCCAGGTTTGATGCAGTTGAGAAAAAACCGCTTGTGAATCCATTTGCGGACAAGCACATATTGGCGACGACAGTAGAAGATAAAGCGCTCTTGCACGGTGAAGTTGCCGGCATCAATCCTGCACTTGATTACATATTCAAAAAGTATGGAGAAATATTTCCGAAATACAATCATCAGGATGTAAAGCCTGAAAATATGGAAGAGATTAATTCTACAATCGCCGAAATACGCTGGGTTCTTGCGCATTCAACACCTTGGATGAGAGGAAGCGACGCCATTTCAAACGTATTTATGCGTGCGATGTACAAAGCAATCGGAGTTAAGACTTATCCGCTTGCCAAGGGGGTTTCTCTTGATTTGGAAGCATATTGCACAGAGCTGAAAGATTATAAGAAAAAATTTCCGGCGTATTTTGAAAAACCACCGGAAATTATTGAGTAACTTTTGATGTTTGAGCTTTGAGGCAGACTTGGGATTTTAATCCCAGCCGGTCGTCTTAACCAATGTCTGCCGACCATATGACTACGTGCGCCCTTTTATCACTTTGTGTTTGAAGTTTGAGCCTTGAGGCAGACTTGGGATTTTAATCCCAGCTGGTCGTCTTGACCAATGTCTGCCGACCATATAACTACGTGCGTAGCACTATTCGTAGATGTAGCCGTTTGTCAGGTCAATCTTCAATGGTCCAAGCAGCCTGATATTAACAATCTGATCCGGCATTGTTAACACCTTGTCGCCTTTGAATACTTTTCTGAACCATCTCATAAACGCATTCTTTTGCTCGGAATCAAGAGTTGCAACACCGTAAAGCATTACAGCCTGGTCATTTGGAGTTACGAGAAGTTCATTTTTAATAATAACTTCACCGTTTTGTTTGAATAATTTCGCACGCTGTACGTGTTTTACCTGACCTTTAAGGTCGCTGCCTTCTGAAATCAAAAGATATTTTTCTTTAGTAACAATGTTCTTAGGAACTTTTGCTGTATAAATATCTGTTACGTTCGAAATCTGAGAACCAACAACTGTTTCCATTTTAATCGGGAAAATAGCTCCGGCAGGAATAATACCGATAGAGCCTTGAACTCTTACGTTATCAACGATATATCCTTCTGCAGTTCTTTTTTGCATGCTCTCAGCAAGCTTAGCATTCGGATTAAGTTTAGCTTCCTGCATCATCTTGTAAAGAATAGCCGCAACTTCTGCTCTGTTAGCCGGTCTGTCAGCTTCAAGTTTTCCTTCATTACCCGGCATTACAATAACCATATCAAGAATTTGAGCTTTACCTGCAGCAATCAAGAACCATGCCGGGCAGAG
This sequence comes from Candidatus Gastranaerophilales bacterium, assembly GCA_944323265.1. Classification (GTDB taxonomy): domain Bacteria; phylum Cyanobacteriota; class Vampirovibrionia; order Gastranaerophilales; family Gastranaerophilaceae; genus CAG-196. The sequence goes on from CALURX010000013.1 coordinate 46,902, forward strand.
TTCGTAATCTTCATAGCTTTTTGCAAGAATATCTCTTGCTTTCTGTTCGCTGATTTGCTGTGTTGTAAGAGCATTAACCGCAATAGAAATAGCTTCTGCTCTTGTAACGGAATCATAAGGTCTGAATTGCTGTTCTTTAGCATCAGGAATCAAATCAAAATAAACAGCCTTCTGTATAATATTGTATGCCCAAAAATCAGGCTTTACATCAGAGAAATGTATTTCCTGAGTAACGCTGGCATCTTCCTGTCCTAAGGCCTTAATTGCCATAGACGCAAATTCTGCACGTGTTACAGGGATATCTGGCTTGTAAGTTCCGTCAGGATACCCAACAACAACACCAACTTCTGTTAAAAACTTAATCGGCTGATAAGCCCAGTGGCTTTCTTCCATATCAGTATAAAAAGCATTTGCAGGGTTATTAAGCAT
>CALURX010000014.1 GCA_944323265.1 Candidatus Gastranaerophilales bacterium
TGTTTGATTTTGCCTTGATAGATGAGTGGGTTAAATTAGGATTAATTGCGTTTACTCTCATATTTCCCTCCTACATTTCTTTTATCGTTGAATTATATAATGCGCATGAAATTTTGTCAATAGTTTGTAAAATCTTTTTTTGGATTGTGAAAATTTCGTTTAGCATCTTGACTTATTTTAAAAAATTTATTAGCATGATTTTGAGGATTATGATTACTTCAATAAAAAATATCAACAAACATAATACGTTTAGGGAATCTACAAAGAGAGATAGTGCGCTCAATAATGAAAAGACCAGAGTTGTTTTGAACGCAATAAATACAGTCGATAAAAGAACACAGAATCTTGTGTCACAAACTGATAATGCAAATAATACATTAATCTTTTTGCCGACTGTTCTATGTGCAGGTCTTAGCCTCGGTTCAGCTCTTTCTTTGGCGGAGAAAACAAAAAGTATTTCCGGCAAGGCATTTGCTGGATTGGCGGCCGTAGGTACGCTTTTGTATTCACAGTTTGCCTTAAAGCGAGGTAAGGATGACGCCAGAGCCTATCATACTGGAGTTTATGAGGCTATCGGAGAGGATTTGCAGGATTCTAAGCTGTTTGCAATCCCTTCTCAGGAGCAAATGTCTGAAATTGCTAACAACCCTGTATACAAATATTATAAAGAGTATGATTATGAACAAAGTCCGGATTTAATGCCGGATTTTCTGTTTTTAAAACACATAAAATTTCTCAGGGGGTTAAAGAAAGAAGAAAAATCCATTGATAATAAAGCTCTTCAAAATGAAAATCTTCAAGTTAATAATACTGATAAAGAATTAATAGAAAATTTATCACATAAAATTGATAAAGAAACGATGGATTATTCAAATAAAGTTGCATTAGGCTTAAATTATGTTCTATCAGGGGGGATAACCAGCGGACTTGCTCTGGCGTCAATATCCGGAAAGGCTGCAAAAAAATCAAAAGCTCTCGGTTATGGAGTTAAGGCGCTTGCAGCGGTTTTATGTGCATTACCTGTATGTGCATTCTCTAAACTTACAAACATTCCTTTTTTTAAAAACATTGAAGATGTTGGCAGATACAAATCTAAGGAACGTATATACAGGGAACTTGCAGGTCAAGAGGCCTTACCAAAACTCCCTGACAATGCTTTAAGTGCCTTTATTGAGCATATGAAAACTAAAGATGAATATAAAACAAAAATAGAGAGACTTAATCAACTTACTGAGACAAAAAATAATATTGTCAAAAAGATGGATTTCACGGAAGAACAGATGAAACAGGCTAAAGCTTTAAAAGATAGTTTTACGGCTTCTGCTAAAACGATTGACAGCAACGAAAGGCAGCGTCACTTCAAAACAAAAAGTTTTTATCGTGATTTCTTACTCCTCTCTGCAATTCCAATAGCTTCAGTCCTTGTTAATTCAGTTTTTTACAAAAATACTTTCAAAACAAATATTAGAAAACCTCTGGCAACTGCGGCCTATTTGACCGGCGGGGCTGCCATACTTAATACTTTGTTCATAAAATCATACGCATCTAAGGTCGAAAATAGAAACTAAACACTTCACTAATCCCTATTTTATGCTATAATAATTTGTGCGATTAACCCAAACGAGGATAATATCATCCAAATTAATTATTTGAGTAAAATTTTATGTAATGTATAATGATATTGTTTTGTAATATAAGAAAGGAAAATAAGAATGAGTTTTGTACCTGTAGTAATTGAACAATCAAGCAGAGGAGAACGTTCTTTTGATATCTTCTCAAGATTGTTAAGAGAGCGCATTATCTTTTTAGGCACACCGGTTGACGATATGGTTGCAAATTTAATTGTTGCACAATTATTGCTGCTGGATAGTGAAAATCCGGAAAAAGATATTATGTTATATATCAACTCTCCGGGCGGAAGCGTAACTGCAGGTTTGGCAATATACGATACAATGCAGCACATTAGAGCGGATGTTTGTACAATCTGCTTAGGTCAAGCTGCTTCAATGGGTGCATTCCTCCTTTGCTCAGGTGCTAAAGGCAAGAGAATGGCTCTTCCGCATTCAAGAGTTCTTATTCACCAGCCTCTCGGCGGTGCGCAAGGTCAGGCTACTGATATCGAAATTCAGGCACAAGAAATCTTGAGAATTAAGAAAACCTTGAATGAAATTATGGCCTCAAATACAGGTCAGTCAATCAAGAAGATTGAAAAGGATACTGACCGTGACTATATCATGACACCTCAAGAAGCTCTTGAATACGGTATGATTGATAAAGTTATAACTAAGGATAATATGTAACAGGAGAAATCTATGTCATCACAAGACAGACTAAAATGCTCTTTTTGCGGAAAAACGCAGGATCAGGTAAAGAAATTAATTGCAGGACCTGACGTATTTATTTGCGATGAATGCGTTGAGCTTTGTAATGAAATTCTGGATGAAGAGTTTTTTGAATCAAAAGATAAAAGCGGAGGAAAGACAGAAGACAAGTCTTCTGATATGGAAGATAAACCTATTCCTAAGCCGCACGAAATTAAGGCTTACCTCGATCAGCATATAGTAGGTCAGGATGACGCGAAAAAAGTTCTATCCGTTGCGGTTTATAACCACTATAAACGTTTAAAACATAACCAGAAGGAAGATACAAACGGTGTTGAGATTCAAAAATCTAATATTCTGCTTGTTGGTCCTACAGGAAGCGGTAAAACACTTCTTGCGCAAACTTTGGCGAAAATGCTTGATGTTCCGTTTGCAGTAGCAGACGCTACAACCCTTACAGAGGCAGGTTATGTAGGTGATGATGTAGAAAATATTTTACTTCGTCTTTATCAGAATGCTGATTATGATGCAAAAAAAGCCGAAAAAGGTATTATCTATATTGATGAAATTGATAAAATTGCAAGAAAATCTGAAAATACATCAATTACAAGAGATGTATCCGGTGAAGGTGTTCAGCAGGCGTTATTGAAACTTATTGAAGGAACAATATCAAATGTTCCTCCGCAAGGCGGCAGAAAACACCCGCAGCAGGAAATGATTCAGATTGATACAAGCAATATTCTGTTTATTGTAGGCGGTGCGTTTGTTGATCTGGATAAGATTATTGAACACAGGGTAAAAGACGGATCTTCAATAGGCTTTGGTAAATCTGCTCCTACTCAGGCAGAAAAAGAACAGGCTGCGGCAAGGCTTCTGAAAAAATTACAGCCGGAAGATTTGCTTAAATTCGGCTTAATTCCAGAATTTATTGGTCGTATCCCTGTATATGCCGTTCTTGATGCATTGGATGAAGATACATTGAAGATGATTCTTACAGAGCCTAAGAATGCTATAATCAAACAGTATCAATGTTTACTTGCGATGGATGGTGTTGACTTAGAGTTTGAGCCTGATGCAATAGATTTGATTGCTAAAAAAGCTATTAAACGTAAAACAGGTGCAAGAGCCTTACGTTCAATTGTTGAAGAACTTATGCTTGATGTAATGTATGATATTCCGACAAAACATGATATCAATAAGTTTGTTGTAACAAAAGATATGGTAGAAAAGCAGGACGAAATTGATAACCGTGCGGAATTGATTCACCTTCCGCAGAATAAACCTGCAGATATATCAGAAAAAACAAGGGCTGAAATAGCTTAGCCGCTAATATTTTCAATTTTTTCAATGATATTCTTATTATTAAAGTATATTCTTTTGAAAAGCCCATTATGTTTAATAAATAAATATCCCTGTGTATTTATGTCTGAATAGTATTCATTTATTACAGTGATTTTGAACTTTTGCAGATTTTTTATAAGTTCTTGTTTTGTTTTATAAGAATCAAGATTAAATTGTTCTATAATAGTTATACTTTTTGCATTGTTGATTTCTTTAAGCGCTTTTATCAGCTTATATGGCATGTATTTGACTTTATGTTTTATAAGATTTATAGCTTTCAAGTAATTTTTATTCAGGCTATATTTACGAATTTGTTCTATGCTGTTTTGAGTAAGTTTCCAGCTGATTTGTTCTGATTTAATATTATAGTTCAGATTCTGCCATATAATTCTAACAAGTTTTGCGAAATCTTTGTCTTTTAAATTTTTTTCTTTAACATATAATCCCCCAAAGTCGATGATTCTGCCATTAATAATATTTTCTTTTTTTAATTCGATTTTATTAATAGAAAGGTAGTGAAATGGGGAATATTTTTTAGATGTCTCTTCTGGAGTTATAAATTCTGTAATTATATAACTATATGGATCATCATATGATGATATTTTCCCCGCAAAAAAATTTACAAACAAATTCTTATCTGTACTTTTTCCAGCATAGTATGCGGCTTGTGGTTCAAAGTATAGTCCCTGAGTTTTTTTAAGATAAGATTCGGAAAATTTTTTATATGGGAAAAAAACTTTGTAAGCATAATATTTATCATTTATTGTGATTTTATAAACATTACCGAATGTACCGTGTTCCAAATATTCAATATTAACTGTTTGAGCAGTAATATTCGATAATTCTCTTTCAAACTCTTTTAGGCGGATATTTAAAATATTTGTCCAAAATTCGTTTTCAACATCTTCTGATTCAAAATCATAGTTAAGGGAGTATGTGTATTTTAAGAAAATATTGAATAGTTTATAAGCAGCCTCTTTTTTCTTATTATATTGAATATTTGTAAAAAACTCTCCAGGTATACTGCCAATAAATTTGTTTTGTATATCAAATTTGTTTTGTAATTTATTTATACTTATCCCAGAGTATAGTTTTTTCCGTAGAACATTATTAAGACTAAAAACTTTATTAGTTTTTACATACATATTTTTTTCTTGATTTTTAATACAAGAAAAAAATAAATTTTTTAATAAAATTCTCTTATTAGAAAGCTCTCCGCTAGAATTTGATATGTCAATATTAGCAGCTTTGTGTTTAATCTTGTTAAGTTGGATTGAGCTTTTGGCTGCCTGTATTTCTCTGATACATTTTTCAATTTCTAAAAAGAGCTCAGAATACTCTGAGCTCTTTTTTATTTTTTTATAGAGCTTGTGCATAAAATTTATTGAAGAGATCCATCACGCATCTCATATTAACTACTACTTGATATGTGCTTGGACTGTTATATGATTCATTAAGAGATAGACCTAGTTGATTGTTAGCAGCAGATTGGCTTCTAGCTTGTTCTGTATTTTGCGCACTGCTTTCACGATACCATTTTTTAGTTTGGAAAGTGTAAGTTTCTCCATCATAGCTAATTGTACTTGTTTTATCGGATTTTTTACCAGCCATATCTCCATTATGAATCTGAGTTAAGGCTGCTTGATATAATTCGATAGTCTTTTGTGCTGCCGTTTGAAGAGCTGTCTCATCATAGTTGCCAGTATTTCTAACTGCACTGCATAAAGTACCGTTAATAAAATCTGCCAGACGAGTTTTAGATGAATTTATTGTATCGCTCCAATTCTTAGTGAATTCACCATTGGTTCCATTAAGGATTAAGCAGGCTGTATTGTTATAAGCCTCTTGCAGAGAAATATTACCGTTGCTGCCTCTAGCCTCACCATTTCTTGCAATAACACCATTGTACGTTTCAGTCATGCTGCCCCAATCAAAACTTTCACTAATGGTTTTAACTTTAATAGTCTGTTCGCCAAGTTCTACACCATCAACCAGTAGGCTTACTGTTACGGTTGTATATCCATTGTTTGAACCGCCGGTAATAGTTAATGTATTATTGTCTATGGATGCTGTAGCATTGCCTGAAACGCTGACTTTATAAGTTATTCTGTCACTACTTATACTATTATCGCCATTCTGTACACTAGTATTGAGCTGATAATTTTTAACATCATTTTGTGCAATAGAGACATCTGTTGGTATTTCGCCCCAGTTTTCAATTGTGAATGTTGAAATATCACCAATTTCTAAGGCTTTTTCTTTTAAATCAGAAATTTTTTCTGCAATTTCACTTGGATATAAAGAGTTGATTTGAGACTTATAATCAGCTCCAAAGATATTGGTGACAGCTTCAGAAAGCTTGTCGCCTTTGGCAATAAGCGCTTCGCAGTATGAGATAGCGGCTTCTCTTGACTGTGAAAGTGATTTATCATCATCTGTTTCTTTTAACGCTGATTCCGCAAGTTTATCGTACACAATGTTTAACTCTGTAAGCGGCATATCTCCTAAACCATTAGGATAAAATTCGACCATTTTATCTTCAAGTTCTGCTGCAAACCAGTTTATTAATTCTGTTGAATTAAAGGCTCCATCGACATCGAAATCTCCAGCTTTAGCTTTTTTTATTGCTTCTGCTTCAAGTTCATCATACGCATCAAAATATCTGCCATCTTTTTGAATTTTATCAGCAAAAGATTCACTTATATTTGTAGAAATTATATTATGTAATTCATCACCTTGCAGAACATCTTTAACTTCTATTGTTGTTTCAATATCCTGATATGATTTTGTTGCTTTAAAATCTTCAATGCCATATTCCTGAACTGTTTCAAAATCACTGAATTTAGCATTTGCAAGGGTATTTGATATAAATTCATTTACTGCTGAATCATAGATTTCAGAAAATTCTTCATATTTTTCTTCATCCTTGATTGCCTCAAGATTATCTTCTAATTTCTTTTGAACGATACATTTTTGTAAATCATTGAGTGCAGAATTTTCTGTAACAGTATAGCCATATTCGCTTAAGTCAATTGGGCTTTCATCTGCTAGTCCTGCAGTTGCCATGTATGCATCAATGATACTTGTAACCGTAGTTTTTATACTTTCGGCATCTTCATCTCCCGCTAAAGTCTTAATATAATTGTCAATCATGCTCTGTAATGTATTATCGGATGCGTAAGCGTAACCATATTCATTAACAACATCAGACATGGTTGCACTGAGATATTCTGTTGCACAATAATCTGCAGTTGCTTTATTCATAATAGTAGGAGCTGATTCTTCAAGATATGCAAGCAGCTCTTCTGCAGGTTTTCCTTCTTTAATATATGCTTCAACCAAAGCAGCAAGACCTTCTGATACAGATTTTTTCCATTCAGAAGATGAGGATATTATGCTAGGTGCAGTTAGAGTTGAGGTGTATTCATTGAGGATTTCATACATCTCTATACGATTTTCCATATTTGTAACTTCATTTTTATCAAGAGCATTTGCATTTTTAAACTTAGTACCGCTAATCTTTGAGGCATTTCTGTTGGTGTCAATATTTTGCCAGAACTGATTTATTAAATCATTTTTGCCATCTTCTGTGGTTTCACCGTCCCATTCAAAGTTTTCTTCCATAAAAGCACGAAATTCACTTTTTATAATTGTGCCGTCACCATTGGAATCAACTTCATTCTGCCAGGTTTGTCCACCTTCGTTGTACTTAGCTAAAAATTGATAAACTCTTGATACATCATTTGTCATTTTTAATACTCCTTTAAGTTTTCCCTATTTTATATTATTAATTACGGCACAATGCGAACAAAACTTTAATTTTTTTCTAAGATTGTTACAAAAGTTAATAAACAAAGAAATGTGAGAATATAGTATATAATTAATATGTGTGATACAATTCTTATAAAGAGAGGGTATTTTATAATGAAAAAAGGTTTTACTATTGCAGAGTTATTAATAACATTAGGTATTGTAGGTGTTTTGGCCGCAATGACAGCCCCTGTTATTATGGATATGATGCCTAATGATACGAAAGTCCGGTTTATGAAAGCATACAATGCTATTGCTGTTGCAAATGATGAAATGCTGGATAATTCGGATTTGTATAAACAGACAGTATATCTTACTGGTAGCCCTGATATTTTGGGTGAGCCTACTTGCATAGGCTTAGGCTGTGTTCAACAAACAACTTCAATGGATCCAGCTTTAAACAGCGCAACTGCTTATGCAAATTCAAGTAAGTATGCCAAAATACTTGCGTATCAGTTTGGTATTCCGCTAGATGATGTTACGACATCCGGCAGCAAATCTACTTTTACCGCAAAAGATGGAAGCTCTTGGGAAATTACATCTACTTTGTCTACGGAAAATAGTGCTAAAATTTTGAATTCCAATATTGTTGTGGATATAGACGGTAAGGATAAAGGGGATAATTGTAACTCTTCTACTTCATCCTGTAAGAAACCGGATCAGTTTAAATTTAAAGTAGATACTTATGGTGCAGTTTCTGCTGATGATACTTTAGGAAAACAGTTTTTAAAAAATGCAGCAGATGTAAATTCTAACAGTGAGGAAGATTAAAATGAAAAAAGGGTTTACTTTATCAGAATTACTTATAACACTGGGTATAATAGGCGTAGTAGCGGCTTTAGCTACGCCAACTCTTGTAAAATTAAAACCGGACGATGCTAAGGGGAAGTTTCTTAAGGCTCATAATGTCTTATCAAATATGACAGCTGATATTGTTAGTGATTCATCTTTGTACATGACAGATTTTAATGATTTAGGACAGCCTACTTGTGCTGGTATCGGATGTAATGAGATTCCTGATTATATTGATAATGAAGATGCTTCCGACTTGATTGGAAATGTCAGCAGTGGAGCGAAGTTTGGAGCGCTTTTGGCATTAAGATTAAATGTTGATAAAGATGATGTAACAAAAACCTCTACAGGTGTTACTTTTACAACAACAGACGGTATTGAATGGGAAATTACTTCTAACTCCTCTAATGTAAGCGTTAATGGATATAGCCTGACAACAGAAGAGAATGAAGTTGTTATTGATATAAATGGCGAAGATAAGGGTAAAAACTGTGAGTATTCGACCAGTTGTAAGACGCCTGACCAATTTAAATTTAAGGTAGATACGTATGGTAACGTTTCAGCAGAAGATGCTATGGGTAAGGCTTATCTTAAAAATTCTTCTAACATGAAAGCAAATGACGAAGACAGGGACGAGGCAAAGAAATTGTTAGGTGAGAAGTAAAGATTTATAAACCTCCTCTTTATAATTAATCATTTTTTGTATACACTAAAGGTGTATGAAAAAGGAGGTATTTATGCCCAAGTTTAATTTAATGTCTTATATTATGCCGCCTGAGGATAAGTTGTTTTTTACACTTTTTCAAAACAGCGCAGAGATTTGTAAAGAGACGGCAGAGTTATATAATGATATTATGAGAAGTGGTTTTTCGAGTGCGAAAAAAGAAGAGATTCTGAAATACAAGAAAAAAGGTTCGATTTCTATCAAACTAATTTTAAAACAGTTAAATAAAAGTTTTATTACACCGCTGGAGCGTGAAGATATACAGTATTTAGCAGTTACATTAAATAAAATCAATAAAAGAATTATAAAAGCCTGTTTGAATTTGGAAGTATACAGATTAACTAAGTATACTGAGGAAATGAAAGAACAGGCTTTAACTTTGGTAAATGCAGCTAATAAGTTAGGCGAAATCATCAAGAATTTGAAGAAAGTAAGTGATGTAGAGGTGCTTACAAAATTGAATATTGAGATGAAAGAATTGGAAACCCACGGTGATGAAGTTCACAGGAAAGCTATGTTTGATTTGTTCTCCGGTAAATACGAAGCGCTTGACGTTATCAAGCTCAGAGACATTTACAGAGAAATTGAAAATGCGCTAGATGCGTGTTTTCACGTTTCTGATACAGTATTAAATGTTGCATTAAAACAGAGTTAGGGTTACGGCTATGAGTATTACGATATTACTATTGATAGCTGTAATTATAGCAGCACTGGCTTTTGAATTTATAAACGGCTTTCATGACTGTGCAAATGCTATTGCGACAGTTGTATCAACAAAAGTTTTAGCACCGAGACAGGCAGTTTTATTCGGAGCAACTCTGGAGTTTATCGGAGCTTTAACCGGAACTCACGTTGCAAAGACAATCGGTTCCGGAATTGTTAATGCGGAATTGATTACTCTTACCGTAATCTTTTGTGCGCTTCTTGCAGCTGTTCTATGGAATTTGTTTACCTGGTATTTGGGCTTGCCTTCAAGCTCCTCTCACGCATTAATAGGCGGGCTTTTAGGGGCGTCTATTGTTAAAGCGGGGGTAAGCGTTGTTCATTTTAATACACTGCTGGATAAAGTACTGATTCCAATGTTTACATCACCGATGCTCGGCTTCTGTACAGGTTTCTTAATAATGCTGTTTTTAATAAGAATATTATATAAAGCAAATCCACAGATAGTAAACAAACGTTTCAGAAAGCTGCAGTTAATATCATCAGGCTTAATGGCATTGAGCCACGGTTCAAACGATGCTCAAAAAACGATGGGTATTATTACACTTGCTCTTATTGCAAGCGGTGTTATGAAAACATCCGGTGAATTTGAAATCCCTATCTATGTTATTATTGTTTGTGCACTAACAATGGCTGCCGGTACTATGAACGGCGGATGGAAAATTATTAAAACAATGGGGCATAAGATTATTACACTTAAGCCTATTCATGGCTTTGCTGCTGAAACTTCTGCAGCCGGCTTAATCTTGACCGCTTCGCATTTCGGGATTCCGCTTAGTACAACGCACGTTATTTCAACTGCTATTATGGGCGTCGGCTCAACTTTCCACGCACACGCTGTTAAGTGGAGAATTGTTGGAAACATTGTAACGGCCTGGGTGCTTACAATTCCTTCGTGTATGATTTTATCATCGATTATATATTATTTAATTTATAAAATTTTTTAATAAAAAACTCCTTGTTTTATTAAACAAGGAGTTTTTTCTAAGTATTCTCAAACTATCTTGTAGAAACTTCTTCCATTGGAGCTCCGATTCTGTGAACTCTTATGAAGTTTGTACGGCCTGTGATAAGCTTTGGAATAGAACCGATGATGATAATTCTTTCACCTTTTTTAAAGTTTGTATTTTCAAGAATATAATCATCAATCTTACCTAACAGGTCTGCATCAAGAACTGTATCCCATTCTTTGTGATCTGCAAATATATCCCAATAGAGGCATAGTCTTCTGCAGGTTGATTCAGAATCTGAGATTGCAATAATCGGAACAGAAGGTCTAAGTTTTGAAAGCAGCTTTGGAGTATAACCGCTGTGTGTAAACGCCATAATTGCTTTTGCCTGTAAATCTTCTGCCATTTTTACTGCAGCATTTGAAATTGCCTGTGGTGAAAGTTCATATTCGTTGCTGATTTCCAAATCAAGGTTTGAAAGACAGAAGCTGCAGTCTTCAACATTTGATGCAATTTTTTTCATCATTCTTACAGCCTCTACCGGATATTTACCCATTGCAGTTTCACCGGAAAGCATTATTGCATCTGTGCCGTCGAAAATTGCGTTTGCAACGTCGCTGGCTTCAGCTCTTGTTGGGATAGGCTCCTCTATCATAGATTCAAGCATCTGGGTTGCAACAATACAAGCCTTTCTATTTCTTATTGCCTGATCAACAATGTATTTTTGTACAATCGGAACTTCTTCCGGAGACATTTCAATACCTAAATCACCTCTTGCTACCATAACACCGTCAGAAACTTTGATAATTTCTTCCAGCTTTTCAACAGCTTGAGGTTTTTCGATTTTTGCAATTACAGGGATTCTTCCGCCGTAATCTTTAATATATTTTTTAGCAAGTTCAATGTCTTTAGCTTCTCTTACAAATGAAAGTGCTATATAATCTGCATCATATTCTACTGCGAATCTGATATATTCCACATCTCTTTCTGTAACAGCAGCAAGGCTGGCTGTGGTTCCCGGAAGGTTAATACCTTTTCTTGGACGGATTAAGTCACCATATAGAACTTTTGTTTTTACTAAACCATTTTGAACGTCCAAGACTTCAAGTCCGATTTTTCCGTCATCAAGGAGGATTTTATCTCCTGGTTTAACGTCTTCTGCAATTCCTTCATAATCAACCGGTATAATTTCAGGATTTGAAGTTACATCAGTTGCTTCAAGGACAACTTCCTGGCCCGGCTTAATACTTACCGGTTCAGGGATATTTCCAACTCTGATTTTAGGTCCTTGAAGGTCTATCAAAATAGGAATATATCTTCCTGTTTCTTGAGAAATTTTTCTTATGATTTTAATATTCTCTGCATGACCTTCTTCAGTGCCATGTGAAGTATTAAGTCTGAACATTGTAGCACCTGCATCTACAAGCTGTTTTATCATTTCATAACTTGAGGTTGCAGGACCAAGCGTAGCTACAATCTTGGTTTTTACTCGTTTAAATTTCTTTTCCATTGTAATTTCCTCTAGTGTACTCTTCTTTAATACATATTTATTATAATTCAAACAAACATTTCAAGCATAAAAAAAGAGGATTTTAATCCTCTTTTTTTATCTTTCACTAGATTCAGTCAGTGTTTTAAGCACTGTATAAGAAGCATCCCATCCGCTTACGCCGCCTGTTGCTTTGTATTGGGCTATATTTTTTGCTCGTAACGCTTTATTTTTAGCCTGTTCTTTATTAAATTTTTCGAGTTTTTTCTTGCAGGAATTTCTCTCTTTAACTATCGGATCAGCATAAGTTAGAAAAGCCCTATATTCCTGGCATCCGTAACCTGCAGAAACCTTGGAAGGATAATTATATGTGAGATAGTCATAAATATTCATAGCTCTTTCAGAATTTGCCGGCTTGCCTTGCAGGGCTTCAAGCGTGCTGCCCGGCATTTTGGTTAAAACAACAATCATTGCAAGAGGATTATAACCGGCCTGTATCATAAGATCGACACCTGTTATGTCTGCTTCCTTGTTATCTTTCATACTTGTTTTGTTTGCAAGATATTCGCTATTTGCAGCCGTGTTAATTATGTTATCAGCGCTTAAAGTATCACTCAAAGCAGCTTTTGCAATGTTCCGAAGTTTATCTTTAGAAGCTTTGCCGTTAATAATATGCCCTATTTCATAAGATATTACAGCAGCTACTTCATTATCATTACCGGTGTATGTCAAATCAGTGCTTGAGATTTGTATTGTATTTGTAACTGAAGTGTTTGAATTGTCAGCAGTGCCATTAACGACTTTAAATTTTGTAGATGCCGGCAAACTATTTTTTGAAATGATGGCGGCGCCAATGTCTGCAACCCTGTCTGCTGCGGACCATGTTGCAGCGCCTGATGGCAACATGAAAATTGAAATTGTGAATAAACTAATAATAAATTTCTTCATACTTTCTCCTTTAACTAATATTCTTCTCTACAAGAGCGCATATTATGTGCCCCAGCATTATGTGAGTTTCTTGTATTTTGGGTGTATCAGCGGATGGGACTTTTATTATGCAATCACACAGCTCATCCATTTTGCATAAATTTTGGCCGGTAAATCCAATAACTGTAAGCCCTTTATTTTTTGCCTCTTTAATCGCTTCAATAATATTTTTAGAGCTGCCGGAAGTTGAAAACGCAATAAACACATCTCCTTTATTTCCCAAAGCCTGAATTTGGCGGGAAAAAATATTATCAAAGCTGCTGTCATTACCGATTGCTGTAATTATTGAAGAATCCGTTGTGAGCGCAACTGCTGGGAGAGCTCTTCTTTCCTTGTAGAATTTAACCACAAGTTCAGCAGCTATATGCTGAGCATCGCCGGCAGAGCCGCCATTTCCGGCCGTTAAGACTTTACCACCATTTTTATAGCAGGAAGATATCAAATCAGCTATTTTATGTATTGAGGCGACACTTTGCTCCGAGTCTAAAATAGATCTTTTAGCCGTGATTGAATCTTCAATATAATTTTTTATGAAATTTCTATCTTCCATATTATGCCCTCCCAATCTGGTGGTACTCAAATCCTCTATCCTCAAGAGAATAGCCGCTGTATTGATTTCTGCCGTCAAAAATTATCGGGGTTTTTAAAAGCTGTTTTATTTTACTAAAATCAGGATTTCTAAACTCATTCCATTCTGTAAGTAAAAGCAGAGCATCCGCGCCATTCAGTGCGCTGTACGCTGATTGTGCGTATTCAATTTTGTCTCCGAAAATCAATTTTGCATTTTCAAAAGCTTTAGGGTCAAAGGCTTGGATTTTTGCGCCTTTGTTAAGCAGAGCCTCAATAACAGTAATTGCAGGCGCTTCTCGCATATCATTTGTTTTAGGCTTGAATGCAAGCCCCCATACTGCAAAAATTTTGTCTTTTAAATCTGTACCGAAACGGTCAGTAATTTTTCTTACAAAAAGCGCCCTTTGCCCTTTATTTATGTTATCGGCAGATTTTATAAGTTCACACTCACAGTCATTATCTTGAGCAGTTTTCATAAGCGCCTTAATATCTTTAGGGAAACAGCTTCCGCCAAATCCTATTCCGGGATATAAAAATTTCGTACCTATTCTTGAATCCGAACACATTCCAAGCCGTACTTTATTAATATCTGCACCTACCTTTTCGCAGATATTTGCTATTTCATTGATATAAGAAATCTTAACTGCTAAAAAAGAGTTTGAAGCATATTTTACCATCTCTGCAGATTTATTATCCATTGTAATAATCGGATTCTGGTTTCTTACAAAGGGACTGTATAATTCATGCATTATTTGCTCAGCTTTTTCCGAATCCGAGCCGATTATAACTCTATCCGGTCTCAAGAAATCTTCTACTGCGGCTCCCTGCTTTAAAAATTCAGGATTTGAAACAACATCGAACTCGTGCCCTGTGTATTCTCTTATAATAGATTTAACTTCTTCTGCTGTTCCTACAGGCACAGTGGATTTGTTAACAATAACTTTATAACCGTTTATAGCCTTGCCTATTTGCTCTGCAACACCCAAGACATACTGCAAATCAGCAGAACCGTCTTCCCCCTGCGGAGTTCCGACAGCAATAAAGCATACAAGGGACGCTTTTACAGCACTGTTTAAGTCCTCGCTGAAAACAAGTCTGCCTTCATGGACATTAGATTTTATAAGCGCTTCAAGCCCCGGTTCATATATAGGAATAATCCCTTTACGCAGCTGATTAAGCTTCTCTGTATTATTATCAACGCAGATGACATCGTTTCCCATCTCAGCAAGACAGGTTCCTGCTACTAATCCTACGTATCCCGTTCCTATTACACAAACTTTCATAATCCACCTTTAATTAAACACTTTCACAATACCCATTTACCCCTTTACCCCTTCCAGTAGCTGTATAAGTTCTTTGTCGTCTCATAAGACATTGTTTTTACTTCTCTGTCAGGCTGGGTTATTGCCCATTCAAACATTCTGTTAACAGTTCTTTCTAAATCGGTTTTATCCTCAAATCCTAAAAGCCTTTTAGCTTTAGAATGATCTGCGTATGCGTACTTAGCCTCCACTCTCGGTTCAAGATGAATTATCTCCGGCTTAAACCCAAAATTTTCGGCACATTTTTGAACAAGCTTCGCGCATTCAATCAATGAAGTTTCCTTATCAGCACCCAGGTTAAATATTTCGCCGCTAAATTCCGTCATTAGTTTTTCAAACGGCTCATTATAATAAACCATATCGGAAAAGGCTCGTTTTTGCAGACCATCACCATACACCGTAAGCGGTTCGTGATGAAGTGTTTGGCGTATCCAAATTCCGATAACGTTTCTGTATCTGTCCCAAATATTTTGGTAAATTCCTATAACATTATGCGGTCTTATAATTGAATAATTAAGCCCAAACTGTTCGTAAGCATTCTTTAAATCCATCTCAACTGCATATTTAGCGATTCCATAAGGATCAATCGGTTTTGGCTGCATTGTCTCAACAAAAGG
Organism: Candidatus Gastranaerophilales bacterium; assembly: GCA_944323265.1. Lineage (GTDB taxonomy): Bacteria > Cyanobacteriota > Vampirovibrionia > Gastranaerophilales > Gastranaerophilaceae > CAG-196. The sequence continues at coordinate 15,647 of CALURX010000014.1, forward strand.
AGGAGTGTTTTCTTCCCCATATACGCCGTTTGAGGAAGTGAATATAAATTTCTTTACATCATAATTGATTGAAGCCGTTATAAGATTGGCTGAAGCAATTACGTTATTAGTATAATTAAATGTTCTTATAAAGGGAGAAAGTCCCTCTGCCGCGTAAGCCGCAAAATGGTATACATAATCAAATTTTTGTTCTTTAAAGAATTTATCTACAGCATCAAAATCCGCAAGGTTCAAAGTAGAACAAAATACCCCTTCCGGGAGGTTTTCTCTGTATCCCCCTGAAAAATCATCAATCCCGACAACATCGTATCCATCTTTCAGCAAATACCTTGAAAAATGGCTTCCAAGCAATCCTGCTATACCTGTTATCAGAACCTTCGTCACGAATTCCCTCCTCTTTTTTTTATTGTAACATATTTGGGTGATTTAATCCTGTTCAGTTTTAGGAAAATCACGCTTCCAATAAGTATTGCGCTTAACTATAGCCGCAGGCGTACCGGCTATGATAACATTAGGTTCCAAGATTGATTTGGTAATAACTGATTCACAACCTGCAATCATATTATTGGCAAGTGTTACGCCCTTTAAAATTTTTACACCTTCACTAAGCCAAACGTGTGAACCTATAGTAATACTTTTCTGTTCATTCAATAATTTGTCGGTTTCAAGACTGTATATTGGATGAAAATCTGTTGTTCTAAGAGTTATGTCTCTTGAAAACATACAATCTTTACCGATTTTAATTTTGCTATTTGTACCAATAAAGAATGAACAACCTGCGCAGTTAAAATTATCCCCGATTTTTAATTCAGAGTTATCATCCATATATACAAATAAATTCTTGGCTTTGTAATGATGAACAGAGCCAATATTTACTTTGCAATTGCTGTTAAGTTCAAAAAAAGTATTTTCAAAACTCTTTTTGATATTAACTTCGGAGAATATAACGCAGGCATTCTCGCCGCGGAATCTTATTTTAACATTTTTAGGCGGACGTTTTACTTCCTTTAATTCGCCTGTTATTGTTTGCAAATATATTTTGTTAGTCCTGTATTTCAGATTTAGTTTGATTTTACAAAATCCAAAATTGATAATCGTATGGGCCCCTTCTTTTGAGATAAACTTCATAGAACTTCCTCAAACAAAGTTATAGCTCTTTCAATTGCGCTATCCATATTGTAATACTTATAATCACCCAGTCTGCCGAGGAAGTATACTTCTTTATTCATTTTTTTTACTTCATCTAGATATTTATGATAAAGTTCCACGTTTGCCTTATCTGAGATTGGGTAGTATCTTTCATTTTTACCAAGTTCAAAGGACTCCGAATACTCTTTTGCAATAACAGTTTTATCACTTCTTTCATTCAAATAGTGCTTGTATTCATGAATCCTTGTAAAGTCGTAATTATTAGGATAGTTGACACACGCATGTGATTGATAAAATTCTCTGTCATACTCTTCAAATTTAAAATACACACTTCTATACGGAAGTACGCCGAATTTGTAATCGAAAAATTCATCTATTGAACCTGTGTAGAAAACCCTGTCAAAACCTTCCATTCCTGAATATTCGGTATTCAATCGAACTTCAATATTTTTATGGCTCAAAATGTTTTCAACAAGCTTAGCATACCCTTCAATTGGAATCCCCTGATACTTGTCCTGAAAATATCGATTATCCTTGCTTAAATATACAGGAACTCTTGCTGTTACAGCTCCATCAACCTCTTTTGGAGACACTCCCCATTGTTTTGTTGTGTAATTGAGGAATATTTTTTCATACACATATTCCGCAAGGAATTTCAAATCAGAATCTGCCTGCTTTTGAAATTCTAGTATGGGAACTTTTGTGTTGTATTTAAAAGCCTTAAGAAGTTTTTCTTCTAGCCTTCTTGCAAGACTCTCCGGGAAAACCTGATACAAAGTGTTAAAATTAAACGGAATTTGGGCTTCTATGCCATCAATAATTCCGACAACTTCGTGCATATATGTATTAAAATCGCCAAATCTTCTTATGAACTGCCATACTTTTTCACTGTTTGTATGGAATATATGTGAGCCGTGCTTATGAATCATAATACCGTTGCTGTCTCGGTAATCATAACTATTTCCCGCAATATGGTCTTTTTTATCAATAACAAGGACAGATTCGTCAAGTCGTTCTGCAATTAGTCTTGCGATTACAGCTCCTGAAAATCCTGCACCTACAACTAAGTTCTTTTTCATTTATTCTTCCTGAATTTACTCTTTAACCATCCAAAGAGACTTCTTCTTACAACTTTCTCGAGGAATTCTTCCGGATTTTTAATAAGCTTATTATAATCCGATTTGTTAATGGAATCAAAGAAATCTTCTTTAATTTCATCTTGAAAATCAACAAAAGTTTTTGAGAATTTTTGCAAAAATTCTTCCTGCAAACTCTTATCAAGGCGTCTGATATTCCATAGATATGCTCGATACTGATTTACAAGCTTTTGAGTATTGTAGACTTTTTTCAAGTCTTGATGTTCATTTAAGAACCTTGTTAATTCATCATACTCATCGCATACGCAGTAAACTTTACCCGGATTATTAATTGATGATGCCGGATTATCCTGTCTGTAATATAGGAGCGGTTTGTCAATAAGTTTAATCGTTTTACTGAAAACAATAACCTTAAAATTAAAAGACATATCCTGATATGAGGCTCCCTGTGTTTCCAAAAATCTTATGTTATTTTTATCCAAAAAACTTTTTCTATATATCCCAGCCCATACACTTGCATGGTTTGTCAGCATCAACAAGTTATCTTTAGGTTCAAAAACATCTTTTCGTGCAGTTCTTGATATTAATCCGCTTCGTTTAATCTTATTCTTTTCTGACCAATAGTTATAAAAATTGCATTTTACTACATCAAGATTGTTTTCCACAGCTTCGTTATACAAGATTTCGTAAATGGTTTTATCAAGAATATCATCAGGTTCAAATATTGCGACAAATTCTCCGGAAGCTTCATTAATTCCTCTATTGACAGTTGCTCCATATCCGGAGTTAGGCTTATCGATAACTTTTATCCGAGAATCTTTTGAGGCGTATTCTTGGATAATTTGCAATGACTTATCTTTAGAACCATCATTAATGCATATTATTTCAATATCACTCAAGGTTTGTTTAAGAACACTGTCAATAGATTCCTTTAAATATTTCTCGGCATTATAAATTGGTATTATAACAGTTATTTTAGGCATTCTATTCTCTTCCTGATAATCTTCTCAGATTACGACATTATACTTATATTAAATAATAAACTATATATATTTGCAAATTTCTTGCTTTTAAGAGTAAATTAATTAAAATAATTATATATGCTAAAGAAAATTTTATCCGTTTTACTAATCTCATTTTTAATATTCCCGCCCGCATTATCAGAGCCGGATAATGGCGGTCATGCAGGAACACCTCCCGGGTTTTACGACGATATTGACCCGAATACTCTGAATGATGATGAGGAGGAAGTGCAACAAGCAGTTCCGGCATCAGAAGGAGAAGATAGCGGCGATATAATAATTCCGCCTCAAGGGGGCGAGAAGACAAAACCTACAAAAAACTATGCAGATATTTATAATAATCTGCCGGAACCGGATTTTTCATATCTCCATGATATTGATCCGGAGCAGTATTATGATATGAAAGATGCAACCTGGTCTCCGTATCCTTTAATAAGGCTTAATTCTCCGATTTATTTTAAAAGTATCACAGTAGAGCCCGGCTACTATCTTCTGACACCAAGAGAACATGAAGGAGAGTGGTTCATACTGTTCAAACAAAATGGGGTTGTAAAATACATAATACCTGTCTATGAAAGGGACTATACTCCTGAAATGTTCTATGACGAGCACATACCAAAGCCTAAACTAACAACCGCGCAGAAAATACACATGGGATTTTTGGATTTTATTGGGCACTTCAAGAGCACAAAGCGAAAAACCCAGATTCAATCATATATGGAAATAAATGATTTAGAGAATTACTTCGTCTCAATCATAATCTATTACGGAGCCCATAAGTATTCGACAATATTCAGGACTATAAGGCTGTAATCCTGACAGAGTAAGCTTTGCAATCAATACTATTTCGAGTTTGCAAGAAAAATTAACATTTTTCTTACAAACTCTTGGGAACGGTTTTACATCCGCCCATGTGCTATCCCGCACACGGGCGGATGTTCACACTCCTTAGGTCGGATTTGAAAAACCTCCAAAATTTGTCAATTTTGGGGTTTTTCCGAATCCTCATTCTTTTAAAAAATGTAAAATATTTGAAAAAATTTGCGAATTTTGTTACAATTCTTAACAAATGAGGTCAAAAAAGCAATTTTTTTAAAGTTAAATACTTTATATATACATAAGAGATATTTAACGATAAGAGAGGCTTAAAATTATGACAACATCAAATGAAAAATCAAGATTTCGAGTTATTACAAATGACGAATTGATATTTAAAGACAAGGATAAACCAAAAACTTACCAAACAAATCCTATTGAGGATGATTTGCAGGAAAAGTTTATGAAATTTGTAAACAGGCACTCGAATAATCGCTTCAGTGTTGAAGACCTGCTAAAATGGTAGCGAGGCGGGGGTAAATTATTATAAATATCCCCTCCAAAGCGGAAAACGGAAAAGGAATGTACCAGATTAAAAATCGAATATACCTGAATTTTGATAAAACTCAAAAAAGCGGTATATGCAATTACCTAAGAGCGTTAGTGAAGCAGAATTTAGACAAAACTTGTTCGGACATACTGGACAAGTTTATTGAGGATGAAAAGTATTATTTGGAGCTTAAAACCTCAAGATTCCCTTTTTTAGCGGATGTTATTGACGATAGCGAGTTTATCAAGGATACAGAAGATTATATAAAAGAATGTATTAAGTATTATGAATACAAAGAAAAGCAGCGGCCTATCATTGAGGCAAACAAAGAGTTTGAAAAAAAGAAACGCAAGTTTTTGCAAGAAGTAAAGATGTCTAAAGAAAAGCCGACTAAAAAACAGCTTTATTACTATGACAGGCTGTGTAAAAAGTATTCAATAGAAAAAAAGAATGTAGAAGAGTTATCCAAACTGGATATGAGAGATGAGATAGAGAAGATATTAAATGAACATTCAAACGATTACAAAATTATTGACTGATGCCGGTATAGAGGAAAATGAGGCAAAAATAGAGATTAAAATGCTTTTGGAGCATTTTTGTAAATATACGGAGCTTGATAGGGCAAAAGGTAAGGCTCTTGATGAGGTTCAGCTTGATATTTTGCATCAAAAAGTGCTTACGCGTATAGAGACAAGGCTACCTATACAGTATATTATTGGTGAAGCTTATTTTATGGGCGAGTTTTTCAAGGTTAATAGTGATGTCCTAATCCCGCGAGATGAAACTGAAATCCTTGTAAGAAAAGCAATAGAACTTATTAATAAGTATGATTATAAAGATGTTTTAGATATTGGAACCGGCTCCGGATGTATTGCATGCACAATTGCCAAACAAACTCCGGCGGTTGTCTTAGGTGTTGATATTTCATCTGACGCGCTAAGGGTTGCGCTCGATAATGTAACAAAGCTCGGTATAAATAACCGTGCTGTTTTTAGAAAATCAGACCTTTTTTCAAAAGTTCGTCCGGAAGAAAAGTTTGATATTATAATTTCAAATCCTCCTTATATTCCGGAAGGAACCCCACTGGAGCCGGAGGTCCGGCATGAGCCTCCGGGGGCTTTGTTTGCAGAAGAAAATGGGTTTAAAATATACCGCCAAATTATTGAACAGGCCCCCAAGTTCTTGAAACCAAGCGGCTGGCTTATGTTTGAGCTCGGAATCGGAGAAAGCTCACAGGTAAAAAGATTTATGGAAAAAGATTTCTCAGATATAGTTGTTGAGAAGGATTTGGCTGGTATAGACAGGGTAATTTACGGCAGGATTAGAATATAACTTTGTCCTTATATTTATTATAAAAATCTACTCCTGTCATAGAGTTCAAATCCTTATAGACTTCAATACCTACAAGTTGTCCTGTAGTCTTTGGGTTTAGGCCTTTTGCGTGGGAATAAAGTATAACTCTCATATGATTAAAAAATGCAGGTCTAAGGTTTTCAGGACACTTTATAAGCAGACAGGTAAGCTCTTTAAAAAGATATTGAAAATATGCGTATTTATATTTTTCGTAGTGATTAGTCTTAATTAATAGCGCTGTCAGTTTCTCTGTAATCTTGAAAATATCAAAAACATTTTTAGCCAGACTTTTAGTTGTAGAACATTTATTTGTCTCTCTGTAGTAATACAAAGGTTCCATATAAACATACATGGAAGGATTGTTGATTAGAACAAGAAAATGAAAATATACATCCTCAAATATACAGTTTGGAATAAACAGCTCCGTGCCGTTTTCTGCAATTTTGTTGAGAAAAGATTTTTTATAAATTTTAGTGTAAACTCCCATATTACCAACAAAAGGGTTTTTAATATCAGAAAAAGAATGAATTGAATCTTCTTTAGAATGATTCATCCAATCATTGACTGTAAAGAATTGTCTTGGGAATACGTTTTGAGATTCTTTATTGTACTCATTTGCGTTAAAAACATAGATATCAAAATCGGTGTGATTTATAGTGTTAACGAATTTTTGATAGAGAGAGAGCGAAACCCTGTCATCAGCATCGACAAACGAAATAAACTCTCCTTTAGCGTGTTGAAAACCTTTGTTTCTTGCAATACTTTGTCCTCTGTTAGCCTGGTTTAGCACAGTAAACCGGCTGTCTTTTTGTTGATAATTCCTGAGCAGAGCCTGCGAGCCATCAGTAGAGCCGTCATTTACACAGATAAATTCCAGGTTCTGATAAGTTTGCAGCCTTAGTGAATCAAGACATTCCATTAAGTAGTCCTGACAATTGTATACAGGTATTATGACTGAAATTAACGGCTGCTTTTTCATTGTTTCTTTATCCTGTCTTCAAAGAGTTTAAAGTCAATATAACTTTTATTCATTATATCCTGATACGCATAATATATGTTTTTGTTTTTGAGAACTTGCATATCATAGTTAGAGAAGTCGATATCTTTAAAAGCTTCTCTCCACTTTCTGAACATTTCTTTTTGTGTACGACCTGATAGTTCCAGCATTCTAATCAAAGTATTTTCCATCTGGTTGACAAGCAGATGAGTTTTGTATTTTTCGTACTTGTTATGTTCTAAAAAAATATTGTTAACAAGTTTGTTAATCTCAAATATATCCAGAAAACGCCGGTCTTTTGCACCCATAATAGATTCTGAATGCTGCCTGTAAAAGTATAATGGATCAAAATCATAAGAAATCTTTTGGGCTGATAAAAAACACTGCGCAAAGAAAGGCATATCTTCGAAAATTAATCCTTCCGGAAAAGAGAAGTCTTTTATAAAATTGGCTCTGTACATTTTGCCATAAGCCATTGTGTGCATTTTAAAATATAATTCCGGCGGTGTGTCACCTTCGTTGAATACCGGTTTTGCAGTAACTTGTTTTAACTCATCCTGTGATAGGGGCTCCCAAACAATATTATAGTTTCTTATCGGATTAAAGCAGTAGATATTGCAAAACACATAGTCGCTGTGATTTTCGCAAATGTTATTATATAGCTTTTCTATTGCGATATGAGAAAGACAATCATCGGAATCAACAAAAGTAATATACTCTCCTTTTGCAAACCTCATACCTGTATTTCTTGCAGCCCCCAAACCTTTATTAGGCTGTGAAATTACCCTGATTCTTCTGTCAAGGAGTGAGTACTGCCTTGCAATACTCAAAGATGTGTCTTTAGAGCCGTCGCACACACAAATAACTTCAAAATCATCAAAACTTTGGTTAATGATACTGTCAAGGCAGATATCAAGATATTTTTCAACATTGAAAATAGGAACTATAATCGAAACCTTAGGCATAAATTAATTGTATAAAATTTTACCAATAATGTAAAGTTTTGTAACATGTTTAAGCTTGTTGATTTACAGTTTCAAGCGTCGAAGGGTGACGATGTGTTTGGAAGTTGATAAGTTTAGAGGAGGTTATTGTGTTGGAACTGCTAAAAGTTGAATAGTAAAAAGATTTCAATATACTCTTCACCTGACTAGCCCCACCAATCCTCACTTGTCCTTATTAAAAAAAAAAGAGTCTTTGCGACTCTAAAAACCTAAATGTGTGAAGTGTAGTATTATAATGTGTATTTTTTTTATTCAATATCCTTATATATATAAAGTATTTTTCTAGTTAATAATTGATACTTAACTTATCAATCTTTACAAAACTTAATAATTCCTTGATTTTGGTTTAATAAAAATTAAATAAAGCATAGAGGTAATTATGTTTTTAACGAATTTATTCAGACTTACAAAAACTTGTTTGCATGAAGGAATTACACCGGATATGGAATGCGGATATTGTCCTGATTGCGGGAAATTTATAGAAAATGAGTGGTATATTACACGCTGCACTTGCTGCGGAGTTAAGCTGAAAGCTATGAACAGAAACGGCAAGATCGTTCCGCAGTATCATTATTGCACCAACTGCGGAAGCCATGAATTTTCTGTGGAAAGAGTTGAAAAAATAGATTTTATTAATATTAATTTTGCGGTTCTTGTTAAAAAAGTTATTGAAGACAAAAATTTTTGTTCAACTACACAGTGCTGGCAAGAAAAAACAGACGTGAAACCAAGATTGCTAGTACAATACCTGTAGCATCCGCAAGCAAGCCTGTTAGAAGCGCATATCTGTATTTTTTTATTCCTACAGAGCCGAAGTATACTGCAAGCACATAAAATGTTGTTTCAGAACTCCCGACCATTACGGCGGCAAGCTTTGTAATATAACTGTCAGGCCCGAGGTTATGAGCAATTTCCGAAAACAAGCCTAGTGTTGCAGAGCCGGAAAGAGAACGCGTAATCATTATCGGTATTATGTCTGCAGGAATTGATAATCTTTCAAGCAGGCTGCCTGCAAGTCCTGTAATTATATCTATTGCTCCTGAGGCTTTGAACATTGAGATTGCAACAATAATCGCAACAAGATACGGAATTATTGATATGGAAACTTTAAAGCCGTCTTTTGCGCCTTCGATAAATTCTTCATATATTTTTACTTTCTTTACTGCACCAGCCGTAAGTATTGCAAGTATCATAAGAGGAAGAATGTAGAGAGAAATTTTTTCAATCATAATTCCTCCTATTCCAGATTTTTTGCAGGAGCATGGCGATAAGTATAGCAATAATAAATGATAGAGTTGTTACGATTAATGTCGGAAGAATTATTTCAGACGGATTTTTCGCCCCAACTCCTACAAGCACTGCTATAACTGTTGCAGGAATTATTTGAAAACCTGCTGTATTCATTGCAAGAAACATGCACATAGAATCTGTTGCCTTATCTTTATTCGGATTTTCTTCCTGAAGTTCTTTCATAACCTTCAACCCTATTGGGGTTGCAGCATTTGTCAGCCCGAGAGCGTTTGCTGCTACGCTCATTGAAATGTCGCCAATTGCAGGGGAATCTTTTTTTACGTCTTTGAATAAAATTTTTGCAATAGGCTCCAGAAGTCTTGATAATATTTTGACAAGACCTGATTTTTCGGCAATTCTCATTATACCGAGCCAAAATGCCATAATACCGATTAGCGAAAATGAAATTTTTACTGCAATATCGCATGACTGAAGCATGGAGTTTACAACTTCTGAAATCGTGTTGTTTAAAATTCCAATAATTATTGATACTGCAATTAAAATAAAGAATATATAATTCATATAATTATCTTAAAAAAAATTTTAGTATTTGTCACTATTTTTATATTAGTATATAATAAGTTATGAACGTAAAAGGTGGGATAGAGTAAGAGTATATGGCAGATATTAACAACTACGCAGAAATTTCAGAAAACTTTGATACAATAAAAACCCTGTTAAATTCAATCAGAGCACAGGGAATACTTAATACCTCAGATGTCGATAAACTCCTTGCGGGGATAAATTCTAAACTGGAAAAATTAAATACTGAAGAAGATATTGATTTGATAAAGATATTTTTGTCTGAACTTAAACAGAATCTTGATGAGCGTCACAGCGTTCTGTTGTCAAAGTTCGGTGCAATAGAGTCTTTATTCTCAAATCTGCTTAAAAACAGCTCTGAGACCCTAAAATCAAGTGAAGTCAAAGAACTTTTTGATATTGTAGCAACAAATCTTTCTGTTTTTTCAAGAGAAGTTGTTTCGCAAAAAGAAACTCTGTCTGATATTACGCTAAGACTTGATGCAATGCGCTCTGATGACAGTCAGAAACGCGAAATTATTAAGAGTATTGCTGTTCTTAAAACAGATTTGGAACGTTTGAATAATGGGTTTGATTCTATTGTTCTTAGTTTGAATGAAAGCTTTAAAACTATTATTAGATCTATTTCGGAGGCAAATCAAACTGAATCTTTCGATAAATTTGAAAGTGAGTTGAGTGAAATTGTAAATTCTTCTAATACAATTTTATCTGCACTCCAGATGATTGATAAAAAGAATTTGCAGATAGAAGATTATATCAAAACTCTTGCAACCCAAGATGATATGTCAGGAGCCAAAAGAGCTATTTCTGAGCTTGCGGCGAAGAATCAAGAGCTTGTAAATTCGGTTGATGTTTTAAGTGAAAAATATTATAAGATAGATAATCTTGCTGAAAAAATCGACGCCTCTGTCAATATCATAGCCGGCATGAAGGCCATATTGGAAGATAGAGACGAACAGACAGCAAGACCAATTCTTGATAAACTGGATGTGTTAGAAGCTCAGCTTAAGGATATATCTTCTGATAGTAAGTTTGATGAATTTAAATTTAAACTTGAAAGTGTGCTGAATGATATTACGGCTGATACTAAAAACCTTCAGGAAGCCTTAAATCTTTCTTCTGAAGAATTGAAAAAAATTGATGCCAATATTAAGGGGCTTGATTTAAATACCGGATTCCAAAATATCATTACAAATATTCATAAGGCTGAGCTTGATATAAAAAGTCATGTTGATATGAGTTCAGATAAGGTCTCGCAGCTTGTGGATGTCGGTGTTACGAGAACGCTCAATGAGATTTCGTCAAACGCGGACGCGCTGAGCTCAAGTCTAAAAGATGCTCAGTCTGCACTGACAAATTTATGTGAAAAAAGCTTCTCTGACGTTGCAGAAAATATTGTAGGGCTTAAGAATATAGTTGCTCAAATCGATGAAAATAATGTTTCCGCTAACAATGCAATATTTTCAAATATAACAGACAGGCTTGCTATTTTTGAAAATAGTCTGAAAACTTCTTTGGATAAGCAGGAAGAGTATGTTGCAAATTCATCCGGAAAAATTGTCGAAGAAATTGCAAATATTAAAAATCTCGCAGGAGTTCTTGATTATAAGCTGGATTCTTCTGTTATACAGGTTAATAATGCAAAACAAGAGTTTGAAAATTTGAAATCTTCTATTGATGGAGTTTTGGCTCTTGATTTTGTTAATGCAGTAAAAGATTTAAGAGTTGATTTATACGCTTCCAAGCAGGAATTGACTTCTGCTGTAGAAACTTCATCAGGAGAGCTTGGTGAAAAATTCACAAATGACCTGTTTGGTAAATATGAACTGTTAATCAGCAAATTAGACAACGTAGAAGATGAAATCAAACAGACTCAAACATCTTCGTTAACAGGATTGAAATCGATTCTGGATAATATATCTTCTTCAATAGTTGATGTTTTGTCTTATGTAAGTGTAAGAAACGATGCTTCTTCAGGGGCTTTGGATGTAAGGCTTGCTGATATAACAGAAGCAGTTAAGAACAATAATCTTGATTATATCGAAAGCGTTAGAGATATAGTAGATGTAATTAGGGCTCAGGTTGAAAGTAATTTAGGCGAACTTGAAAAAGATACAGCCCAGAAAATGGATATGATTAATGCTACTGTATCTAAAAATACTGAGGCTATTCGAGATGAAATAAAGTATTCTTATAAAAAGCTGCTTGAAGTTCAAGATAGTTTTAATGAAGTAAAAGACGCTATCGGATTGAACGGCCGCTCTTTAAGTTCCAATTATGAAAACATAATTTCAAATACGGACGCTTTGAGGCAAGATTTTGAACTCAAGATGTCTGCTCTAAAAAATGCGCTTCTTGAAAGTGTTACTGATTTTAAGCAGGAATTTACCTGTGAAAATGCTGACAAAATCAGTGAATTGAAGTTTTCATCCGAAAGTTTGCACACAAAAAGTATTCAAAACGCCGCTGATTTGAAGAATGAATTAAAGCAAGAGCTTACACTTGTTTTGGAATCTTTGAAGTTGAACGTTAAAACTTTATCTGAGCAGTTATCAAATTCTGTATTGAATATTGAGGGTGCAAATAAAGAAGTTGTAAGCTACATAAAGAATGAATTTTGTTCTGTAGTTGACAGCTCTATAGAATCTATACGTACCAATTTGTGTGACTTTTCAGATGAAGTTGCAGGAAAAGTAGATAATGTGGTTGGCGGGTTTGACAGTCTTGAAAGTTCGGTAAATAATTTGTCAACCAGCACAACAACTGCTTTAAGTTCAACACTTGCACAAATATTGGATAATTTTGTCGCAATGAAAGCGTTGATGAATAGTTTGAATGAAAAGGCTTCTTTAGACCTAGATAAAAGTGTCGATAAAATTATTCAAGACTTTGCTCAATTGAAAGACTTTGTTAATACAGTTGACGCAAATATTGATGAAGATTTAACCAGACAGCTTTCAATTATTGAAAATGGTTTTGTGACAATGACTGCTAGAGTGACAGAGCTGCTTGCTGACAATAATAATGCTTTAAGTGAGAGAATCAATGCTGGTATAACTGATATTTCGTCAAAACTTTCTCAGTCTTTACAAGAAAGGCTCGAAGGATATAAGTCTCAGATTGAGAAACTTTTTGATTCTCTTAAGGTAAGTTCGCAGGCACAGTCTGAGTTTATAAAAGAACGTGTAACTGCGCTTAATGGTGTTCTTGAAGAAGCTATTGCCAAGCAGAATCAGACATCGGCTGTTCAAATACAAAATATTGCCGATAAGCTAAAATCTGTTCTTGATGAAAACATTGAACTTACTGCGGCTGATTATGGTGCTCTAAAAAAAGAGTTTAGCAATCTTGTTGTTCAAGTAAGTGAAGAAAATAAAAACTATGCTTTGAATTTGAAATCTCAGCTAGAGGATGTTGTTAAATTTATTGATTCAGGGTTTGAAATCAATGCTCAGGAAGTGAGTGCTAAATTTGATGATATATCTTCAAGTATACAATCAGTTTCTGGTGTAATTGCGCAATTAAACGGAGATGTTAGGAATAGGATTGAAGCTCTTAAAGAATCTATTAATACGATGAAGGTAAACTTCGGATCTTCTATTGAAGGACAATCAGGAGTTGTTATTAACAAACTTGAAGAAATTCTTGCGGATATTATTGCTAAAAATGATGAAATCGGCTCATCATTTGCTGTCGCTATAAACAATCTAAACAGTGGTATAAAGGCAGATGTGACAGAATATAGTGAAAGACTTGTTGAAACAATTGAAAATGAAGCTTTTAATATTATTTCAAAGCAGGAGGAAATATCTAAGGCTGTTCTTGCGGATATATCAAATCGAAATAATGCAGGACAGGATTTGATAATATCAGAAGTGAGAACATTAGGAAAGGGGCTTCAAGCTGATATTACTGAACAGAATGATAAATTGCTAAGAGGTCTGGAAACTCAGTCAGATGTAATACTTTCAAAGCAGGAGGAAATATCTAAGGCTGTTCTTGCGGATATATCAAATCGAAATAATGCAGGACAGGATTTGATAATATCAGAAGTGAGAACATTAGGAAAGGGGCTTCAAGCTGATATTACTGAACAGAATGATAAATTGCTAAGAGGTCTGGAAACTCAGTCAGATGTAATACTTTCAAAGCAGGAGGAAATATCTAAGACTATTCTTGCGGATATATCAAACCAGAATAGTGCAGGACAAGATTTAATAATATCAGAAGTGAGAACATTAGAAAAGGGGCTTCAAGCTGATATTACTGAACAAAATGATAAATTGTTAAGAGGTCTGGAAACTCAGTCAGATGTAATACTTTCAAAGCAGGAGGAAATATCTAAGACTATTCTTGCGGATATATCAAACCAGAATAGTGCAGGACAAGATTTAATAATATCAGAAGTGCAAGCATTAGGTAATATTGTTCACACCGATATAGCGGAAAAAGCTGATAGGTTAACTAATAGTATAGAAAATCAGAGGAATGCAATATTCTCAAAACAAGATGATGTAGCTAAAACGATGCTTAATGGTTTATCATCCCAAAATAATGAACTTAAGTCTTCACTACTTTCTGAAATGAGAATTTTAAATAATGAAATCAAGGCTGATTTTTCAGAATTGCAAGAAGCGTTAAGAACTCAAATTGAAAATCAATCATATGTTCTTCAAGCAAAACAGGAAGAAATCTCCAAAGAGATGACTGACAATACTTCTGAACTATCTGCATCAATAGCATCAAGTGCAGCCGATGTTATAAGCAGTGTAAAAACTTTGACAGATGTTCAGACAGAAAGTTTGGATAAATCTATAGAAGAAAAGTTGAATGCTGTTCAGAACATTTTAAAAGAGGCTATCACAGAACAAAATAAAGATATTGTGGGGCGTACAAATGAAAATTTGAGTTCTGCTCTATCTAGTCAGCAGACAGGTATAATAGCTCAGGCGAAAGATCTTTTCTCAGAGCTTCTTTTCAAACAACAATGTGATATTTTAGATAAATCAAAAGAAATTTTCGGCACATCTTTTGCCGGACAACAGAATAATATTCTGGAACAGTCGGAAAGTATTTTGAAAGAGCTGCATACTGTATACGGCGGTGTTACAAAACAGCTGAGTGTTATTAATACTCTTATAACAGATAATTTGAGCCAGGATGTTGAAGAACTTTATAATAAAGTCCAAAAACTTTTGGAAGAGCATTCACTTAATCTGGTAACAGGCGTCAGCAATACAACTTCAAAATTGATTAATGAGATGGAGACGCAGTCTTCCAACTTAAAAACTCTTTTTGAATCTCTTAATGACAGGCTCGATAAAGATGAAATTTCTCAAATGAATCTCTTCCAGGCTCAATTGAAAGAGTTAAGCAGTACATTCAATACATTAATAGAGGAAGCTAAGACTGTTACAAAAGAAGAGGTTTCTTCTATATCAGAGACTTTAATCGGAAACAGTAAATCTTTGATGGAAGATGTTGAACAGTCGATTGAAGAAAAAGTTAATTCAATTTTAGCAGTTTGTGCTGATATATCAGCAGGAGAGCTTCAAACAATGGAGGCATTTGCTGATAAGATTCTTAAGCAGACAGAGACTGTAAAAGAGAATTCTATTGCTTGCAGAGATGCTTTGTCGGAACTTGTAAGTAAAAATGCCGATATCATTCTTGATAATATTGAAAAAGAAACCGATGTTATTGTTAAGGATTTGATAGAGCAGTTTAATCTAATGAGAGAGGCTCAAAAAGATGAGTTGTCGAAATTGACTGTTCATGTTGAAAGCTCTGTCGAAGATTATATATATACTCATATAAATGATTTAAAATCATACCTTGATGTAAAAACAGATTCTACAATTATTAACCATAAACTGGATGGGCTTAAGACTGATATAGATAAGTCTGTAGAAGATGTTTTGGATAATATTTCAAAATTGATTAGCGCAGGGGCTGATTCTAAGGTTGCAAATGAAATCCTTATAACCTCAATGAGTGATAAGATAAACAGTCAAATTCAATCATTTATTAATGTTAATGTTGCACAAAGATTTGATGAGCGCTTTAATCTTCTTGATAAGAAGTTTGTTGATACTGTTGTCGATAAGTATGAAGAAATTAAGCTTATCTCAACCCAGTATAATAATTCCTTTGAGGCAATACACAACTCTATTCAATCTCTGTTGTCAGGTTTTGTGGATTTTAAAAATGATTTGTCATCTGGAGTTGGAGAATTAGTCAGCGGAATAACTAACTCTATAGATGATTTGAGCAGAAGTTTTGCTGATTTAAAGGCGCAGATTCTTAATAAATCTTTTGATGAAGCATTCCAAGCTTCTCTGAATAATCAAATATCCGGGATAGAGGCTCTTGTTAATGAACAGCTTGGCTATCTGAACGATATTAGCGAGCTTTGCTGCAACAATCTGCCGGAGCTTACAGAAATGAATACTCTAGTAAAATATGGTATTCAGCAGTCAATAGCTGATTTAACTGCAAAAGTCGAAAATCAGGATGCTATTCGAGAAAAAGATTTAAATGAGTTAAAATCTGAGATTATTACGCAGATTTTGAACATATTTAACCAAATTTCATTTGTAGCAGAGCAGGAAGAAATTCTTGATTTTATACAAGAAAAACATTCGGATTTGATTACGATATTAAGCCATATTGTAACATCTGTTGATACAGTTTCTGCAATGGATAGCAAGGTTAATTCCATAAAAGATGAAATAGGAATAATCAACAAAAAGATTTCATCAATAATTTCTTCTGATGGCGATGTTGACTATGTCTACAGCCTTCAGGATTTGGAATCTGATATTGCAAATCTTCGTCTTGTTCTGAATGAGATGAAGTCTGATAACAAGTCAAAAGAGTTTGAGGAACTTATAGCTTCAACGAACGATATTTATAAGCTTGTAGAAACAATAAAGGCGGAACTTCCGAAGTTTGAGATAGAAGAATTTAAGCATGAGTTTGATTCCTTGCAGGAAGATATAGTAAGTATTAGTACAAGAACTAATAAATTGATACTAGCATCTGATGAATCATATAAGACACTGCAGGATAATCTTCAAGACTTTAAACTTGTGATTAATGATTTGGATGAAAGAACTCGTAACTTTGCACATGAAGCTGGCATTGACAGAATTGACGATAAACTAGGCTCAATAAGTTCAATGATTCATAGCGGGGCTAAAACAAATCAGGTATTTAATCAAGTATTTGAATATTTAGCAGAATGGGTTGATAAAGCAGGAGAGCAGATTTCAACAATTTTTGATAAAGTTGAAACTCTTGATGATATCGGTCAAATAAAGGTTATGCTGGAAGATTTGAAGGCTGAAGCTGAAGATAATACAGACAGTGTGGAATTAATTGAGGCATTGAGTAATGTATTTGATAAGCAGGCTAAAAGGATTTCTTCTTTGGAAGCAAAACTTGACAGAGTTATTGTTGAGACTACAATTAGTAATAAAAATAATAAAATAGATTTATCACCATTTGAAGAAACCTTGAATAAATTCTTGGTTGCAATCGATGATAAGATGGCTCAACAGCAATCAAAGATAGATTCATTGGAAGAAAAACTGGAAGAAGTTGTATCAAAGATAGATCCAAAAGACACAGCCCAGCTGACTAAAAAGGTTGGCGGTATGGATAGACAAATAGCCAAATTAAACAAAAGTATCGAAAAAATAGCTTCACATGTTGTTGAAAAGTAATGAGAACCAATTAAAATCAATATTAAAAAGCGATAATGTTCTTACCAGCTTAGAAGAACGTTATTGCTATGCTCAGGATTCAACAAACACTCGTAAAAAATCTCCATTACCGGAAGCAGTTGTTTTTGTGGAAACGATAGAGGATGTGCAAAAGGTCTTGAAGCTGGCAAACCGCTGCAAAATTCCGGTTGTATCTAGAGGTGCCGGCACGAATATGGTAGGAGCTTGTACTCCGACAAAGGGCGGGATAATTCTCAATTTTTCAAAGATGAATAAGATTCTGGATTTTAATCCTGAAAATATGACTGTTCGAGTTCAGCCCGGGGTTATCCTTGGTGATTTAAAAAAGTTTGTAGAAGATAGAGGATTATTTTACCCGCCAGATCCTTCAAATATGAGAGTATCAACAGTGGGTGGAAGCATAGCGCAATCTTCCGGCGGTCCTATGTCGTTCAAGTACGGCACTACAAAAGATTATGTGCTTAATCTTACTGTTGTTCTTGCTGACGGAACGTTGATGAAACTTGGTGCTGGAACAATAAAGGATGCTGTCGGGTATCATTTAAACCAGCTTATAATCGGGAGCGAAGGGACTCTTGCTGTTGTTGTTGAAGCGGAGCTAAAGCTTATACCGAAACCGGAAGCTTCCAGAGTTATTATGGCTTATTTTGATACAATGGAGGCTGCGGTTGATGGAGTAAATAAAATTCTTGCGGATAAAATATTTCCTGCAACAATAGATTTTATGGATAATAATTCGATAACAACCGTAGAAAAATTTTATCCATGCAATCTGAATACAGATAAAGAAGCCATGCTGCTTATTATGATAGATGGATTTGAATCCTCTATGGATGATCAAGAGGGGCGGGTATACAAAGCAATGCAGGAAGCGGGAGCTTCTGATATAGTAATTGCAATAACAGAAGAGGAAAAGGATTCTGTATGGACGGCAAGGCGTGCGAGCTTTGCTGCGACAGCAAAACTCGCTCCTGATGTTGTATCAGATGATATTATAGTTCCGAGAGACAAACTTGCAAAAATGGTTAAAGAATGCAAAAATATATGTGATAAATATTCTCTTCCTGTTTGTATGGTCGGTCATGTCGGGGATGGGAATATTCACCCGCAAATTGCATTAAACCTGGAGGATGATGTTCAATTCAAAAACTACATAAAAGCTAAATCTGAGATGTATGAACTTGCGGTATCATTGGGTGGAACTATATCAGCAGAGCATGGAGTTGGAGCAGAAAAGATTTCTTATATTGAGGATACTGTTGATAAAGAAGCAATAAATTATATGAGAAGTATAAAAAAGGTTTTTGACCCTAATAACATACTAAACCCGGGTAAAATTTTTAAAATTTAAAAGGAGAAGTTATGGATATTATTGTTGTATATTGTACTGTACCTGATAAAAAAATTGCAAAAAATATTACCAAAATACTTATGAAGCATAAGCTTGCAGCTTGTGTCAGCATGATTGATAAGGTTCAATCTACATTTTCTTGGGACGGTGATATTTGCGAAGAAAAAGAAATTCTTATGATGATAAAAACTCGCCGTTCAAATTACGGAAAAATAAAACTTGTAATAGAGGACTTGCATCCATATACAGTTCCGGAAATTATAGCTCTTCCGATTGTAGATTGCAGTGAAGATTATTTAAAATGGTTAGTGAAAGAGACAGAATCTTAAATCTTAAAAATTATTTACGCACTTTTGGCGTAGATATTAATATTGGAAAGACGAAGGCTCGTGGTAATAAAGGAATTTTTATCGGCAGAAAGAATTCTTATCGAATTGATGTTTCGAGAGATATTTCTGAAGATAAGATTTTCCCTGTAATTATTCATGAATTTGTACATTACGTACATTATATTTATGATTCTTCTTTAAAATCATTAGAGTTTGTTTTTGGTGAGATATCAGATGATTTGACAGAGGAGCTTATAAATATAACAGTAAGAGAAATTCCAAAGGATTTCGCTTCAGCTTTGTTTGCAAAGAAGAATGAACTTAGTCAGGAGATTAAAATTTTAGGAAAATCAATAAAGAATCAATATCCTGATTTTACTGCTTCCAGAGTTTTTAAGCCGCTGGAAAGAGGGATATCCTCTCCATTTAAGTATCTCTTGAAATATGACAGGGTTAGAGTTTTCAATAAGATATATTCAATAGATGAATTAGATAGTTCAGAAATTTCACCGGTGCATATAAATTATATTCGTCTAAAGTCAAAGCAAAGAGCTCTTGCCCGAATAAATTCAAGGATAAGTCGTTTGAATCGATATTATAATAATCCGTCAGAGCTTTTAGCACGTTTTTGTGAACTTTATTTTACGGATATCGAGACAGTCTATAAACTTGCACCTATAGCTGCAGAGAAGTTTTCCGATATTCTTAAAATGAATAAAATTCCCGAATTTACAGGTATGGCTAAAGTTATAGAAAATAATTAACAATATTTAAAATATACTTTATTTTTTTATCATTTTTATATACAATATAAATAGAGAAAGAGAGTTGAAAGAATGATATCAAACTTTAACAAGCCAAGCCGCAAGGATGACATAAAACTGCTATCTTGTATTATTGCAGCATTTCTTTTTATAGTCTGGTTGTGTACACCTCCTGGAAATAAGTTTATACAGATGTGTTTTTGGGGCAACCATGTAAAGTATTTTGTCGCTAAACTATCAAAAGAATCTGATACAACAGAGTATATTTTTCATAGAAATAATGCAATATATTTGGCTAAAATGTATAAAAAGAAGAATTATGCAATTGACGAGATGAATAAAGCTATTGGAACAGCGCCGGCTTATCTTTCTCAAAAAGAATTAAACTCTTTATACAAAGATAGGGCTAAAATAAAACTTTTTTTAGGCGATTATAATGGTGCTCTGGATGATTATTTGCATTCAGGTGATGTAGACCTTATAGAGAATTTAACAGTAGCGATGCTCTTAAAAGAGAAAGGAAAATTTAAACTAGCGGGTAATTATTGTAATGCTATATTAGATGTAGATTCAACAGCGTATGCAGGTTATGCTTGTTTATCAGAGCTTTATGCCGCTTTGCAAAGATATGATGTTTCTATACGTATTTGGGATTTGGCTATTGATAGAAAGAAAAATAATCCAAGAGCTTATATGGATAGAGCAAAACTAAAGAAGATTATTGGTGATACAAAAGGTTATGAAGCGGATTTAGCTAAAGCAAAAGAATATTTACCATCCATTGATGAGAATGATTCTATAATATATGACGCTTTACATCCTAAGATTTTGACATTGCAAATTCGTAAGTACTAGTTTTTTAATAAATCTTAATATTAAATTTATGTTTTGTGCGCTGTGTTTGTTCTAAAATATTATTATAAAGACAGCCAGTGGGGTACAAAATGAAATATTCCGAATATTCAGCGGTAGTAGTAGGAAGCGGTGCTGCAGGCTTATATGCGGCATTAAAAATATCACAGCAAATAAATTTACCTGAAGGAATTTTGATAGTTACAAAATCAAGCCTTGGTGAAAGTAATTCTTTATATGCACAGGGCGGAATTGTTGGTGTATTGCATCAGAATTCTGAAGACAGTATTGAATCACATGTTCAAGATACTATAAAAGCTGGAGCTGGATTGAATGACAGAAAGGCCGTTGAATTTATATCAGAAGCATCTGATGAGGTTATCAACGATTTAATAGAAAACGGTGTTGATTTTGACAAGAATTCTGACGGAAGTTTGACCTTTACATTGGAGGCTGCTCATAGTGTAAAAAGGATTCTGCATTCCGGTGGAGATGCAACCGGTAGAGGAATTACAGAGGGACTGCGCAGAGCGGTTCTGGAAGAAAATATTTCTGTGATGGAAAATGCTATGGCTGTAGAGCTTCTTGTTAATTCGGATAATGAGTGCAAAGGAGTCATTGTATATAATGAATTAACCGGCGAACACGAAATTGTTTATGCTGCGGCAGTAATTCTTGCAACAGGCGGAGCCGGTCAGGTATATAAATTCACTACAAATCCTGATGGGGCAACAGGTGACGGAATTGATTTAGCGTATAATGCCGGAGCTATAATTCAGGATATGGAATTTGTTCAGTTCCACCCGACTGCATTGGCATTAAGTCCGGAGAATAAAAACAGATTTTTGATATCAGAGGCTGTAAGGGGTGAAGGCGCTAAACTTGTTAATAACTCCGGTGAACAGTTTATGGCGAAATACCATGATAAGCGTGAACTTGCGCCGAGAGATATTGTAACGCGCGCAATATACAGTGAGATGCAAAAAAATCACGTGTTTAATGTTTTCTTAAATGCGTCTATAATAGATTCGACAAAACTTTTTAACAGATTTCCGACTATATCAAAACGCTGCAGTGAAAATGGGATAGATATTTCCAGAAAACCTATTCCTGTCGCACCAGCTGCACATTATTCAATGGGCGGAATAAAGGCAACTGTTGAGGGAAGAACGTCTATAAGAGGTTTATATGCAATAGGGGAATGCGCTTCCACAGGTCTTCATGGTGCTAACAGATTAGCCAGCAATTCTCTTCTGGAATGCGTTGTGTGCGCTTATGAACTTGCAGATTACTTATCATTTGCAAATCTGACGCCGCCTAAGAAAATTGATGAGCATATTAAAAAAGTCATAAGCTTATATTCTCGTCAACTAAGTGATATAGACTATAATATTGATGCATTAAAAGATAATTTAAAGAATGTCATGTGGAATTATGTTGGAATAGTCCGTTCGCAAGATTCACTCGAGAAGGCTAAGGCGCTTGTTGAAGATATGAAGAAAAACTTTAGACGTAACAGAAAATGCATGAATATGGAAGAATATGAATATAGAAATATGCTGACAGTTGCATCTTTAATAATTGAGGGCGCTATTGAGAGAAAAGAATCTCGAGGGGCGCATGCACGTGCGGATTACCCTCAAACAGATGGTACGGCAAGACATTCGGATATAATAAAAGGCAGGGAGATTGCTTATGCTAAATAATTTTTTTATAGAAGAACACGTAAAGAATGCTCTTGAGGAAGATATCGGCTTTGGGGATATAACAACTGATTATCTGACAAGCGAAGATGATGTAATGTCTTGCACTCTTAATACCCGAGTAGACGGTATATTTTGTGGCAGAGCAGTTTTTGAGACTGTTTTTAAAATTCTTTCACCTAAAATTGATGTTAAATTCTATTTTAAAGACGGAGACTCGATTAAAAAAGGAGATAAAATAGCGGATATAAGCGGCCCTGCAAGATATATTTTGATGGGCGAAAGAACCGCTCTAAATTATGTTCAGAGAATGAGCGGAATTGCTACTGAAACCAATAAGTATCAGGCTGCTGTCGGCGAATATAGGGCAAAAATTGTTGATACAAGAAAGACGACGCCCGGATTTAGAGCTTTTGAAAAATATTCGGTAAAAATGGGCGGAGGAAGTTTGCACAGGTTTAATCTTTCAGATTGTGCAATGATAAAAGATAATCATATAAAATTTGCAGGCTCTCTTACAAAGGCTGTAGAAAAGTTAAAACAGCATATTTCACACGCTCATAAGATAGAGGTTGAGTGTGATACTATAGAGCAAGTAAAAGAAGCTCTTAACTGCGGCGTTGATATTATAATGCTGGATAATATGACATTGGAGGAAATGAAAGAGTGTGTAAATTTGATTAATGGCAGAGCGGTTGTTGAGGCAAGCGGTAATGTCAATTTAAGCACTGTTCATGATATTGCATCAACCGGAGTAGATATAATTTCTTCCAGTGCCATTGTTGCGAAAGCTCCAACTCTTGACCTGGGTCTTGATATGTAATTATTTCTGAATCTCTGAGAGTTCTTTTTCAAGATCCTTTTGTTCGCGCTCAATCTTATCCTGTTCTCGGTTTAATTGGTTTATTTGTCTTTCAATACTTCTGGATTCATTGTCAAGTCTTAGTTCTTCATTCTTGATTTGTTGTTCTGTTCTGCTTTTGAATCTGGGTGCTACAGCAACACCATAAACAGGTAAAATTTTCATACACACTCCTTTTTAATAATATAAAACCCCTAAAAAAATAATTTGCGTTTTTATGATACACTAAATAAGTATATCATAATTAAACGAATCGTGCACCTCCTTGTAGCTCAGTTGGATAGAGCGTGGGTCTCCGAAGCCCAAGGCCGTGGGTTCAATTCCCGCCAAGGAGGTTTTATTTATAAAATTCCTCTGCTCCTTTTAGAATTTCATTAACCCATTTTTCGCAAATATCCGGCTCAAGCGACTGAACATAACCTCCCCCCCTGTTTTCATGTCCGCCGGCTTGCAGGTCTGGATTAAAATTTTCTTTTACATAATCAAAGAGTTTGAGTACGTTATTGTCTTTTGAGTGGATACTTATTCTATAGGCGTCTTTTACAGGGTAGAACACTGCAACAGAATCAAGTTCAGGATTATTCTCAAGAGCATTAAGCCTGAAATTACCCATAATAGCGCTTGTCTTTTTATTGTCTCCGCCAAGATTTGCCCACTCTTTGTCTCCGCTTGGAATTACAACATAGCCGAGTTTTCCGGCTTTTTCCATTCTAATTGGAAGACTTTCTTTGAACTTTATTTCTTCAGGAGTAAGATTGGCAAGAACATTAAGATGTTTTATCACCGCATCTCTGTCCTTTTGTAAAAGTTTTTTTTCAAGAGATGAATATAGATTAGAGGTATATCTGTCTTTATTCATAATGTCTAATTTAACTGGTTCTAATGTTTCATCAAATTTGATGCAGCTGTTTTTCCTTAAGTCATCAACCATTCCGCAGAATAATTGCTGCAATATTCTTGTCGGTGGAGCCGCTCCGAGTGCTTCGAGCAGCCTCATAACAATACCGGAACAGGATTTTGCACTTGTATCAATGTATATATTTGTGATTGGAAGAGCATCAAGCTCCTTTTCTCCCAACGAGCGAGTTATCGGATGAATGTCCGGAACAATGTCTCCATCTGTATGGTGATCAATGCAAAAAATCTTTTTTGCCTGATTTATATAATCAATCACATTTTTACTAATTCTTGATGTAGAGCTAAAGTCAATACAAAGTACAGTATCAGGCTTGTCTTTTGGAAGCTCTGATACAGCAGTATCAAGAACACGTCCCTTATGAGGATAATCCCAGGTGTCTTCTCCGTGGTTTAAAATAATTCTCTGCGGAGTGTGCTGCTTTTTTAAGTACCACTGAATAGCTTTAGCACTTGCAACAGCATCTTCGTCTGTGAGGTTGTGGCATATTATATCTACATAATTAGCGTTAACCAGCTTCTGGTTAAAAAATTGAGCTTGTTTTTTGCTAAATGGATTTGCTTGAAAATTTACGTTCATACTTTGATAAACCTCGTAAAAAAAATTTTTGCCATTAAAATATTGAAATATCTATTCGATATATGCTATACTTAAACAATAAAAAGGAATTAAAGGACAGGCTCAGTGGGTTTTTTCGACAGTATTAAGAATTTTAAAAATAAGTTAGACCAGGTAGAATCGAGTGTATATTCGGGCAGGCAATCTTTGCTGGAAGTATACGAGCGTAATGCCAAGCTGGAAGCAGAAATTAAACTGAGGACAAAGGAACTTGACCGGGCAAACCGCCAGATGCTCACATTGCAGCACATTTGGGATATGATGAATTCTTCTAAGCCCCTATCCAGCGTCTTGAACGCGATTGTTAACAGCCTGCAGGGAGATTTGGGCTATCTGTTCAGTTTTATTGTAAAGCAGGTGTCTGATGATACAGGAACTTATCTTCAGGTTGTTGCATCATCCGGAAAAGATGCTGATTTAAAGATAAACAATATGTTTCTGCAGTATTTTAACTGTGACTTGTCCGATTATCGGATGCAATTCCCTGATATAAACGAACTGCAGGATGCCGTAAAAAATAATAAGATATATCAATCTCAGGATTTATTAAATCTTGTCTGCGGTTTTGTACCAGCGTTTAAAAGAGAGCGTGTTGCCGCTTTTTTGAAAGATGCAAATATCAAATCTTATATATTGGTACCGCTTACTTCCAAGCAAGTTCATTTTGGCTCGCTGCTTGTTTTTTCTTCAAGAGAAGATATAGGCAGTAATGAATTGAATTTTCTAAGCCTTTTTGCAAAACAAATTGAACTTGCCATAACCATAGCAGACTTGTTTCAGGCGGTTAAGGAGCAGGCCATTACTGATGGAATGACAGGGCTTTATAACAGAAGATATTTTGAAGAGTTTATAAAGAAAGAAGCTATTCGTTCTGAACGCCAGAAACAGAAATTCACGGTAATAGGGCTTGATTTGGATCATTTGAAACAAATCAATGATGTTTACGGCCACAACTACGGAGATATTGCAATAAAAGCGATTGCAGAGGTTTTAAAGAGTAACGCTCGTTCAATCGATGTTGCGGCTAGAATGGGCGGTGAGGAGTTTAACCTTATATTACCTGGCGTTGACTCTGCAGGCGGTCTTGTTGCGGCAGAACGTATAAGAAAAGCCATCGAGGCGGTTGAGTTAGAAAAAATCGGACGTATTACTGCAAGCTTAGGCGTTGCGACTTATTTAGAGCATTCTGATGATATAGAAGAGCTGCTGGAACTTACCGATCAAGCGATGTATGAATCCAAGAGAAACGGCAGAAATCGTGTAACTTTAGCTAAACCTGCTTACGAAACATCATGGCAGGAAATTGCTGTTAATACGTTCATTGACATTTTATCAAAACATCGAATCCCCATGGATGAAGAAACTTCAGCGTTATTAACTCGAAAACTGCAGGAAATGAATATTAATAATGAGAAGCTTTATCAGGTTGCGGATGCTCTGGTTACAAGCTACAATCCGGAACATGCAGAAGGCGGAGTTAAGGAAAAAGTTCAGCTAGCCTCACTTCTTGCTAAACGCTTTGATTTGTCAAAAGAAGATGTTGATAAGCTTAAAATCGCGGTGCTTCTGTATGATATTGGAAATACAATGCTTCCGAGAGAATTGTTAAGGAAAAAGGAGCCTTTAACGGAAGATGATAAACTCTCTATAAAACAGCATCCTGTAATAGCTGCAAGAGAAATTTTGAAGCCTATATCCAATGTTGTTGATATTATTCCTATAATAGAAAAGCACCATGAAAATTGGAACGGAACCGGATATCCAAACAGAATTGCAGGAGATGAAATTCCTATAGAGTCTCAGATTATATTGATTATTGATTCATATTTTGCACTTTTGGAAAAACGGCCTTACAGGGAGGCAATGTCTAAAGAGGAAGCTTTGAAAATTATAGAAGAAGAAGCTGACCAGAAATGGAGCGATAAGCTTGCAAAAGAATTTATCGGAATTGTCCGGAATGATTTAGGATAGAAGAGAGTATGATTGAGCTATTAATTTTATTTGTATTAAACAGAAAAGTTCTGACAATGTATGGTGTATCAAAAGAGATTAAGGAATTATTTTCTGTATTAACAACTCCGAGCTATGGGACGATAAAGCCTGCTCTTACAAGGCTTGAAAAAGGCGGTTTTGTAAAGAGCCAAAAAACAATGTCTTCAGGCGGCAGACCTTCTGTATATTATTCAATTACAAAAGATGGTACAGAAGAGCTTAAAAGATTGATTTTGCTCCCACCGTTAGAGAATCCGATTCAGTTTTTAACAATGGCAAGAATAAAGCTTGCCTGCGCTGATTTGCTTGACAAGGAAGAACAGCTTGGTATGCTCAAAAAGCTTAAAACAAAAGCTGAGACTATATTAATTGATACGCAGAACATAATGAGGACAAAAGATTTGGCATTTTACCCAAAGATGGTTTTTGATAATTTAACATGCGAGTACAAAAATTTCATATCGCTGGTGGAGGGTTTTGAACATGCCTGCACTCATTAGCGGAGTTGTGGAAGGTTCTATTGCAGAGGAGCTTGAAATACAAGAGGGTGACATTCTGCTTTCGATTGACGGTGAAAAGCCTCAGGATATGATTGACTATAGGTTTCTTTCTAAAACAGAGCTTATGACTCTTGAGATTCAGAAAAATAACGGTGAAATAGAAGAGATTGAGCTTGAAAAAGATTTTGATGAGGATTTGGGTATAATATTTGAAAGCGCAGTGTTTGACAGAGTTAAGCCGTGCCTTAATAATTGTATATTTTGTTTTGTTGCCCAGCAGCCCAAGGGCTTGAGAAAGACACTTTATGTAAAAGATGACGATTACAGGCTTTCATACTTGCAGGGAACGTATATTACGACAACGAACTTAACTCCTGCGGATAAAGAGCGGATTGCAAGGCTGCATTTAGGGCCTTTTTATATCTCTGTTCATACAACAAATCCTGATTTAAGAGTTAAAATGTTGAGAAATCCAAATGCCGGCAAGATTATGGATAACTTGAGGTGGTTTAAAGAAAATGATATTCCTTTCCATGCTCAAATTGTTTTGTGCCCCGGATATAATGACGGAGACGAATTGAGAAGGACTTTAGAGGATTTGAAAACATTAGATTCAGCGCTCTTATCAGTGGCAATAGTTCCGGTTGGGGTTACTCAATTTAGGGAGAATGAACTTAGAATTGTAGATAAAAAGATTGCAGAGGAAACCATAGAAATAGCTTCAGGATATAAAAAAGTCTGCTGTTCTGATGAGTTTTTTCTTCTTGCGGGGCTGCCGATTCCGGAGTCAAAATATTACGGAAGCTTTTCCCAGCTTGATGACGGAGTAGGGTCTTTAAGAACTCTAATGGATGATTTCGATACACTGTCTCTTCCGGAGAAGCTTAAGGAGAAATTAACGATTTGTTTTGCATGCTCAGAGGCTGCAAAAAGCGCTTTTAGTTATATATCCGAAAAACTAAATAAGATAGAGAATTTAAATACCGTTGTAAAACCTGTAAAATCGACTTATTGGGGTAAAAATATTACAGTTGCGGGGCTTATAACTTCAGATGATTTAATTAATACAATAAAAGACGTTGAGGCAGATTATGTTATAGTTCCGTCTATAATGCTAAAGCCTTTCAGTAATCTGTTTTTGGACGGAAAATCTCTTGACTTTGTTATTGAGAAGACTAACAAGAATATTTACGTTTGCAGGGATAATTATTCGATTTGTGAAGTAGTAGAGCTGATTAAAGAATATGTGCAATAAATATTAGTTACCCGGGTAATATACTACGTGCTGTTTGTATTATTAAATAGATTTGTAAATAAGAAATAGGAGGGTTCTAAATGAGCACAGCAGCCGTAAGTACAGAAACACAAACAATCAGCGTAATTATTATTGAAGACTTTAAACTAACAAGGGTTGGTTTACGTTGCGCCTTAAATTCAAATGAAGATATTAATGTTGTAGCAGAGAGTGATAATGCATTGGACGGATTAAAACTAATAGAAAAGCATAGTCCTGATATTGTACTTATGGACTTAGGTCTTGCCGGCATGAACGGTATCGAGGCAACTGTTAAAGTAAAGGAAATGAATAAGAATATTAAGGTTATAGCCCTGACTTCTCACGACAGAGAAGAAGAAGTTATCGCAGCATTATCATCTGGTGCTATGGCATATTGCCTTAAGGATATTGATCCATCAAAACTGGCAGATGTAATAAGAGATGTAAAAAATGGTGTGTGCTGGCTTGACCCTGTAATAGCAAGAAAGGTTCTTGATTCTTTTCCAAAACAAGAAACGCTTGGAATTTTAAAGGATAAATCTTCTGACGAAGGCCGAGTTCCTTTGACTGAAAGAGAGTACGAAGTTCTAAAACATCTTGTTGATGGGAAGAGTAATACTGAAATTGCTAAAGAATTGATAGTTAGTGTGCATACTGCAAAAGCGCATGTGTGTTCAATTTTGCAAAAGATGTGCGTAAATGATAGAGTTCAGGCTGCCGTAAAGGCTGTAAAAGAGGGGTTGGTTTAATTTTTACTTTTATAATGTATGCGAGGCGTCCGGATTTCGGGCGCCTTTTTGTCCTAAAAAAACCGCCTGTTTTGACAAGCGGAAAAGGGAAAAGGGATTAAAAAGGGAATAAAACGTAAATCTTACATCATTAAGAGAATATACCGAATGTTCTTTCGATATTATCTTGAATAACTTTTTTAACAGAATCATACTCAGTAGTAAGAGCAGTTCTTTCAGTTTCGAGCTTAGATAAATCCATATCGAATTTTTCATCTTTAGCATCGATTTGTTTAGTTTTGTATTCATACTCAGCTTCAGCTTTAGCGAGTGCTTTAGAATCAATAGAGGTAGTTTCGGTGTATCCGACATAAGTATCGGAGTTTGGCGAGGTTGATTCAAAAGAGAGTTCTCCGGATTTGTCGTCTATGTTAACAATATCAATAGTAATTTTGCCGGCCTGAACCATATTAGTCAGCCATTCTGAATTATTTGCAGCATCTCCGTCTAACCCATTATAATCAGCAATGCTGATACAGTTTCCGCCAGCGGCTTGAATTTGTTTGTAGATGTTAACGTAGTAATCAAAGAGTTCTTGATCAAATTTATCAAACTCATCAGACTCATTAGGATTAACACCTATAGCCTTGTAGAAAATTTGTTCAGCATATTTGTTGTAGAGATTGTAGTTGTAAGTTTTTTCTAGTTCGTCGTATTTAGCTTTGTTTTCATCATCGAGGTCATTATATCCACCATCTCCAGCTTTATCAAGAATCTTATTCATACTTTCTTTAATAGAGCTTAGAGTGGTGTCATTTTGATTTTCCTCTGCGACATCACATTGAGCCTGGTTTAGATTTTCATCAAAAGTTCCGTCATCAAGATTTCCAATACCTTCGTTATTCATCATATATATAGCGAAAGCATAAGGATCATCTTCTCCACCATCATCAATGTAGTTATCATAAGCATCTTTAATGTCATCTTGAACGATAAGTCTGTTTTTTTCATCTTTAAGAGCGTATTGGTATGTGGAATCAACTGCATTTTTTCCGCATAGCGTGTTGAAAGTAGCAAGCACTGTATTTCCTTGCCAGTCTTTAACCGTAAGCGAAGTAGCATCAAGGGCTTCCAA
>CALURX010000015.1 GCA_944323265.1 Candidatus Gastranaerophilales bacterium
TCATTGTTCCTCCTTTTTTTATTATATTCGAAAACTTGCCTACTGACCGATTACGTTTTTAGGGGGACAATTCAGAATATTAGAAAAAGTGGGCTTTCAGCCCAGCAATAACCTAAATCATTTATTTAGACGATGTCAGATTTATGATTACGGTCTATCCTGTTATAAGGGGGATAGTGTAATGTTAAATCATGCTATTATAGAACCGGCAGATATATCAAGTTCAATCACTAAAAATTGGACAGAACAAGCTATTGAATGCTACAAACTAAACGGCAATTGTGAAGAATGCTCTATCAAAAAAGCTCATTACTCTTTTGACTGCCAGATGCCGAAAGTTGTAGAAATACTGATGCTCATGAACGGTGAGCCGGAAATAGATTAGAATTTGTTTCCGATTCTTTCTAAGAAAACTACATCATCAAAGTCTTTGCGGGTCTTTTTTGTTTCTGTGTGTTCCGCTTCATAGCCAAGCGTAATTATTGTTGATATAATCTGATTTTCGTTCAGATTAAGTTTTTCTCTTGCTGTTTTGCTCACATCAGGAAGGATTCCTGTAATTTCGTTACCCATAGCACCGATTATACAGGAGCTTATTCCTAAAGATTCGGCCTCCAGCATCATATATGATATCGGATAAATCACCTGCTCCATTGTTCTGATTAGGATTCCGTTTTCTCCTTGCAGCGCAGGGTTCAAGGCCGGTTTCTGAATATGAGTAATCTTTGCCTCTTCCCAGGCGCCTAAATCTGCAACACAAACGATAAGCGCGTCTGCATTTTTTACATGCGCCTGACCTGCAGAAAGTTCGGATAAAAGGTCTTTGTTTTCCTGAGACTTAACTAAAATAAATTTCCATGACTGAACATTCATCCAAGAAGGAGCAAGTCTCCCGGCTTCAAGAATTTTTCTCAAATCTTCATCAGATATATGTTTATCTGAATATTTTCTCACACTCTTTCTGGTTTTAATTAAGTCCAACATCATAAACCCTCCTTTTTTAGGATTTTATCACAAAGTTAACGTTATTTATCCTAGCCGCCCTCAGCAAGAACAAGAGTAAAATCGCTGCCTACAGAAAACATTTCCGTCGGGTCGTATATAAATTGCATATTATTCAATTCCGGCATTTTCTTTTGGAGCCAGTTGTAAAAATCCACCGTTACCGCATTTTTATTAGCTACAAATCTCGAATGAGAAAGGTGCGTAATTTTGAGCATATTTACTTCAAACCCGAGCTCAATAAGCTTCTCTTTCATTGCCTGAGCTTCTTCTTCCTTCTTCGGAGAATACATAATGCCTGCCTTAAACTTTGTTCCGTCTAAAGCCGGCTTATCGCGATAAATCATTCTGTTAATAACTTCCTGCGTCTTTTTAGGGTCAAGAATCCAATAACTTATGTACCCTCTCTGGTTCGGAGCACCCGGAAGAGTTGCAATTTCAATCTTATTTTCATCTACGCTGCGTGCAAATGCCGCGTATTGCGAAAGCTCATAAAAGCTCATATCTGTCTTGACATAAGTATTGCAGATGTTTAACACTTCCGGAATCTTTGCAATAGACTGCGGAGAGTGGAGTTTTTCAAACAAACTTCTCATAAACCACTGCTGGCGCTGTGTTCTTCCAATATCGCCCAGTCCGTCTTTTCTGTATCTCAAATACCCGACTGCCTGTTTGCCGTTGAGTACGGTATTTCCTTTTTCAAGATTGATATGCAGTTTACCTGCATAATCGTGATATTTCATTGGTTTTTCAACATAAATCGGAATTCCGCCGAGCGCATCAACTATTTTTTCGACAGCTTCATCATGTACAATAATATACCTGTCTATTTTTATCCCAAAAGTTTCCCTCAGCGTTTTTTTGACTAAATCGACACCGCCAAGAGCGTGGGCCGAATTAATTTTTTGAATCCCTTTGTTGTCCGGAAGATAAACTTTACTGTCTCTGGGGATTGATATTGCATTTACTGAATGTGTTTTAGGGTCAATATTCACAATAATAATAGTATCAGAACGTGTCCCCTCCCAGATATCAGAGCCTGTACCGTTTGAATCTACTCCCAGAAGAAGAATATTTTGTCTCCTCGGAGAAAACGGAACTTCAAAATTCTTTCTTTGTTTATGAGAAAGCATCCCCTCTTCTGATTTTTCTCCCATAAAGAAATTATTTTCAACAAGAGTTACACAAACAATAACCGCACATAGAACTGCCAGAACTATCGTAAATAAAAGTTTTGCAATATTAGATGTTTCTTCTTTTTCTTCACGAATATTTTTCAGAAAAGCTTTATATTCTTCTTGTTGATTATTATCTGCTATCTTCATTTCGATTATTACTCTCTATAATAAAGAATTATATTTTAAGCATGCCAAGAAATCAATTATTGAAAACGTAATGTTTTTACAGTACAAAAATTATATGAAAAAGAAGATTTTGTTTATAAATTTTGGCGGTTTGGGCGACGAAATTTTGTTTTTACCGTCGATTATTTCTGTAAAAAAAGAGTTTCCGGAATCTGAAATAACACTTGCATTAGAGCCCAGAAGCAAAGGCATTATGAGCCTTACAAACATTATTGACAACACTCTCTTTGCCGATATAAAAGGCAAAAGCAAGTATTGGGAATTGCTGAAACTTCTGTTTAAGATTTGGACAAAAAGATTCGATATAGTTGTCTCATCAGGCTCAAATAAATTTATTTCGATATTTTTGTTTTTAACTTTCATCCCCAAAAGATACGGTTACGATTCCGGAAAATTCAGCGAAATTCTTTTAACCAAAGCTGTGAAACTTAATAAAAACCAATACGCTGCAAAGATGTATCACGACTTGGTTAGAGATATTACAAAGATTAATACCGAGCTTCCGGAGATTAATATAGAAAGACGAGAAGTTGAGCCAAATACCGTTTTGATTCATCCGGGCGTGAGCCTTTTGAGTGTTAAAAAAAATATGATAAAAACGATTCCGGCTGACAAGTGGGCAGAAGTTGTTGAAAAACTTGCAGACTCAGGCAAAAAAGTAATTCTGGCAGGCGGGCCGGATGATAGAGAAACAATTGAGACTATTGTAAAAAGTGTTCCTGCAGAAAAATATACCAACATGTTCGGACAAACCAAAAACCTAAAAGAGCTTGCGGAATTAATATCGAGTGCTGAAAAATTCTTATGTTCGGATTCTGCTCCTTTACATATTGCGGTTGCACTGGGTGTAAAAACTTATGTAATCTTTGGTTCAACCGATGATAAAAAATTAATCCCGCAAAACGAAAAAGTTGTTCCGATAAAAAATGAGAATTGCAAATGTCCTCTTCGTCCTTGTTTGTGGGAAAAACGCCAAACCACATGCGAAACTTTGGACTGCTTAAAAATTTCCGCAGATGAGATTGTCTCTGTTGTTGTAAAATAGTATATTTACATTTATATACACAAATATTGTGCAAAGTGAAAAATCATGATATAAATAAAAGTAATAAGTACCCAAAATGAAAGGACTTATTTATGAAAATTTATTCTGTAAATCCGCTTTCACATCAAACACAGACAAGAAAACTTTCTGCAAAAAACGGTCTTGTAAACAATAATCAAAATCTGCAAAGAACAAATAGCCGGCAGATTTCATTTAAAAGCGATAAAGGTGCGCTAAAAGGTATGGCAGCCGGTGCCTTAGTAGGTCTTGGCGCAGCAGCATTAATAGTTGCAACAGGCGGACTTGCAGCTGCAGTCGCGGCAGTGGGTGCAACCGGGGTCGCAGGAGCAGGTGCAGGTTTAGGAGCGCAAGTCGGTGGTATTATAGGTGGGCTTGCAAGCGGAAAAGAGGATGACAAAGGCTAATTAATGATTCAATGTGTATCGCAGCGTATAAGTAAATATCCAATATTTAAAAATACACCAAAAGATAATTATTGCGCTATTGGGGGCAAAGCCGCAAGAGAAATAAATACGGACTTAGACTACAGGCGCAAAGTTGTTGAGCAGAATGAAAGGTTGATTGGTATTGCCGGAATAATTGGACTTACTCTGCTTTTAGGCGGTTTTATATTTAACATCAGGCAATTGGTTGAACTTACAAAGGGAAAGGCTGATAATAAAATGCCTGCTGTTATCAGAAAGTTTGAATCTCTTAAAAATAATCCTCAGGTTCCTGCTCTCAATGATTGCAAGAGTATAAATAAAAACTTAAAATCAATACTCGAAACCCATATAAACCGACTTAAGGCAGGTCAGGATTTGATTGAGGAAACGGGCGCACCCAAGGCTTCAAATAGACTTCTTTTGTACGGCCCGCCCGGAGTCGGAAAATCTTTCTTTGGAAAAATATTTGCAAAATCTATAGATGCTGAATATATGGAAGTAATGCACTCTGATATTAATTCAATGTGGGTGGGAGAAGGTGTCAGCAATATAAAGAATGTATTTCAAAATATAGAAAAAACTGCTAAGAAAAATCCTAGTAAGAAATATGTAGTTGTATTTAATGAAATAGATGCAATGGTCGGCCCTGTTGATAAAATTACCCAAAGTAAAGGTTCACATTGGATTTCTGTATTAGAAGAACGTTCTGCGTTTCTAAACTCTCTGGAAGTTTTAAAAGAAAGAACGCCGAATGTTACAATTATCGGAACAACAAACATCTCTCCAAAAAATAACGGACTGGACAGAGCCGCAATGAGCCGGTTTCAGAATCTTGTAGAAGTTCCATACCCTGATAAGGATTGTATGTATGAAGCTCTTAAGATGAATTTGGATAAAATAAAGAATAAAGATAAATTTATTGAAGAAAATGACAAAGAGTTAAAAGAATTAGCCGAAAAAATGGCTGAAAGAAATTTTTCATTCAGAAATCTTGAGTTTATTGTTAACGAAGCAAAAATGTATCATCTTAATGATAGAATGAACGGAAACAAAAATGATTTCAAGTTTGAATATCTTCAAAAAGCACAGGAGGCTTTCAAGCTTTCTGATGGGGAGCTTGAAGCTGCAGCGAAATCATAATTGACTAATTTTCTCGGGTAAATTAAAATAATATAAATCATTATTTTAGGAAAAAACTTATGACAACAACATTAAAAGGATTGGAATTTGACCCGGGATTTGCGCCGTATATACTGGCTCTCAGGGGTACTATTGAATATTTGTATACTGATATCAACAGATTTAAGAATCTTTCTCAAAGGAAGATGAAATTCAGGCAGTATTACAAAAAAATTCTGGAACTTTTTGATAACAATCTGGGCTTTTATGTCGGATGCCTTATGTGGGCAGCGTATATTAAAACCCAGCCGGAACAGGAAATTTTGAACAATCATTGCCTTGGACAGGAATATGACGAAGAAAGCAATGTATCCGATACAGAATTTATGATTAAGTTTCTGGAACTTTTTCCTAAGGATATGAAGTATTTTCTCGGCGAAAATTTTGAGTTTGACAGTGATTATTTAAAGATTCTTGAAATGTATAAAGAATTTTTAATTATTAATAAAGGTTTTGTTGAGACGAAAAATAATACTGACATCAAGCTTCCTGATAAAATGAAAACCGATAATGCAGAAAGTTTTAAAGCAAAGATTGACGAGGTTTTAAAGGAAGAAGACTTATCAAAACTTCTGAAATTTAAGGAGTTTGTATGTCAGAAATAATCAATGTTGCAAGAGGTTTAGAAAAAGCTGATTTGGTTATAAAAAATGCCAATATTGTTAATGTCCTGTCAGAAGAGATTCATAAAGGCGACATTGCTATTTCAAACGGCATAATTGCAGGCATTGGCGAGGGTTATTCCGGAGGAAAAGAGATTGACATAAACGGTGCTTATGTAACCCCTTCATTCATCGATGGTCACGTTCATCTGGAGAGCACAATGATGCTTCCCAAAGAGTTTACAAAACTGGTTCTTCCGGCCGGCACGACAACAGTAATCATTGACCCGCACGAAATTTCAAATGTTCTGGGGCTTCACGGAATAAGCTTTATGCACGAGGCTGTAAAAAATCTTCCGATAGATGTTTACACAATGCTTCCTTCCTGCGTTCCTGCAACCCCTTTTGAGACATCCGGATTTGACCTCAACAGCTATGATTTGTCTCTTTTGATTGACAAACCCTGGGTTCTGGGAATTGCAGAGATGATGAATTTTCCGGGTGTATTGAATCTTGATAACAATGTTATGGGAAAACTTGAACTTGCAAAGTCAATGGGCAAACGGATTGACGGACACGCGCCTTATCTGCACGGAAAAGACTTGTGCGCATATATTGCAAGCGGGGTAAAATCCGACCATGAGTGCACAACACCCGAAGAGGCAATCGAAAAATTAAGACTCGGAATGTACGTTATGATACGTGAAGGTACTGCCGCAAAGGATTTAGACGCATTGATTCCTGTTTTGAAAAAGTGTAACACAAGAAAATGTATCTTTGTGACAGACGACAGGCACCCTGCAGATTTAAAAGAGCATATTAACGGAATGGTAAGACGCACGGTTGAAGCAGGGGTTGACCCGATTAAGGCGATTCAGGTTGCGAGTTTAAACACGGCAGAATACTTCGGGCTCAAAGATTTAGGCGCGGTCGCACCGGGATATAAGGCAGATATGCTTATCCTGCCTGATTTAAGAACTTTTAAGCCTGATATTGTAATCAAAAAGGGCTGCATAGTTGCACAGGACGGAAAATTGACCGTGCAGCTTCCTGATACAGAGGCTTTGTCTATGCGCGGCTCGGTGAATGTTAAATGGATTACGATGGAAGATTTTACGATTAAAGCAGAAGGAAGTAAAGTCCGCGCTCTGGAAGTTATTCCGCACCAGTTGATTACAAAATCCATTGTATCTGACGTTAAAATTCAAGACGGAAATGCGGTCAGCAATGTTGAGAATGATACCCTAAAAATTTGCGTAATTGAAAGGCACAGAGCAACCGGAAATATTGGTAAAGGATTTGTAAAAGGCTTCAACCTGAAATGCGGTGCCATAGCTTCAACTGTTGCGCACGATTCACACAACATGATTGTTGTGGGGACAAATGATTATGATATGTACACAGCGGCGGTTGCGCTTATCAAATCACAGGGAGGAAAAGTTGTTGTAAAAGACGGCGAAATAATATCTGAGCTTCCGCTTCCGATTGCAGGGCTGATGTCAGACAAGGAGTTTGATTATGTCGTAAATAAATGTGATGAACTTAATCAGGCTGCACATTCAATTGGGTGCACATTAGAAGATCCGTTCATGACAATGGGATTCCTGTCACTTCCTGTAATTCCGGAACTTAAGGTTACAGATAAAGGCGTATTTGATACTAACAAGCTTGATTTTATAGATATTTTTCAAACCGCAGATACGGAAGTTCAGCCGGTTTGTTAATGAGTTTGCGGAAAAATTCACATTTTTCTCGCAAACTCTCGGGAACGGTTTCACCTCAGGTTGTATGCTATCCCGCACACAACCTGAGGTTCACACACCTAAGGTCGGATTTGAAAAACCTCAAAAATTTGTCAATTTTTGGGTTTTTCTGCATCCTCTAATATAAATTTTGTTTCGTATATAATAAAACTATGAAACACAGAGACAATGTACGGAATTTTTGTATAATAGCGCACATAGACCACGGCAAATCCACACTGGCAGACAGACTTCTGGAAGCAACAGGAACAATAGCCGAAAGAGATATGCAGAACCAGCTTCTGGATACAATGGATATTGAGCGCGAACGCGGAATCACGATTAAACTTAACGCTGCGAGGATGAATTACACCTCAAAAGACGGCGAAAAATATATTTTTAACCTTATAGACACACCGGGGCACGTAGATTTTTCTTATGAAGTTTCCCGCTCTCTTGCAGCATGCGAAGGCGCTCTCTTGATTGTTGACGCAACTCAGGGTGTGGAAGCGCAGACGTTAGCTAATGTCTATATGGCAATAGAACAGAACCTTGAAATCATTCCTGTAATAAACAAAATCGACCTTCCTTCTGCCGATGTTGAAAGAGTAAAGGAAGAAATCGAAGAAATATTAGGAATCGATACCTCCATGGCAATCCCGGTAAGCGCCAAAACAGGAATCGGGATTGATGAAGTGCTGGAAGCTATAGTTAAATATGTTCCGCCTCCTGTTGATACCACAGAAAAGCCCCTGCGCGCTCTGGTTTTCGACAGCGCATACGACCCTTATCTGGGAACTCTTTGTTTCTTCAAAATCATGGACGGTAAACTTAAGCTTGGCGACAAAGTTAAGTTTATGGCGTCAGGAAAAGAGTACGAAGTAGTAGAACTCGGCTATCTTACACCGCACAGAGTACAGGTAAACGAGCTTATATGCGGAGATGTAGGATACTTCGCAGGCTCAATAAAAGAAATTACCAGATTTGTAGGTGATACGGTAACCCACGTAGAAAATCCGGCATCTGAGCCGCTTCCGGGGTATAAAGAAGCGCTTCCGATGGTATTTTCAGGAATGTATCCTGTTGATAATGAAGATTACCACGAACTCAAAGAAGCCTTAGAAAAGCTTAAGCTCTCCGACAGCTCGATTACGTTTGAGCCTGAAACTTCAAGTGCTTTAGGGTTCGGTTTCCGCTGCGGATTCTTAGGCATGCTCCACATGGAAATTGCACAAGAAAGGCTCGAAAGAGAATATGACCTTTCAATCGTTACCACAGCGCCTTCCGTAGTTTATAAAGTGCACAAAACAAACGGTGAAGTCGTTGAAATAGACAACCCGGCAAATCTTCCTGCAGCACAATACAGAGACTATATTGAAGAACCGTACGTCAAAGTCTCAATCATTACTCCGAATGACTATGTCGGAACTCTTATGGATTTGTGTCAGACAAAACGCGGTATTTTTATTAATATGAATTACCTTGACAAAGTCAGAGTTGATTTAATCTATCACCTGCCTCTAAGCGAAGTTATAACAGACTTCTACGACCAGTTGAAGTCCCGCTCAAAAGGGTATGCAAGCCTTGATTACGAATTTGTAGATTACAAACGCTCAAAATTGATTAAGCTTGATATCATGCTTGCAGGCGAAGTGGTGGACGCACTTTCGGTTATTTGTCACGAGGATAATGCATATTATATCGGCCAAAAACTCACTGAAAAATTAAAGACCATAATTCCGCGCCAGATGTTTGAAGTTCCGATTCAGGCAGCAATAGGCGGAAGAGTTATTGCAAGAACCAATATTAAAGCGCTGAGAAAAAGCGTGCTTGATAAATGCTACGGCGGTGATATAACAAGAAAACGCAAACTGCTTGAAAAACAGAAAAAAGGTAAAAAACGCATGAAGGCAGTAGGACGTGTGGAAGTTCCGCAAGAAGCGTTCATGGCGGTTCTAAGCCTAGATGAAGAATAAAGTTGCCCAAGAGTGTGCAAACTCAAAACAAAAAGACCGGATTTAATATCCGGTCTCCAATTCTGATTTTTCTTCTATGATAAGAATGAACTGTAATTCTGCTGCATTTGCGCAATTGCCATTTCCATCTTATAGAATTTGTTTTCCAATTGCGTTTGATACGTATCGACTTTTTCCTGCTGTTTGGTTATCTTTTCTTCCATTCTTGAAATTTCAGAATCCAAAGTAGAAGTTCTAATATCAAAGTATCCTGTAGTAGCAGATAAAGTCTGTTCTACAGTTTTTTCCATCATATTTAGAATGCCGTTATCTCCTGCAAGAATTGATTTAACAGAATCCGGATTCTCTTCGAGAGCTTTTTTAAATGCATCCTCATCAAGAGTCAAGGTATAAGTAGTTGTCGACAGATTATTAGAATCTGCAGAATCAATGTTTATACCGATTTCTGAAAGAAGCTTAAAAGCCCCTCCATTTGTGGTATTAGCACCATTAGCATAATTTCTCAATGTAGTTGCATAGCTTGTTAAAGAAGTCTCACCATCTAAGTCAGCACCGCTCGCTGTAACTTCATCGATTTTAGCCATCAAATCGTTATATGCAGTTATAAAATCATTAACAGCAGTAGTCAACTCTTCTGTATCCTGCGTAATACTCAAGGTTGTCTTGCCATCTTCTTCTGTATTTGCTCTGTTAAGAGTCAACGTAACGCCCTGAATCCTTGAAATATCAGAAGTGATTGTATTAGAGGTAGACGTCATGCTTGTACCGTTTATTGTAAATAAAGCGTTCTGTCCAAGCTCTTGAGCATCAGTATACATCTTTGAGGAAACAAGATTACCATCAGCATCCCATTCAGATTCTGTTAAGCCCATTACATCTGTAAAGTTGCTTGTTCCTGCTTCTATATTGATATAAGAAGCACCTTCTTTTGTGGATGTGATAGTAAGTTTGCCGGTCGCATCGTCCCAGTAAGCATAAGCCTGAGCATCGTCATTGCTGTTAATTTCAGAAATTAATGAAGATAATGTGGTTTTTTCATCAATTGTGAACGTCGCATCACCGATTGTAAAAGTCCCGGCAGTAATCTGTTCATTAAACCCAGAATCGGCAGAGGTTAGAACAGACGCAACACTAGCTTTATACACTGAGTTTGTGGAAGCATAGCTTCCGTCTTCCTGTCGTGTAATACCTAACATAGAGTACATGTTTGAGCTGTCTGTTGTAGCCCCGATATTAATTTCATCGCCTTCATTTTGTGCCGAGAAAGTCAGCACTCCTGATTCATCAACTTCCGTCTTAATTCCAAAGCCTGCCAACTGAGCCTTTAAATCGCCCAGAGTATCATCGTCTTCGATATTAACAGTATGCTTTTGGCCGTTTACATAAGTAGTAAAAGTACCTTCAGTAATACCCAAGTTGGATAAAAGCGTACTGTCATCAGCCACGTCGCTCGCAGCCTCTTTAGAAGCAGCTTTTGTATATGTAGCAAGCTGTTGTACCGTTATATCATAAGTCTGTCTTAAAGCATCGCTGCCGGCTGTTGCTGTAAAGACCTCTTCATTAGAAGATGTCGCAGAGTTTTTGCCAAACAAATCAAAAGAGCCGCCAAATTTAGCGTCTGTAAGTTTTTCCAGCGCGCTTCTCAATGTAGAAAAAGCACTCCTAACATCATTATAAGTTGTCTTAGTCTCTTGCAAAGCTTTCAGTTCTTCTTGAAGAGCAGTAACTTTTTCCTGTTTAACACCTACGAATGCTTCAACCCAACCGGATGTATCCAAGCCTGAGGCCAGACCGCTAAATGATATTGTCATAATAAAAAATCCTTTTTGTTGCTATTGGTATATATACTATATATCATATTATAAACCATGTTATAGCTTATTTCAACCCTTTATATGTATGAGATTGTAACAATTGTAAAGATTTGATACTTTTATTGATATTCGGCGCTGATTTTTAATCCCTCACGCATAAGAGTTGAAAAGTTGAAAAGTTGAAAGGTTGAATAGTCGTTTAGGAGAAGTTATGGGGGTTGAGAAGTTGAAAAGTTGAAAGGTTGAATAGTCGTTTAGGAGAAGTTATGGGGGGTTGAAAAGTTGAAAAGAAGTTAAAACTCTATTCACCATTCACTATTCACTCTTGTTCACTCAATACGCACCCTTCACGCTTCACGCCTCACCCTTCACGCTTATTTCACTTGGTCACCTATTCACCTGATCACTTGATCACTAAAACGCACGCTTCACCCTTCACGCCTCACCCTTGGCCACCTAATCACTCAAAATCCCCCCACCCCAAAATCTCTTGTGGTATAATTAGTAAAAAATAGGAGAGGATTATGTATAAATTAAAACCAGGTAGTGAATTAGAGGGAGAATTGTTTAAAAATGTTTTTGACAAAACTCCTGATTACATAAAAAATTTAGATTTAATGAACTTTGATAATGAGGACGGATTTACGTTTACTTTAAAGCGCGAACATTTATATCCGCACTCTGAGAGCAATCCGGAGGGGTTAAATCTTTTGGAATGGTTTGCCAATTATTCTAAAGAAGCTCAGGTTTCTACAGCCGGTATCAGAGGCCCTCAGAATATTTTGTATCCGCAGGATACAAGGTTTCCGATTAACCTTGTGGGAATTGTGCTTGCAACACTTGCTAAGGCGCTTGTTGCAAGGGATAAATATGAAGGCAAAGAAATCTTAAAGCTCGCAGGAAGCGAAGTCAGATACAATTCAGCGCTCTATCTTGACGCAATTGCACGTATTCAAGCAGCGCAGGGAATTAAAACACTTACACCGAAAGAGCGTAAGACTATTCCTATTTGGCTCGCATCATTTTTGGCTTTCAAACTCGACTTGCTCGGGGGCGAATATATCACATCAAGCCACGGTATTTCCGTAAAAACTGCAACAAAGGATTTAAATTCTCAGGGAAGCCAGTATCTGCCAGAAGAATCTTTGGAATTTGTTAACAAGATTCAGGAAATCTTTGACATTGTAGAAAAAGACGGCTCTTATGAGATTAAAATCGCACCGAAAAATGACCCGCTTATTGACGAAGCGATTATGACAAAACTCAATGATGGTATTGATTTATACGTAGAATACCTGAAATCCGGTGTAGCACAGAATCTTGACGGCGTTAAAAAGATGAAATCAAAACTTTTTATTGAAAGTGTAGGGGGATGTGCTTACAGAACGCTGAGCAGAGTGCTCGAAAAACTCGGCATTCAGGATAAATACGTATGGAATAATATTGAAGAAGACCCATTTTTCCATTCAATCGGAAAATACGACACAGACCCTAAGGGAAACAAAGTTTTTTATGATTATTCCGTTGATGCAACGGTTGTTGCCAAGAGACCAAACGGAGAGAGATTCTTCCCTGTGATAGAGTCGCTTCATTATGACAGGGTTCTTGCGGATTATCCTCTGGGTACAATCGTTTTAATCACCGACCCAGACCATGACAGGCTTACGGTATGTCAGATAGAAGCTGTCGGAAACCAGCCGGCGCTTGATGATTACGGTATCTCATATATTCCTCTGGATGATAGAAGAATCTTGACTATATACAGCGCAAATCAAGCATTTTTAATGCTTATGGATTTCCGTGTCAAACAGTTAAAAGCACAGGGCAAATTCAAAAACCATCCGAGATTTATGATAAAGACAACAGCGTCTGCGCTTTCGTGGGACGAGTGGGCTAAGGCACACAAGATTAAGGTTGTCAATGTTCCTGTCGGATTCAAAGAAATTGCAAACATAATGAAAAAAGTTGAGCTGCAGATAAAAAATAATCCTCAGGGAGAAGTTATTGTTGATGATGTATTCGGAAACTCAATCAACCTCGGAGTTCAGCCGCGCTTAATCTTTGGCGGAGAAGAATCCGGCGGAATGATTATGGGCTCGGAAGATATGATTGAATCACTTGCAGGCAGAAAAGCTATTGCTATGCGTGAAAAAAGCGCTACGGAAGCTATCATTGTCGCATCTTCTCTCGCTGCTAAATTGGAAGAAGAGAACAAAACCCTTTCAGAATATCTTATGGAGATTTTTGATTCCAACAATATTGCGGCAAAATATGACGTCAGAGAAGATATAGCATATTATAACGAATCCGAGCCTGATATTGAGAAGCTTAAACAGGCAAAGGTTGAGGGCGAAAAGCAGAGAACAAAGAATGATTTATTCTATCTCTCGCTTGCCATTGCAGTAAGAGAAGGACTTGCAGACATTGGCGCAGTGAGAAAAGTTCTAAACAGCGCGTTTGCCGAATTGAGTTTTGATGA
Organism: Candidatus Gastranaerophilales bacterium; assembly: GCA_944323265.1. Lineage (GTDB taxonomy): Bacteria > Cyanobacteriota > Vampirovibrionia > Gastranaerophilales > Gastranaerophilaceae > CAG-196. Next base: position 13,650 of record CALURX010000015.1, read on the forward strand.
TTTAAAATCTATCAAATTTGTCGGAGACGGAACTTATTTGGAATTTTCAAACAAGTATGTCGAAATCCGTCCATCCGGAACCGACGCAAAAACAAAGGCTTACGCAGGCGGCGAAAACCTTGAAGAGATAGAAAAATTCTCTCGCGTTCTCGGCAACTACTCAGGAGAAAGAACGGAATTACATAGAGAGCTTATCAGCGAAGATTTTTACAACAAATCTAAAGATACCGCTATGGAGTATTACTTGCAGTTTGTGGAAAAAGATGCAAACAACGAAGAATTTGTAATTCCCGACTATAAGTTCTAATCTGATATGGCGGCGCAAGCCTGCGGCTTGCGCCGCCTCTTAAAAGGGGAAGTTTTGAAAAAGTATTGGTTCAGTTTATCGGATAAAATAAGATTCCTTTTGGTCGGCGGATTCAATGCCGGCGTATCTTATGTTATTTATTCGGCAATATGTCTTATAATGGGAGAGGGCGCTTACCAAATAGCACTTGCGCTTGCGTGGGCAATTTCTTCTGTTGTATCTTTCACCACACAAAAATTCCTTGTGTTCAAAGGCGGAGGGAACTGGGCTAAGGAGTATTTAAAATGCTGTACCACGTGGTTTTTCAGCTACCTGATTAATGCAGGATTATTGGAATTTATTGTAAAAATTCTGCATTTGAACGTTTTTGTTGCCCAGATTGTCGCAACACTTTGTGCTGCGGTGTTCACATATATTTTGTTCAAAAAATTCGCTTTCAGAGTTAAAAACAGGGAGCAAAAATGTACGACGAGGCAATAAAACTTTTAACAAGCAAAGGGAAATTCTATATAGAATTGGGTTTGGATAGAATCTCCGCTGCGTTGGAAAAATTCGGAAACCCTCAGGACGATTTAAAATATATCCATGTTGCAGGAACTAACGGCAAGGGCTCTGTATGTACAATACTGGATTCTATCTTGCAGGAAGCCGGATACAAAACAGGGCTGTATACAAGTCCGCATATTTGGGATTATACGGAGAGAATAAAAGTTTCAGGGGTTGAGATTCCGAAAGATATTTTTGCAAAATATGTGTTTGAGGTTTGTAATTGCGGAGTTCATTTAACTGAATTTGAGATACTAACCGTCGTTATGTTTTTGTATTTTAAGCATTCAAATGTTGATGTTGTCATCCTAGAAACAGGGCTTGGCGGAAGGTTTGACGCAACAAACGTTATTAAAAACAACTTGTGTTCAATAATTACACAGATAGACTTAGACCACACGGAAAGGCTCGGGAACACAAAAGAAGAAATTGCGTTTGAAAAAGCCGGAATTATCAAAAAAGGATGTCCGGTAATTACCTCTATGGGATTTGAAGCAATTAGAGACAAGGCAGATGAGATGGATTCAATGTTCATTTTGACAACGCCTTTTGTTCCGCCCCAATATATCGAAGCTCTGTCACTTAAAGGACTGCATCAGGTTGATAACCTCGCACTTGCGATTAGCGCGGTTAATTATCTGTTCAAAAATATTTCTGATGAGACAATAATTGAGGGGTTAAAAAAAGTTAAAAACCCATGCCGGTTCCAATACTTTGCAGATAAGAATTTAATAGCGGATGCGTCGCATAACCCTAATGGGATTCAGGCATTGAGGAATAATCTTGATTATTATTTTCCGAACGATAAGAGACGGTATGTATTCGGCTGTCTTAAAAATAAAGATTACGAAAAGATGATGAATATTTTGTTCCGCGAGGGTGATGAAGTTTATTTATACGGCTTTGATTATCCTAACGCCTGCACTTATGAAATGCTTCAAGCCAAATGTCCGGTTGCAGCCGCGGAATATTCGGGTAAAAATATATTGACAGGGGAAAAACTGAATATAATTTGCGGGTCTTTTTATATGTTAGGAGGTATGGAATGGCTCAAATCTCTTCAAGCCTAGAAGATTATATTGAGGCGGTTTACAGTATTTATTTGAAGGAAAATAAAGTCAAAGCTATAGATGTTTCAAGAAGGCTTAATGTATCAAGGGCTTCTGTTACCGAGGCTTTGCAAAAGCTTGAACAGCTGGGGCTGATTGATTACGGTCACTACGGCACGATTTCCATAACAGAAGCAGGGGTTAAGAAGGCAAAAGAAGTAATCAAAAAACATGAAACACTTTCAGCATTTTTTGAGAAAGTTCTCGGAGTTAACCACGAGCTTGCAGAAGATACAGCCTGCAAAATTGAACATGTTATCGGAGATGAAATATTAGATAAACTTGAAAAGCATATTGAGGATTGGTCTAACAAATGAGTTCAGAAGAGTTATTTGAATTTGATGCCGGCTACAATAGTCCGGTAATCGGGACAGATGAGGCAGGGAGAGGGCCTGCTGCAGGCGGAGTTTTTGCTGCCGCAGTCAGGTTTGAAAAAATCACGCCCGGACTTATGAGGGATTTAGAAATACTTAACGATTCAAAAAAACTTACCCCCAAAAAGCGTGAAGCTATTTACGACACAATAAAAAACAATACCTGCAATAAAATCGTGTGCGTAGAAGTTGAAGAGATTGAAAAGATAAATATTTTGAATGCGTCTTTAAAAGCCATGAAAACCGCGTGTGAAGGGATTATCAAAGACGGCAATATCTTAACCCTTGTAGATGGGAACAAACTTATAAAGAATTTTAGCTTTCCGCAGAAATTTGTGATAAAGGGCGATTCCAAATCCGCTTCAATTGCCGCCGCAAGCATACTTGCAAAAGTAACCAGAGACAGATATATGCAAAAGCTTCACGAAGAGTTTCCGATGTATAACTGGGCTAAAAACGCCGGATATTTAACCAAAGAACACATTGAAGCAATAGACAAATACGGACTTTGCAAATACCACAGACCTTCGTTTTTGAGAAAGCATTTTGCCAAACAAATGACATTATGAGTTTGCGAGAAAAATTAAAATTTTTCTCGCAAACTCTCGGGAACGGTGTCAGGGGTAAAAAATTTTGCCGGTAGTATAAACTACAAACTTGGAAGTAAAGCTAAAAGGTTGTGTGCTATCCCGCACACGACCTGATGTTCACACACCTAAAATCAGATTTGAAAAGCGTATTGCCGGCAGAGGCTGAAGGCATTTGCGCAGGCAAAAGCCGAAATGCCGTTTTACGCCGGCAAGCAAGAACCACGAAAAATTGTCATTTTTCGACTTTTTCCGCATCCTCTTATGTTAAAAATTCTATTGCCATGCCGGATATAATACTAATCATTGTAAGTATAAATATAACCAGCATAGTGTCTCTAAAATCATTGTTTTTCAAAAGTACCAGAAGCCCCAATCCCGCATTGGAAAGCAGCCCTGCCATACAGGCTGCAAAGCTTATTGAACCTTTCACAAGCATCATGGTTAGTCCTATTGATACAGCGCAGTTAGGAATTAATCCCGCAACAGACGCTAAAATAACCTGAGTATATTTACCTCCGGCAATAGAAGTAATTGAATAATGTTCCATGCAGAAGTTTAAGACAAGAGTAATTATCAGAATAAACACAAAAATATTAATTGTGTGCATTACAGGATGTATAATAAGCTCTCTTTTTGAGCCGTGTTCAATATCATGCTTGCAGCACCCTTCCTCTATCTTTTCATCAGGAAGATCTGTTTTTAAAGGTTCTTTTTGGTGCAAGGCAAGGTCAATAAAATACCCCATCAATATTGCAATAAAAAGCTTTATTCCGACAATCGGAATAATCAGATAAGCTTTCTCGGGAATCGCAAGCAGTACAGGAATTGTCTCATCAGATGTTGCAAGGTATACGGCAATTAAGGTTCCTCTTGTAATAATTCTTCTGGAATACAGACTGCTTGCCATAACGGAAAATCCGCACTGAGGAAAAATCGCCGCAAGGCTTCCTATAAGAACTCCATAATCTCCTGTTTTTCTAAGAGAAGAATTAATTTTATCCGCATAATAAAATTCTAAAAATTCAATCAAAACAAAGATAAAAAACAGGAAAGGAAGTAAATGAATACTGTCTGCAACAGCGTCCGCAGCCCATGGAGCAATCGGAAGCTTTTCTATAATTGAATCCACAGGCGCGAAAATAAATTCGTTTAAACTGTTAATTTTATCCAAAACAGAAATCAGCATATTTCGACATCACCCTGTCTGTAAATAACAACACCGTTATCCTTAAATCCTGCAACAGTAGACGCTCTACCCGCAGCCGAATAACCGTAATCTCTTACAACCAAATCAACCTTGTCTCCAATATACTTAACAGCTTCATCATAGGTCAAAGCCGGAGGTTCACCAGAGATATTAGCGCTTGTTGTAGCCAGCACTCTTCCTTCTATATTCCTGCAAATTTCTGCAAAAACTTTATTATCCGGAATCCTTACGCCGACAGTCGGCATAGAAGATGTTATAAAATCAGGAGTTTTTTCGGATTTTTCAAGTACAAGCGTAAGAGCGCCCGGAAAATGTTTCTTAATAAGCTTCTGCGCTTCCTTGGGAATCGGCTGCTTTAGATAATCAAACAGATTATAGAACTCATCGCTCATAAGAATTAACGGTTTTTTTCCGTCTCTGTGCTTAATCTCATAAATCTTTTTCACAGCCCTCTCGCTTGAAGGCAAGCATCCCAACCCCCAGACAGTGTCAGTCACAAAAGCGATTACACCGTCGTTTATCAAAATATTATTTATCTTCTCTAAATTTTCTATCATAATCTTGCCTATATTTTTTTTATATTATAATACAGTTAGGTTAAAAAGATAAAGGAGAACTTAGTATGGTTCAACAATTTAATACACCTCAAAAAACACGTCAGGCAGTAATACTTTTCCTAAAGGGTTCTGCAACTCCTATAGTAATGTATTTTGATAATCCGCAGGCAATATATGCGGAATTAAAACAGCTTATGAAAAGCCCTACTCCTGTTCTTGTAGAAAAAGAGCCTATGGGCCCGATTAAAAAGCTCTGCTTTGTATCAACACAAATTGCAGGACTTGTTTTGCAGGAAGAACCATACGCATAACAAGGTGACTTAAATGTACAAAGTCCTTATCGAAGATATCGAAAAAAATGCAGATAAAACACTCCGCTATGAGTTTAATGATGTAATCAAGGAACTTGATTGCAATATAGAGGCTGAGCTTGATTTCAAATCGCTTGGAGACTTCATTGAAGTTAAAGGACATGTTCAGGGAGTAATACCTCTTGAATGTGACCGATGCCTGAACAAGTTTGATTATGATTTGGACTTTGATATCGACGAAACTTATGCCAAACAATCCCTGTACGACGAATACGGACAAGAGGTCGAACTTCAGTCAGGACAATTCATTACGGATTTGAACGGCGAAAAAGAAATTGATGTTTATGACTTATTGTATCAATCTGTAATATTACAGTTACCAAATAAAAAAGTTTGTGGTATAAATTGTAATGAGGGATTATTTGTATCAGATGAAGAATTTAAACCTCACGATGAAAGAATGGATATTTTTAAGAATATCAAAATAGATAATTAACCCGATAATATAAGTAGTACAACAAGAATAGAAAGGTATAGGAAAAATGGCAGTACCAAAGAAAAGAACAGGGCACAGCGCTCAAGGAAAAAGAAGATCAAACTGGAAGGCAACCAAGCCTGAATTAACCACTTGCCCGAATTGCGGAGCAAAAGTTTTGACACACACAGTGTGCACAGCTTGCGGTCAATATAAAGGCAGAGTTGTTTCAAGAAAAGCAGAAGGTTTTGTAGAAGCAGGCGAAGTAAAAGAAGCTAAAAAACCTGCTAAAAAATCAACAAAGAAAGCAACAAAACCGGCAGCAGAAGAAACAAAGGTTGAAGAAACTAAAGCTGAAGAAACAGTTGTTGCAGAAGAAGCAAAGGCTGAAGAAGTAAAAGAAGAAAAGACAGAAACTCCGGAAGCTTAGTTTTTTTAGGAATAGAAAAAGATAAAGGGAAGAGTTAAATGACAAGAATAGCTATAGACGCGATGGGAGGCGACCACGCTCCTTTTGAGATAATAGCAGGTGCAGTATGGGCAGCAGCAGAATATGGTGTAGCTCTGGAATTAGTCGGCAAGCAGGATAGAATCGAGCACTGTCTCGAAGTTATTCAACAGGAAGGTTTTTTATCCGACTGCGGTAAAGCCGGCAGACGCAGACGAGTGAGAGTTGATGTAAAATCTCTTGATATCAAAATCACTCACGCGTCAGAAATTATCGAAATGGGCGAAGCTCCTGGGCAGGCTATTCGTAAAAAGAAAAACTCTTCAATAGTATTAACGGTAAATTCAGTTGCAACAGGAAGCTCCGATGCTCTTGTTGCAGCAGGTTCTACCGGTGCTGCTATGGCTTCAAGCTTATTCGGTTTGGGCAGAATCCCGGGAATAGACAGACCGGCGATTGCAGTTACACTTCCGACAATGAAAAAACCTATTGTTATTATTGACGCCGGAGCTAACAGCAATTGCACACCGCAAATGCTTAGACAGTTTGCAATTATGGGTATGACTTTCTCTAAAAATGTCTTAGGCATTGAAAAACCGAGAGTTGGTGTTTTAAATATCGGCGAAGAAGCAGGTAAAGGCAACGAACTCGCTCAAAATACTTATAATCTTCTTGAAGAAGAAAAAGAAAAGTTTAACTTTATGGGTAATATTGAAGGAAGAGAATTATTCCTGAACCTCTGCGATGTTGTAGTTTGCGACGGTTTTGTCGGCAACGTTGCATTGAAAATTACGGAAGGCACTTCTTCAATGTTGTTCAGAATGATAAAAAGCGAGTTTAAGTCAGATTTTCTCGGCATGATTATAGGACTTCTTGCTAAACCTTTCATGAAGAGAATTTATGAAAAGATTAACTATGAAGAATTCGGAGGCGCTTTGCTTCTCGGCGTAAAAGGCATTACTGTTATCTCTCACGGAAGAAGCAGAGCTTACGCTATTAAAAATGCGGTAAGAGTTGCAAAAGAAGCCGTTGAAACAGGTGTTAACCGTAAGATTTCAGAAACAATTGAAGGTTAAGGAACAAATTTACAAACAAAAAGGCGGAACAAGCAATATGTTTCGCCTTTTTTATTTTAGTTACATCAAAATCCGATAATTTTTCGCAAACTCTTATGGTTGTGATATAATAAAAAAACAGACGAGAATTAAAATAGTCAAATTTTAGAGGAGTATTGAATAAATATGGGAAACAATCTAATTCCATTGAGAATTGCCGGTGTCGGCTACAGCCTGCCGGAAACAGTTATAACTAATGACGATTTAACAAAACTATATGATACATCTGATGAATGGATTTATACAAGAACCGGCATTAAAGAAAGGCGCGTTGTTTCGGGTGAGCAAAATGCTATAGATTTAGGTTTTGAGGCTGCAAAAAAAGCTTTAGACAAAGCAAAACTTCAACCGGAAGAATTGGATTTGATTCTTGCCGCGTCATCCGCGCCGCCGGATTTATATCCTGCAATAGCATGCCATATTCAGGCAAGACTCGGAATCTCAAACCAGATTCCTGCCTTTGATATAACGGCAGCTTGCACAGGGTTAATTTATGGTTTAAGCATTGCAAAAGCCTATATCGCATCTGGAATGTATAAAAAGATTTTAATCGTTGCAACAGATAACAACTCAAGATTAGTAAATTGGGAAGACAGAGCAACATCTATTCTTTTTGGCGACGCTGCCGGAGCAATGGTTGTTACAGCTTCCGAGGATGGGGTAGATGATGTCATTGCAATTGACATCAAATCTGACGGACATATCGGAGATTTGATAGAACTCTCTTTTGACGGCAAAAATTGTCCACTCGTCGAACAATATGAGCCGAAACCAAAAGGAATCCGCATGAACGGCAAGGGCGTTTACGCATTTGTAGCGAAGATTCTTCCTCATTATGTTGAAAACCTTATAACAAATGCAGGAATGAATGCAGAAGATATCGACTACTTGATTCCTCATCAGGCAAATATCAGGATTATCCAAGCAGTTCAGGAAAGGCTCGGATATTCAGACGATAAAGTTGTTACGAATATTAAATACTACGGCAATACCTCTGCAGCATCAATTCCGTTGGCGCTTGCAGAAAGTGTAGAAAAAGGCAAAGTAAAATTAGGCTCAACAGCGGTGTTATGCGGCTTTGGCGCAGGCATGACCTGGGGAGGAGCTATTGTAAGGTTAAGGGAAGGAATTTGCTAGGCTGTATTACAATCAATCCAAACAGGAGTTGTGTATTTAAACAAAAATTTACTAACTCTGAAAGTAGAAAGGTCTTGTCAGAGGCTCCAAAAACTTTTATCAGAAAAGACGAGGCCTTACTTTTGATACATATCAGAGCATGATTCCCAAAAATCTTCAAGACAGAGCAGAAAAAATAAGAGAAAAATATAACGAATTAAGGAGTTTCATTATGAGCAAAAAATTAGCGTTTCTATTCCCCGGTCAGGGTTCACAATCCGTCGGAATGGGAAAAGATTTGTATGACAATTTTGAAGCAGCAAAAACAGTTTTTGATACTGCTGATTCAACATTAGGCAAAAGCATTACAAAAATATCTTTTGAAGGACCGGAAGAAGATTTAAAACAAACAATCAATACTCAGCCTGCAATTGTAACGATGTCAATTGCGGCTATGGAAGCTTTAAAATCTAAGCTTGACATAACTCCGGATTTTGTGGCCGGCCACAGCTTAGGCGAATACTGCGCTATGTTTGCAGGCGGCGTTATGGATTTGAAAACAACGCTTAAGTTAATCCAAAAACGCGCAGAATTGATGAGCAAAGTTCAAACAGGCTCTATGGCAGCTGTATTAAACGCAAGTGTTGAACAGCTTAAAGCAGGTCTTGCAGAGGGTTCAAAGGTCGGCTATGTTGATGTTGCAAATTATAATTCTCCTGCCCAGGTAGTTATAACAGGCGATGATAATGCAGTCAAGGCAGCTTCTGATTACCTTCTTGCAAACGGCGTAAGAAGAGTTGTTCCGCTCGCTGTTTCTGGTTCTTTCCACTCTAAATATATGGAAGGTGCTACAAAAGAATTTGTTGATTTTGTTAAGGATTTTGATTTAAGTGACGCAAAAGTTCCGGTAATTACTAACGTTGATGCGGATATTACAACAAAGGCTGATGATTTCAAGGCAAAAATGCCAAAACAGATTTCATCATCAGTATACTGGACGCAAACAATCCAGAAAATGGCATCAGAAGGTGTTGATACATTTGTAGAAATCGGACCGGGAAAAGTTCTTGCAGGGCTTAACAGAAAAATTGTTCCGGATGCAACAGTTTATAATGTTTATGACAAAGAGTCTCTGGAAGCAACAGTTGCTGCGCTGAAAGAACAGCTTGCCGGAGTGTAGAAGATTTGTCGGTTGGGGTTTTTACCCCAACAATGATTTTTGAGGTTCCAATTTGGCACCTCACCCTAACCCTCTCCTCTTAGGAGAGGGAACACAACAGAATAGACGTAGGTCAGGCACCGCCTGACAAAAATTGAAAATTGAATATAAAACTTGTCATCCCGAACTTGTTTCGGGATCTTACCAAAAAGCAAGTATAACGCCACACTGGTAAGATGCTGAACCGAGTTCAGCATGACAAAATCATTTATCCGGGACAGTTGTGGAACTTGTTTCGGAATCTTACAAAAATCAAGACGTAGGTCAGGCACCGCCTGACAGAAACTTAAAACAAAAATGGATAGTTTAGTATTAATCAAAAATCTAATATACGAAATTCGCGGGCAAAAGGTTATGCTTGACTTTGAGCTTGCAGAATTGTATGAAGTTGAAACAAGAATATTGAATCAAGCAGTGAAACGTAACCAAGAGCGTTTTCCTGAAGATTTTGTTTTTCAGCTTACAAGTGAGGAATGGGAAGCTTTAAGGGTGAGGTCACAAATTGTGATCTCACCCAAAGGTGGCGGCAGACAATACCTTCCTTACGCTTTTACGGAACAGGGGGTTGCAATGCTCTCCGGTGTTTTAAGAAGCAAAAGGGCGGTTGAGGTTAATATTCAAATTATGCGGACGTTTGTCAGGTTGAGACAATGGGCGCTGGATAGCAAAGAATTCGGACAAAGATTGCTTGACTTAGAGAAGTATTTTATGGAACACTGTAAGGATAACGATACTGACATAAGAAAAATCTATGAAGCAATAGATTTACTTATGGACAGGACAAAACCCGGTGACATTGGGTTTAAGGTATAGCACCCTAACCCTCTACTGAGAGGAAAGGGAACACAACAGAATAGACGTAGGTTGGGCAATCCCAACAAAAATTTAAAATAAGGAGAAGATTAATGACAGAAAGAAAAATTGCTTTAATTACAGGCGGTTCAAGAGGAATTGGTTTAGCTTGCGCAATTGAACTTGCAAAAGCAGGATGCGACATTATCATCAACGACATTTGCGATGCAGAAAAAGCTCAACCGGCTTTGGACGAAATCAAAGCTTGCGGTGTTAACGCTTATTTCTACAGCTTTGATGTTTCAGATGACAAAGCTGTACAGGAAAATGTTGATAAGATGATTGCAGAGCACGGTAAAATCGACATCTTATTAAACAATGCAGGGATTACAAAAGACGGCCTGTTCATAAGAATGGATATGGAGCAATGGGAAAGAGTTATTAAGATTAATTTGACAAGCGCTTACTGCGTAACACACGCCGTAATCAAATATATGATGAAAGCTCGTCAAGGTTCAATCATCAATATGTCAAGTATCGTAGGCCGCCACGGCAACGCAGGACAAGCAAACTACTCAGCTTCAAAAGCTGGTCTTATCGGCTTAACTCAAACTTTGGCAAAAGAATTCGGCTCTCGCGGCATCAGAGTAAACGCAGTATGCCCAGGCTTTATTCAAACAGCTATGACACACGACTTGGCTAACATCGATGAATACTTGAAAGCTATTCCGATGAAGAGACTTGGTACACCTGAAGATATCGCAAAAGTTGTTAAATTCTTAGCACTTGATACTGATTACGTAACCGGTCAGGCAATTGAAGTAGCCGGCGGTTTGATGATATAAGAATCTATGAAAAAAGCAGATAAGAAACCCTTATCTGCTTTTATTATTCTTATTCTATTCTAAACTAGAAAGTATATCTAATGCAGACTTGTTCTTCATAAATATCTGTCTTGCCGGTAAGAGCAAAATTCTTAGCCAATTTTACTTCGCCTGAAAATGTAGGTGTTACTTATAAATCCTTATTTGTACCTGTATCACCGCAACGTTTTCTATATATCCGCCCTCAACGCCTAATGCAAATTTACCAAATGATGGTTGTTAATGCAGCCTCAAGACCTGCTCTTGTCTCATATGGGATTGTCTGATGAGTTTCAATACTGAAAAATTTAACAATATGACTCTGATACTGTGTTGAGGAAACTTGTCAACAAGCTGACCTATTAGGTCTAAAGTTTCCTCATTTACAGACAAGCTTGAAGTAGTAATGGAGGGCTCGCTATTTCCATATTTTTTTGTATGTCCGGCTTTAGCATAAAGATCTAAGCCCCGAATACCTTTTGCGGCTCACGAGACTTCATACCCAACTACTGTTTTTACCATCTATATGAGTACCTAATCCAGATAAAGTTTATAATTAAAAATGAATAATTAAAATCTTTTATTTAGATTTAGTCTGATTGATAAAATTACTCTTGCAAAGTTAGACTTAAGTGTCAATTTAACACAGAGTGGCGCGGCGCCACTCTGTGTTTTTCTTAAAATTACGGTTTATATGGACTAAATAAATCTATTAAATCAACTTCGTTGTTAGCCATATCTAGCTCAATTTCCTTCCTGCGTTTCGTCAGGGCCTTGTTTTGTTCAGGTGTGAAGGAGCGGTATGGGCTCAAATATATGTATTCAGACTCGCCGCGTTGTGCTTGAAGTTCAGTAGAATGTGGGTTTTTAGTAACCACCTGTTTCGGAGAATAATTCCCTCTCCCATAAAATTCTACATAATTTTGTCCGTCATTATATATTTGGACATTAGATCTATAACCTGACTCCTCATTATATTCAGAAGTATATCTATGTCTCCAGCCTTTTGACATTTCGATTTTAGGTTGTCCATTACCGATTTTCTTATATGTTAGTTTAATACCTTTTCTTGGATCATAGATAATTTCTTCATGATAGCTTCCCCTGTCAATAGTTGTTATCATAGGATTTGATTTGCCGTTTGAAGCATTCGGATCAAAATATCGTCTTATGATACTTCCATCATCTTTTGTTTCTTCAATACATTTAAATTCTTCAATGTTTTTACCGAAGACTTTACCTGTATTTACTTTGGGCCGAGATGCAACGAGTTTTTCTACAGCTTCTTGTTCAGCCTTTATTGCAGCAGCCTTTGCAGCCTCTGCTTCTGCAATTCGGGCCTGTTCTGCAGCTTTCTTTGCTTCAATAATATTTTGGTAATTAGTTCCATTTTGAGTAAACTTGTAATAGTTATTTTCAGGACGTCCGCCATCCCATGTTATCGAGTGTTGCACTCCTGCTGTATTATGAGGTCTTGTTCCCATATCCTGATAACTGCTTGTCAATGGAAATTCTGCATAAACTCTATCCATAGAAGCATTATATCTATAATCATTTAATCCGTTACCTGAAACATGATTATAAGTCAATTCTTTATGCTCAAGCGAGCCTGCCTTGCTGTAATCTTTCTGTACGCGTATGTTCTTAGTGTATGTCCAGTGTCTGTCTTTATCTTTATCAATACGAATTCTGCTGCCTCCAAAAGCGCTTCCCCCCTCTTCTCTTGTAATAGTTTTGGTTTCACAGAAGAATGGGAAGTTATCTTCGTTAAATATTGTAATCTTTCTTTTGCCTTCGCCTAAATAATCAATCCTTGCAACTCCTTTTTTCCCGGCTTCCAGTGTAATTTCTCTTTCAAGACCACTGACAGCACCGGTTATAGGATCCGTTATCGTTCTTGTCATAGGATGTTTTTTTACAGAAACTGTTTGGGCGGTTTCAATAGCAGGATTTGCACCTCTCCCGAAAAATCTTCTTGCTAAACTTGCACCATATTCTAATCCCAATGAAATCTTACTCATTTTTTCTCCAATCTATTTCTTACATTTACATTTTCTATACTTTAATAAAGTTTTAAAAAAGAAAAAATTTGCCAATTATCCTATCATTACGTTTACAAAACTTAATATAAAGCCGCAAAATCTAACAAAGTGTAACAATTTTTGAAGTTTATTGCAAAATTATCTTGAAATAGTATAATTTAGTAGAATAGTGTATTACACAATAAATAAGAGGATAAAAAACATGAGTACATTAGAAAAAGTAAAAAAAGTTGTAGTTGACCAATTAAGCTGCGATGAAGCTTTGGTTACTCCGGAAGCAAGCTTCACTGCTGATTTAGGTGCAGACTCTTTAGACACCGTTGAATTGGTAATGGCTTTTGAAGAAGAATTCGGCTGCGAAATCCCTGATGAAGAAGCTGAAAAAATTCAAACTGTTCAAGATGCTGTTAACTACATCGATGCACACTCATAATAAGATTTAAATTTATATTAGGAGGGTGAGGATATCTATTTTCGCCCTCCTATTTATTAAGGAAAAGGAAAAAGATGACAAAACGTAGAGTTGTAATAACAGGAATGGGAGCAGTGACTCCGTGTGGTATCGGGGTAGATAAGTTTTGGGATGCGATGCTTAAGGGCAAAAGCGGCGTTTCTTTGATTGAAGCGATTGATACCGAAAGACATACTGTTAAAATCGCTGCAGAAATCAAAGACAAAGATTTTAATCCTGAAGATTATATTGAACCCAAAGATGCAAAAAGAATGGATAGATTTACGCAGTTTGCTATGGCAGCAGCAGACGAAGCTATTGCTGATGCAAAGCTGGATGAAGCAGGAATTGATCCTTATAGAATTGGGGTGCTTGTAAGTTCTGCAGCAGGTGGATTTAAAACTTTTGAGAAAAACCATATGGCCATGATAGAAAAAGGCCCTACAAAGGGTTCGCCATTCACGGTTCCAATGCTTATTGTTGACATGGCTTCAGGAAGAGTTTCAATGAAACACGGCTATAAAGGTGTAAACAAAGCTGTAGTTTCAGCTTGCGCTACAGGTTCTCATTCAATAGGAGATGCATTTAGAACGATTCAGTACGGAGATGCGGATGTAATGGTTGCAGGCGGTTGTGAGGCAACAATAACAACTCTTGGTATCGGCGCATTTACAGCGGCAAGAACATTATCAAAAAGAAATGATGAGCCGGAAAAAGCTTCAAGACCTTATGATAAAGACAGAGATGGTTTTGTAATGGGTGAAGGAGCAGGAGTTCTTGTATTAGAAGAATATGAACTTGCAAAAAAACGCGGGGCGCATATATATGCTGAAATAGTCGGATATGGTCAATCTGCGGATGCTTATGATATGGTTGCTCCTGATCCTGAAGGTAATGGTGCAATTAAATCTATGGAACTTGCTCTTAATGATGCGGGCTTAAAGCCTGAGGATATCGATTATATCAATCCGCACGGCACAAGCACAGGTTTGGGAGATATTGCTGAATCTCAGGCAATTGCTAAGATTTTTGGCGACAAAGAAAAGAACTCTAATCTGCTGGTAAGTTCGACAAAAAGCATGCACGGTCATATGCTCGGTGCTACAGGTGCTGTGGAAGGTATTGTATGCGTTAAGGTTATTACTGACGGTAAGGTGCCTCCTACAATCAACCTTGATAATCAAGATGAACGAGTTGCAAATCTCGACTATGTGCCGCATAAAGCAAGAGATAAAAAAGTTCGTGCAGCATTATCAAATTCATTCGGATTTGGCGGACATAACGCAACATTAATCTTTAAAGAAGTATAGAGTAATATCATAAATACAACAAAAAAGCCGCCTAAAGCGGCTTCTTTTTTTATTATATTTTTCTGCTTTTTGCTGCTGTTGACAACAAACTCTCCAGCAGCAGGTAAATGTAAGTTTCTGTTTTTGCAAGCACTTGTGCTGGATTAGCTTGTTTTATTAACAGAGATCTGAAAAAATAAAACTTCGGGATGTTAGCCTCAAGTTCTTGTTTTAACCTTTGTTTAAACTTTTTATCACGTTTGCATTGGTCTTTGTATAAGCTTAAATTTTTTATATACTCTTTTTTCTGGTATATAACAGATTTTTCTGTCAATGTAAATTGTACATCGAAATTTCTTATATAATCCATAATCTGTAGAATGATTTTTGTTATTTCACTATTAGACAGGGGCTTTCTGTATAAATCATACAAGTAGTTCAGTTCATCGTTTCTTTTTGGGTCTTGAGGAGTATTTGCCAGTATTGCATTATATTCTTCAATTTTATTCTCTTTCGTTTGATTTGATAGCAGTGTTCTATATATCTTATATGGCTCTTCGGAATGCAGCGCAAGAACTTCAATAGCAGCCATTGCTGCAGCGACATTTTCATTATGTTCCAGCTCTGATGTTACCAAATTTATTAAGTATTCTCTTTCAGCTTTGTTCAGGAGATTTTCATCGTCAAGTTGATCCGCTATGGGGATTGTTGCAAAACTTAATTTAGCTTTTTCTGTCATAAAAGGACTATTAAGTGCCTTTTTGATTAAATTGTTTTGATATTTAGAAGGGAATCCGCTATATCTGTGATGTATATAATCTCTGAAGACCTCGTCAAGATTAGCTGTAATATGGACGTCTTCACCATTTATTCCTCTTAGGGTGTAAACTTTTGCATTATTTTGTGCCGCTGTTTCTTCAAGAAGTTCTAGCGGTGTTTTGTTTTCTTGTTTTAAGGTTTCAACTGGCTCTTCCGATTTAACTTCTCCGTAGCGCCAGACAAAATGTTCATTCCACTTTGACTGCTCTTCATTATGTATTGAATAAGCTTTTTCACGGTTTGGAATAATCGTCTGAGTATAGTTTAAAAGCTCGACAAATCTTTGTGGTACATAGTCTATGGCCTTTTGATTTTCGACGTCTTTAGAAATTATTTGAAATTCGTTGTTTATCGGAATCAATCCGCCGTCTCCGTACGTTTCTTCAAACAGTTCTATTGTATCTGTGATTGAAGTTGAATAGTGTTTCAATACTTCCGGCCGCGCTTTCCAAAATCTTGCAAAAAATGTTTCAGATTGTTGATTTTCGGTTTTGGTTAAATCAGCAAAATCTTTCATTTCTTCTGAAAGATGAATTTTATCTGCAGCAACAATCATTATAGGACTAAGGTATTTGACAATAAATGCCGCTTCGGGGTCATCTTTCGTAAATCGTCCGGTTATTGCATTTTTGATAGCTTTTTCATCGCCCTTTGATTTTATTATGTCCTTTGTAATTTGGTCTTTCTGGTATTTTTTTATTGTGTACTTTCTAACAGGTTTTTTTTCTTCTGTTTTAGTTTTGTCAGTAGGGTTGCGGTGCAATTTCACCAGTTCTTTTTGTAACTCTGTTTTATTATGTTTTGGAAGGTTCACAAAGAACTTTTTGTACTCTTCCCGCGTTGCAATAAAAGAATGCCAAAAATCTGTTTTAGGGTATTGAATTCCAAAGGCAGATGTTGTGCCGTAGGTTATCGGCTGGGATATAACCCCTTTGTATTCCGGATTAAGGTCTTTTTCGTAGAAATCTTTGTTAATTTCTTTTATTGTTTTTCCTTCAAGATAAATTTTCCTTAAAAGATATATTCCGAAATTGTCTTCTCCGTCGTTGAAAAGAGGTGTATCGGACATTTCTTTTGCAAGTTTTATATCGGACAAGATTCCGGAACGTCCTTTGAGGCTGGCTTCGTGAAGATTAGCAAACAAAGGTTCGTCAGGGTAAGTTGACTTAACATCTGCAAAATTATCTATGACTGCAAGATATTTAAAACTTTCACTCATTATCTGCTCGGGCGGAATATGTTTTCTCTCGTCATAATCCGCATTGAGAAACTTCTTCATTGTATCAGGCATATATTTAATGTTGAATTCCTGTTCATAAAAGTTTTCAGGAGTTCTGCCTCTAAAATTAATGTTAAAATCTCTATACCCGCTCATTATTGGATTTAAAGCCGGCGTATTGTATTGAAAAATATTTTTTTGAGTTTTATTTTGGATAAATGGTTTGTTTTCAGTTAGTGTAATTTTTGTGATTTGCATAAAATCCTCCGTTTAATAAGAAAACACAAGAAAAAAAAATTTGCCACCCAAAATCATATATATAAAGCTGTAGAATTATAAATTTATAGATTAATATAACATTATGTTTAAAGATTTAAGAAACCGCTTTGATTTTTTCATACGTTCACATACAAGATTTTCCAGAAAGAATTACCGAGGCGAGGCAGAAAATTCTGAGGCTGATTATGTTTTTGACATTTTGAGCCAAAATTTCAAGGCTGATTTTCAGGAATCTTTGAGCGTGCTTGATATTGGCTCGAAAAACTGGGCTTATGTCAGAGGAGAATATAAATTTTTTAAAAACCACTGCAAAACGCTAAAACTCGATGGGGTCGAAATTGATGCTTACAGACTTTATTCTAATCTCTATTCAAGATATGAAGCGGCTCAATTTTATATAAATGGGCTTGAAGGAGTTAGTTACTACGCGGACGATTTGTTGAATATAAAATCCCGATATGATTATATTATTTGGCTCTTACCCTTTGTGACAAAATATCCGCTCAAAAGATGGGGGCTGCCTGAAAGATTCTTCATGCCGGAAAAGCTGCTGGAGCATGCTTATGAAATCCTTGGAAAAGAAATGCTTATTGTCAATCAAGGTAAAGAGGAAGCTGAAATACAAAAAGCTTTGCTTGATAAACTCGGGATTCCGTACGAATCACTGGGCGTTGTTTCAAGCAAAGCTTTAGAATTTAAAAATGCACGCTACGGCTTTTTAGTCACTAAATAAACCAAACCTCCTAAGCACCCTTCTGCAATTATCTCTTACAAATTTTATAAGATTATTTGCAACCGGAGCATCGATTTCATTTGTTACTATGAAGTTTTCTATCGTTGGAGTAAGAATTCGTGCTTGTTCTATTATCATTTTTTTTAGTTGTGTGTAGTTAATACCGACACTTTCTGCCATTTTTTCCCAATTGTGCTCACATATTTTATCAGGCTCGTAGTGTCCTCCTATTTTCATAGCCATATTGGAAGTCAAATCCGGATATATTGCAGTACATAGAATATCATAAGCCGGCGCAAATTGAATGCCGGTATCCGTGTACAAAAGAGAAAAATTTTTGCCATGGGCATCTGCATTCCCTATGAGATAATTAAAAATAATTCGATTTGTAAGTTCTATTATATTTAACGCCGGCGTTTTTGTATGTCTTATAATTTCATAACAGTCTTTTATGTTTATTCCGCCCTCTCTTTCATACTTGAAAGTGCTTGTGATATTTTTTGCCTGACAGAAGTCCTCCTGATGTATCCTTTTTACCTGATTTCCTTTAAGCTCACGGTCATAACGTTCAAGCAGAAGATACTTAATATTTCCGGTTGTTCTGATTTCACAATTACAAACATTCAATCCGATTTCTTTTGCAACGTTCAGACAGATATATTCATTTTCTACAGAACTTTCAATATCTTTCATCTCCGGTTTAAGAATATGGGTTGTCGGAACATCTTTGTCTGGCAGTGATACAACATTATCAATCAAAACAACGGCCATCTTATCCTGCGCTCCGGCAAGAGAAAGTCTTAAACCGTCAGAGTTTGTCAAAAGCGGCTTTAACGGCAAGTCCGAGATATAGTCTTCCAGTGCTTTATCTGTAAATTTTTTTCCTTCAATTTTTATAAAATCATTTTTTATATTTTTAGGATTTTCCTCATAATCACTAAAAGACACCGCTCCTGCACAATCATACCCGATAGCCTTCAAGAGGCTGAATTCATTTTTAGGATTAATGCCGTATTTTTTTCCGATATAAAGTCTTATTTGTTCACCTTCCGGAAGCAGTCCCTCAAAAAATCCTCTGCATTCTTTATCCAAATAAGGCTCTTCTCTTAAAGGAAGGCTCAAAGAGAGCGGAATTTTGTTATCTTTGTCATACGTGAAAACAAATTTACCCTGCAAATCCTGCTCGAGATATCCGACAAAATTTTTATTTAATCTTACAGTTAATGTCTTCTCCGGATTCATAGCCATCCTACTTTGCCTCAAGTTCAATTCCGAGCATGCGAACAATCTTTAAGGCTTTACCTATCTGGCAGCTCTCTTTCCCTTTTTCTAAATCAACAATATACCTGACACCGACACCACATGCCGCTGCAAGGTCTGATTGTGTTAAATTTTGTTCTTTGCGCGTCTTTTTAACAAGCGCTGCCAATGTCTCTAAGTCTTTGATTTGCATGATAGTATGGGATAAAATTTTACCGTTCAGTAAAAATATAACATTTTTTGTTTACAAAGTCAATGTTTTTTACCGAGCGGTAAAATTTAGAAAACTTTACATACTTGACATGCGGAATTTTACCGAACGGTAAAATTCCGCCAAACAATTTCTTGAAACTATGGACAAATTCCTATTCCGCGCAAAATTGCAATCATGCCTTCTGCAAGTTTCTCGTCCGCAGTATTAATCATTATCTCGAATTTTTTCATTAATTCTTTATTTTGCTCAACGCTCATATCCTAGAACTCCAAATTGTGTACGCCTGTTTTTGAAATTACCATGCCGGCATTTGTTCCTGTAAAATGAACAACATCAGGTTTATTCAGTGTCCCGAAATCAAGGTAAACGAGTTTTTCTGTCTTTGATGGGTTAGAGATTACGTGTGAGCCTTTTTCATTTGCAGGGAAATATATAGCATCGCCCTGTTTAAGTCTGATATCACCGTTTACGGTCTTAACGGAAGCTTCGCCTGATATTATATAGAATACTTCTTCGTTTTCTTCATGCCAGTGGTAGCCGTAAGCAAAATTTCCCGGCTCTACTTCAACAAAGTTAGCGCTGCATTTTCCTGCCGCAATTTGTTTCACGTTATAAGTATTTTGGCCTTGGCCTTGAAGTTCGCCTTTTTCTTCTTTGTAATTTTTTACAATAATTTCCATTTTATACCGCCTTTCTTTTTTTACAATATTATGTTAAACTGTAGCTGTATAAAAGTAAAGCAGGCACAATTTTGTAATGTAGTATTAAAAAAGTAACTATTGAGGAAAAACAAGCATGTTAGACAAAAAAGACTTACCGCCCTGTCCTGTCGCAGTGTTATTAAAACTTATCGGCAACAAATGGAAAATTCTCATCATCCGCGACCTGCTCGGAGGTGTAAAACGCTTTGGCGAACTGCAGCGGAGTGTCGGATGTTCTCAAAAAGTGTTAACCGACAATCTGCGCGAACTCGAGGGAAACGGACTTTTGATTCGCAAAGTTTATCCGGAGGTTCCGCCAAGGGTTGAGTATAAATTATCGAAACTCGGAATGACACTAAACCCTGTACTGCAATCAATGGCAGAGTGGGGAGAGTTTTACAGAAACTCATAAAAAATCTTATTTTAAGTTTGATGTATAATGATTCTATGACTAGTCTGGATTATATGAATAACAAGTTTGATGTCATCGTCGTAGGTGCAGGGCATGCCGGCTGCGAGGCCGCACTATCTGCAGCACGCCTCGGGTGTAATGTTTTGTTATGCACCTTAAACGTAGACAATATTGCACTCCAGCCTTGCAACCCTGCAATCGGGGGCCCTGCAAAATCAACCCTTGTAAGAGAAATTGATGCTCTTGGAGGTGTGATGGGAGAAGTTGCAGACGCTACTTATATCCAGATGAAAACGCTTAACTCCTCAAAAGGCCCAGCAGTTAGAGCCTTAAGAGCACAATCGGATAAAAAAGAATACACTCAGTATATGCGCAACATACTGGAAAACACCGATAATATCTGGATTAAGCAAACCTGTATTACTGAAATTATAGTTAAAGATAATCAGATTATCGGTGCAATAGATGAGTACGGAATAGAATTTTCTTGCCGCGCAATTGTGCTTACAACAGGCACATCGCTTGACGGAAAAATGTATGTGGGTCTTCAGGCCTACCCAGGCGGAAGGCTCGGCGAGCGTGCTGCAATAGGGCTTTCAGAGTCACTCAGAAAACACGGAATAACAACAAAAAAGCTTAAAACAGGCACACCTGCAAGGGTTGATAAACGTACAATTGATTATTCAAAAATGGAAGTTCAGCCGGGCGATGAAAAACTCAGCTTTTATTCATTCAAGCCTAACCGCCCGATAAGACCGCAGGTTCCTTGTTATCTAACGCGGACAAATGAAGAAACACACAGTATTATACGTGCAAATCTTGACAAATCACCGATGTATCAGGGTTTAATTCAAGGAGTAGGCCCGAGATACTGCCCATCTATTGAAGATAAAATCGTCAGATTTGCATCAAACCCATCACACCATATTTTCATTG
This sequence comes from Candidatus Gastranaerophilales bacterium, assembly GCA_944323265.1. GTDB lineage: Bacteria > Cyanobacteriota > Vampirovibrionia > Gastranaerophilales > Gastranaerophilaceae > CAG-196. The sequence goes on from CALURX010000015.1 coordinate 35,034, forward strand.
AGCCGGAAGGGCTTAATACTTATGAAGTTTATATTCAAGGTTTTTCAACGAGCCTTCCTGCCTGCGTTCAGATAGAAATGCTCCGCTCGCTTCCGGGTCTGGAAAAAGCTCATATAATAAAACCGGCATACGCCGTTGAATACGATTATGTGCCTGCAATACAGACAAAGCATTCGCTTATGTCAAAGGATATCGACGGATTGTTCTTCGCAGGCCAGATAAACGGAACAAGCGGGTATGAAGAAGCTGCCGCGCAGGGTTTAATCGCAGGGATTAATGCCGTAAATTACCTGAACAATAAAGAACCGCTCGAACTTTCAAGAGCATCATCTTATATCGGAACATTAATTGACGATTTGGTTACAAAGGATATTCAGGAACCATATAGAATGCTGACTTCACGTTCTGAATACAGACTTCTTTTAAGACAGGATAACGCGGATTCAAGACTGACAGAAATCGGACATAAAATCGGGCTTATTGATGATGGTCAATACCAAAGATTTCTGGATAAGCAGGAAAAGATTCAAAGAGAAGTTGAAAGGCTGAAAGAAACAAAAGTTTCCTCAAGCGAAGAAGTTAATTCTATTCTTGCAGGAATCGGCGAGCACATAGACAGAGGTATAAGGCTTGCAGAGCTTCTTAAGCGCCCTAATGTTAGTTACGAAATCTTCAAGAAACTTGACGAAGAAACACGTAATTTAAACCTCAGCGAAGATATAACAGAAGAAGCAGAAGTTTTGATAAAATATGACGGTTATATAAAGCGTCAGGAGCAGCAGGTTGAGACAAGCGAAAAGCTTGAAAAATACAGAATCCCTGCCAATATTGATTATTCTAAAATAAAACATATTTCAACCGAAACAAAAGAAAAGCTTGAAAAAGTCCGCCCGACAAACCTTGCTCAAGCATCAAGAATCGGCGGAGTTAAGCCGGCTGACATTTCCGTTCTAATGGTCATGCTGGGTAAATGATTTGTTGAAATTAGTTAGAATATCAACTATAATTAAAGAAAAAGGGGGAATAATGGATATATCTTTATCACCCGGTAACGAAAAATTCATTAAAGATCAAATTGCCGCAGGAATATATAATTCTATAAATGAAGCAATAAATGAAACAATAAAAATAGCTATATCCCATGTTTCCGTATCTTCTGATGATATAATGTCATTAAGAAAAGATATTGCCGAAGGCATGGAAGATATTAGAGCCGGCAGAGTACATGATGGGCTTAATTTTATGGACGAACTGATTGCAGAAGATGAATAGATTAAAAATTATTATAACAGACAGAGCCCAATCTGATATTAGAAAAATTAAGAATTATATTTCTAAAGATAATAAGTCTGCATCAAAATCTTTTGCAATCAAACTTAAAAATTCTTTTATTAATCTTTCAGCCTATCCCAGACTCGGCAAAAGCCGTCCGGAATTCTCCGGTAATACGAATATATTATTTTTGCCTGTTATGAAAAACTATCTGGTTGTTTATTATATTTCTCAAGAGAAAATATATATAGTTAGAGTTTTGTCAAATTATCAGAATATTTGTTCAATTCTCAATCTATAAATTTATATCTGCAATCTCAAATTCTTCATTCCACTCAATTTCACCTTTTGGCTCTATGTTGTGGTATTTGTAAACATTTTCAATGTATTGGGGTTCAAACATGCCTTTTTTGCCGAGGATTTTAATAATTTCAGGTAAAAGTTTTGTGCTTCCAGCAATCGTTCCGTCCTTTGATGTGGCCTTGTCTCCGTCGTAGTATATTTTGGAATCCGCAAAAACAGTTTCTTTCAATTCGCTGTAAGTAATCGGAAGCGAATCGCTTATCAGTATTACTTTATCTTTCGGTTTGGATTTAAAAAACAGCTTAAGTGCATCGTCACTCACATGGACACCGTCTGCTATAATTTCCGCGTAAACACTATCATCAACAAGAGCCGAAAGCGCAGTCGAAATTCCCCTATGGGAAACAGGAGACATTGCATTAAACGTGTGAGTGGCAGCGTCGACACTTCCCCAGCCGACACAATGCCCTGCCTGAACCTTAACCCCCTTTGATTTCAGATAATCAACCAGACCCTCATCAAGCTCCGGCGCAAGGGTTACGATTTTTATAAAATCATCTTCAATTTTCCGGTAGTTTTCAACTGTCAGAGGCATAAAATGCTCCGGGTTATGAATCCCTTTTTTAAGAGGATTGATAAATATTCCCTCCAGATGAACCCCGAGTATTTCAGGAACTTGTTCCGATGCCTGCTTTATTATCCCAATCTGTCGTTTAATATTTTCAACAGAATCCGTAACAAGCGTAGGGAAAAATCCGCCTATTCCGATTTTTCTGAGTTTTACCGCAAGTTCTGCGATATCATCCGCGCTTGCAGTATTAAAATCTACGCCGTAAGCACCGTGAAAATGCTGTTCGATAATTAAAGGTGTTTTCATCCGAAAATCTCTCTGACCTTTTCTCTGTCATCAAAGTGTATTATCTCATCCGCAAGAATCTGGTAGTCTTCATGCCCTTTTCCTGCAACAAGTACAACGTCATGCGGCCCTGCAATCTTTTTAGCCTCTTTTATTGCAAGTTCTCTATCCGGCTCAACAATAACCTCATTTACGCTTCTGAACCCGGCAAGAATATCCGTAATAATCTGCTGCGGATTTTCAGAACGCGGATTGTCGCTTGTAACAATAACTTTGTCTGCTAATTCCTCCGCAATTCTTCCCATCTTAGGACGCTTTGTGGTGTCTCTGTCGCCGCCGCATCCGAATATACAGATTAATTTACCATCGCTTGGCGTAATATCTCTTGCAGCCTTCAAAACATTTTCCAATCCGTCAGGAGTGTGTGCGTAATCCACAATGACCGTCGGCTTGTTGATTATAACTTCAAATCTTCCCGCAACGCCGCCAAGATTCTCCAAAGTCTTTATGGTAACCTCAAGGTCAAGATTCTGAACAACAGCAGTCGAAATTGCCGCCAGAACATTATATACGGAAAACATGCCGTTCATCTTAAGTTTTACCGGATACTCTTTTCCTTTTATTACACACACAAAAGATGCGCCTTCATGAGAAAATCTTACATCCTTAGCACTGACATCAGCCGGCATGTTAATTCCGTATGTAATAACATTCACCGATGGTGAAATCACTTCCAAAAACCGGCCGGCATAACTGTCATCAGCATTTATAACCGCAAAATCTCCCGCAACAAGGCGTTCAAAAAGTATAGCCTTTGCCTTGAAGTAATTATTCATTGTAATATGGAAATCCAAATGGTCCTGAGTCAGGTTTGTAAACACTGCTCCGTTAAAGTCGCAAAAATCAACCCTGTGCTGCGCAAGCGCGTGAGACGAAACCTCCATAACAACATTTTTTATACATTTTTCATTAATATCGTAAAACAATTCCTGCAGCTCAGGCGCCTGAGGCGTTGTATGTTTTGCATCGTGGTAAGAATCAGATGATGAGAATTTATTACCCAAAGTGCCTATTAAAGCACATTGTTGATTGTTAGCCTCGAAAATCTTCTGAATAAGATGTGTAACGGTTGTCTTTCCATTAGTTCCGGTAACTCCTATCAAGTTAAGCTTTGAAGAAGGGTTGGAATAAAATAAACTTGCAACTTCAGCAATCATTTCTGTTGTGTCGCTGACAACAATCTGCGGAGCATCGAGATTAAGCCTTCTTTCAACAACGCAAACACAGGCACCGTTTGCAACAGCTTCTTCCGCGTATTCGTGACCGTCAACGTGCTCTCCTGTCAAGCAAAAGAAAATATCACCTGGTTCTGTTTTTTTAGAATTATACGAGATTCCTGTTGCCTCATCTGATAAATCATCAAGATTCACCAGCTCTATATAGTTTATATTATCTACTAAATTTCTCAGTTTCATACTTTTCCTCCAAATTTGTCCGGCTGTAGATTCAAAATGTGTGAGATTTGAGTTGAAATTTCTTTAAAAATAGGTGCAGCAACCGTATTACCCCAAATCTCTCCACCCTGAGCCGAATCTACTATAACGTAAATAAGCACCTGAGGGTTACTTGACGGCATATATCCTACAATTGAGGTATAAAGCTTATTAGTATACCCTGTTCCGTTTTCTTTAGGCTTAATAGATGTACCTGTTTTTGCTGCAATATTAAAACTATTTGATTTAATAATAGATTTACCCTGATTAACACTCTCCGTCAGGAGTTCTGTTATTATTCTTGCATGCTCAGGCGTCATAACCTGAACTTTTTTTATCTTAACCGCCTCTTCTTCCGGTGAGTATTTAATAACATGCGGCGTAATCCACATTCCGTCATTTGCAATAGCTGCAACTGCCGCTACCATCTGAATTGCAGTGACAGAAGAACCGTAGCCGTAACCCATTGAAGCGTGGTCAGAAGAATCCCATCTGCCTGCAGGTTTAAGAATGCCCACAGATTCACCGGGAAGGTCAATTCCTGTCTTTTGTCCGAATCCAAATTTTTTGAGCATGTCATAAAATTCATACCTGCTCATCATCTGGGCAACCAGAACCGAGCCTACATTGCTTGAATGTTCAAACAAATATACCAAATCTATCATGCCCGGTTTCGGGTGTCTGTTGTAATCATAGTTCTTGATAGTCCACCAGCCTACCTTAATCTTTCCGGTATCATTAATCTTCGAGAATCTATTAATTTTGCCAAGCTCCATAGCAGAGGCGACAGTTATAATCTTAAATGTAGATCCCGGCGGAAAAACATCGGTCAGAGTCCAGTTTTTTATCTGGAAATTTGTAGCACTCTTAAAGTTATTCGGGTCATAATAAGGATAAACCGCATAGGCAAGAATCTCACCGTTTCTCGGATTCATAACAATAACCGCCCCTCGATGTGCTTTGAATTTTTCAATAGACTTCATCAACTCTCTTTCGCACACATGCTGAACCGCAGCATCAATAGTAAGCGTAACATCTTTACCCTTAGAAGGTTTTGTAGCTGCTACAGGATCTGTTGTAATAGTATAAATAACCTTTCCCTTAGGCGTAACCTCAATATCTGATTCTCTGGTTACACTCTCCAGTTTATCCTTTGCCGTAAGCTCAACGCCTGATGCTACATCAGCGTCAAAATTGTAATATCCGAGAACATGCGCTGCAAGTGATCCCTGAGGATAGGTTCTAATACTCTTCTTATCCATTGGAATTTCTCTGAGATTCAGAGCCGCAATCTTGTCACGAGTATGTCTGTCCACATTTTTTTTTAAAGATATGAGAGAGACATCCTGCCTTAATTTTTCAGTCAAATCAACCTGAGAAATCTTCAAGATTGGAGCCAGAATTTTCGCAAGCTCCTCAGGAGAGTGCACAAAATCTTCTTTTCTGGCAAAAATATCAAAGTAAACGGTATCCGTTGCAAGCTTTATGCCGTTTCTGTCATAAATGTTTCCGCGCATAACAAAGGAGCTTGCGCGTCGTTGATTTTTAGCCTTAATCCTGAAATGCCTTACATCCAAAACCTGAACGCAGAACAGATAAACAACAAACAGAAATACCGCAAACACAAAGATAATCTGCAGCCACATCAGACGGTCAGAAAACTGTTTATTTTTATTGATATTTCCGCTATTTCGCATATTCTCCCCTATAGATAAAATAATACCACAATCTTATATAATAATGAACATTGTTAAGCAAATAAAAAAGGGCATGCCATGCTGTCGCTGACAAAAATATAAATCCATGGGTTAATAGTCGGTCGTCCTATTTTTTAAGTGTATTTTTGACATTTTATCCCTAAAAGCCTGTCACTAGTGGATTTTCACAAAACTTAACAATAAGTAACCTCCCCTCTTGACATTTTATTTCGTATAGTGCATAATGAAATTGTTGAATGAAGTGTAACAAAAACACTTAATTACAACAGAAAGTTCACAGAGGTGATAATTATGATGATTAATAAAATCAATAATGTTTCAAATATCAACTTTAGAGAAAATAATATAATATCAAAAGGAGCTGATACTCAAAACGCTATATTAATGCTGAGAGACCCTAATGCTTCAGTTAAATTCCAACAAAACCAAGAATTTGCAAGAAACGCTGATACTGTTAATACTAACCCTTTCAAATCTCTTGGATACAAATTATACAGAACATTCAGCATGATAAAAGAAAATGACCAAACTCCGGTCAATGAAAATAAACAATTTCATGCTATAGCATAAATAAACACACACACACTATTAAGATAAACACAAGCCAAAAATATAAATCATAATATAATACACACACATAATTTAGCGATAATTAAAAGATTATCGCTTTTGCTTTTTTATTGGAAAAAAGAAATCCTGCTTCTTATAAGCAGGATTTTAACGAAGATCGTATGAAGTATTGGAGGATTAGTTCAAACCTAACTGGCTTCTGTAAAAACCGTTGCTTGCAATCTTTTGCTGTACCAGATTATTATTACTGTCTGATGCAAGATACATAGCGCTTAATTTGTCTAGTCTCTTTGTCAATCTTGAATCAGGGTAAGTTTTTGAAGCTACTTTCAATCTTGTCCAGCAGGCAGCTTCTTTTTGGGTTGCAATAGTCTCTTCTTCCAAATCTGCGCTGTAACCAGTATGGCAGCTTTCGTGTGCTATCAAGCAGGCAATCTGTTCTACCGGTGCATTTTTGTATTTTGAGTTAATCAAAATAACTCTTGTTCCGTAATTGTTATATGTACTTACTGCAAAAGCCTTGCTTCCGTTATAAACCATTGTTAAATCGTCAAACTTAACTCTCATGGCGTGGCGTTGAAGGTTTCTTAAAACATCAACTTCGCCTGATTGTTCAAGCAGCTTGATTGCAGAAATAATTTTTGTGTCGCTTGAAAAATCTGTTGCTCTGTAGGCAAATGCCTGGTTCAGGGTAAAAAATAAGAATGCAAAAAATACTAATACTACTTTTTTCACGATAATAAAGCTCCTAATCAACAATTTAAACTTCCGATATATTTGTTTACGGCTGTTTTTCGGAAAACTTTAGGAAAATCAAGAGTATTGTTACAAAACTACATAAAAATTTACAGTTATTAATAAATTCGGTTATAGGCTAGTATGCCCAACCGACAAATCAAAAGCGTGAAGGGTGAGGCGTGAGGTGTGAAGGGTGTGTTTTAGTGATTAAGTGAATAAGAGTGAATGGTGATTAGTGAATAGAGTTTTTAACTACTTTTCAACCTTTCAACTGTTCAACTCTTCAACTTATCACCCTCTCCCCCCTTGAAAAATTCTCGAAAAAAAACTATTATAACTATATTATGGAACAGTTTGTCATCTCATTCGACGAAATTCAGGCATTGCTCGTTGAACAGCAATACCAGGAGAGCGATATAGAAGAACTTGAAAAAGCTTTTGAATTTGCAAAAAAGCTGCATTCAGGTCAATACAGGGTTTCTGAGGAGCCTTATATTATTCATCCGATGGAGGTTGTAAAAATACTCATCGGGCTCAGAGCCGATAAGCACACTCTTATGGCGGGTTTTCTGCATGATATTCTTGAAGATACTGACGCAAAGCCGGAAGATATTAAGGAACTGTTCGGCGAGGATGTTTTAAACCTTGTGCAGGGCGTTACAAAGCTCGGGAAACTGCAGTTCAAATCCACAGAGGAGCGTCAGGCAGAGAATTTCCGCAGAATGTTTATTGCGATGGCAAGCGATGTAAGGATTATTTTCCTGAAACTAGCTGACAGGCTGCATAATATGCGGACGCTTAATTATATGGCTCCTGCAAAACAGCAGAGAATTGCACAAGAGACACTGGATATATTTGCTCCGCTTGCGAACAGATTAGGTGTCGGGAAAATCAAGGCTGAACTTGAAGATTTGTCTCTCAAGTATCTTCATCCGGACAAATACTATGAAATAGCCCAGCTTGTTTCGCAAAAAAAAGCTGAACGTGACATGACCGTTAAGCTTTTGATTGATAAAATTTCCAAAGATGTTAAGGCAAGCGGAATTAACGCTAAAATCACAGGCAGAGCCAAGCATTATTACAGTATTTATAACAAAATGCAGCGTCTGAATGTCGCATTCCACGACCTTTATGACATCACTGCCGTTCGTGTAATAGTTGATACGGAAAAAGAATGCTATGAGGTTTTGGGGTTAATCCACTCCCAATTTAAACCGATTCCGGGGCGTTTCAAAGATTATATTGCCATGCCAAAAAGCAACATGTATCAATCTTTACACACATCCGTTATCGGGCCAAGACAAAAGCCTCTTGAAGTACAGATAAGAACGTGGGAAATGCACGAGATTGCTGAATACGGTATTGCCGCACACTGGAGATACAAAGAAAAAGGCTCTAAAAAGGCCGATTCAGCAAGCGACATCAAGTTTTCGTGGATGCGGAAACTGGTTGAGTATAACAAAGACACGCAAAACGCAGAAGATTATGTTAACTCTGTTAAGCTTGACTTATTCTCGGATCAGGTATTTGCTTTCACACCGGGCGGAGATGTAATCGACCTTCCGCAAGGCGCAACTCCTGTTGACTTTGCTTATCGTATTCACTCTGATGTGGGACATAAAACCGTCGGGGCTTTGATTAACGGACGTATTGCGCAGCTGGATACGAAGCTTAAAAACGGCGATATTGTTGAGATTATGACATCAAAAGTCGCGGCGCCGCGTCTTGACTGGCTTAATTTTGTCGTAACAAAACAGGCTGCTTCAAAGATAAGACAATGGTACAAAAAGAATAACAGAGAAGACCATATTAATATCGGAAAAGCAAACCTTGAACATGAACTCACAAAAACGGTTTTTGACGATTATGTTAAAAACGGTGAGTTTGACAAAGTTGCAAAACAAATGAATTATGTGAGTGCGGATGATTTATTTGCAGCTTTAGGATACGGTGAGACAACTGTTAACAAAATTGTTAACCGCCTGAGAAAACCGCCTAAACAGGAAAGCCCTGCACAGCACAGACCAAGAAAAGCGTCTGAAAAAGATATTGTCGGGCTTGAGGGTCTTTTATATTCTTTTGCACGATGCTGCTCGCCAATCCCGGGAGAACCTATTGTCGGGGTGGTTACACGATCTAAGGGAGTCACTATTCACAGGCTTGACTGCAAGACGCTTGAAAATGTTCCTGTAGAAAGATTAATGGATATCCATTGGTCAGGAAATAATATTAACAAGACTTACAGCACCACAATACGTATTGAAACAGCCGAAAAATTGGGATTGCTCAAAGATGTTATCGGAGTTGTTTCTGATAACAACACTAATATAACCTCTGCAAATGTTAAGTCAAAAGGAAAGGTTGGTATTATTGAGCTTGGAATCGAGCTGGATAATATTGATACATTAAGAAAAGTTATGACGGCACTGCAGGCAATGCCGGATGTTATTAGCGTAAAACGTATCCAAACATCTTACAGCCTGTCGCCGCAGCAGTTTACAAAAAAACATGTTAAAGCGCAGAAAAAGCATAAAAAAACTTCCAGCCATTAATGAAAATGTTGAAAAGCGGATAAGTTGAATAGTTGTAGTTATCCCCTCTCCCACAAGGCACTAGTGTCCAAATAAAAAATAACAAAAAGAAGCAAGACGCAAATACCAAAGTATTTTTATCCTACAATAAAG